>DATNEO010000118.1:0-53245 GCA_035553035.1 Gaiellales bacterium | reverse complement strand
GATCGCCGCGATGCTGGAGTACTACGACCGCCGCGCGCCCGAGTACGACCAGTGGTACATGGGCACCGGCCTGTTCGCCGAGCGCAACCGCCCCGGCTGGCATGAGGAGTTGGGCGGCCTGTGCGCGGCGGTGGCCACGCTGCCGCCGGCCACGACGCTGGACGTCGCCTGCGGCACCGGGTTCCTGACGCGCCACCTGCGAGGTGCCGTGACCGGGCTCGACCAGAGCGCGCAGATGCTCGAGATCGCACGCGGGCGGATCCCCGGCGGACGCGTCGTCCAGGCAGAGGCGATGCCGCTGCCGTTCGAGGACGGCAGCTTCGACCGGGTCTTCACCGGCCACTTCTACGGGCACCTGCGCGCCGGTCAGCGCGAGCAGTTCGTGGCCGAAGCCCTGCGGGTGGCGGGCGAGCTGGTCGTGATCGACTCCCACGTGCGGCCGGATCACGAGGCCGAGGAGGAGCAGGAGCGAACGCTCGACGATGGCTCCGTGCACACCGTCTACAAGCGCTACGTCACCGGCGCCGGGCTGGCAGCGGAGCTGGCCGGCGGC
Organism: Gaiellales bacterium; assembly: GCA_035553035.1. GTDB lineage: Bacteria > Actinomycetota > Thermoleophilia > Gaiellales > JAICJC01 > JAICYJ01. The sequence continues at coordinate 52,692 of DATNEO010000118.1, read as the reverse complement.
GAGGTGCTGCACGACGGCGACTGGTTCGTGATGGTGCGGGTCAGCGCGCCGCCATCCGCTCCATCAGCCTGATCGCCTCGGCGCTGGTGAGGCCCTGCTGTCGCACCAGCGACAGCCACGTCTCGAATGCGACGGCGTGGGCGAGCGCGGCGCGGGCTCGCCGCCGGGCGGTGCCGCGCTCGGACCGGCCGGCGAGCAGCACATCGGCCGCGGCGTCCAGGTAGCCCGGCAGCCGGAACTGCGTCTGCAGCGCCGGCACGAGCGGCAGGTCGCGGATCAGCAGCTCCAGCATCCGCTGCGTGCGCGCGTACCAGGCGTACAGCTCCGTCAGCGCGACGGCCAGCCGGGCAGCCGGGTCGCCGATGGCCGCCCAGCCGGCCAGGTCGGGAGGCTCGTTCTGCGCCACCCAGTGCGCCGAGCAGGCGGCGAACAGGGCCGACGCGTCCGGGAAGTGCCGGTAGACGGTCGCGCGCTGGACGTCCGCACGCTGGGCGATCGCGCTGATGGTGGTCTGGGCCGGGCCGAGGGATCCGTGCAGGTCCACAGCTGCCTCGGTGATCCGCTCGCGCGTCTGCTGCTCGAGCTCGGCTCGCCGGGTCTTGGTATAGGGGCGGGGGCTGTTCATCGTCGCGTCGGTGTGGTATGTTCGTCGAACACTACTGTTCACTGAAAGGATACACCATGAGCCAGACTACCGACACGATCCGCCGCTTCGACGCATCCCAGGGCCCCCGCAAGGTGGGTCCGGCCGACGGTCTCTACGCCGAGCTGGGCGGCTGCGGTGCCCGCTTCATGATCTGGGGCGAGGAGTCGGGCGGCGGCTTCTCGCTGGTCGAGCACCCGATCCCACCCCGCTCGCTGTGCGCCCCGCTGCACCGGCATGACGGCGTCGACGAGTGGAGCTACGTGCTGGAGGGCCGGATGGGCGCGCTGCTGGGCGACGACGTGATCTACGCCGAGGCCGGCGACCTCGCGTTCAAGCCTCGCGACCAGTGGCACACGTTCTGGAACGCCAGCGATACGCCCTGCCGGATCCTCGAGATCATCTCGCCGGCCGGGTTCGAGCACTTCTTCCGCGAGCTGTCCGAGCGCCTGGAGCGAGGCGAGACCGACATGTCGGATCTCTCCCCGAAGTACGGCATCGAGTTCGACATGGGCAGCGTTGAGCGGATATGTGAACAGCACGGACTCACGCATCCGCTGCTGCGGCAGGGATAGCGCCCGGGCGCCGCGCATCGTGGTGATGTAAAGCTGGCTTGACAGCGCGGCTCTGTCAAGCTAGCTTTACATCGATGCGCAATGACATCCGGATGCTGCGGGACACGGCGGGGCTGTCACAGGGGCAGCTGGCCGAGGCGATGAGCGTCTCGCGGCAGACGATCAACTCGATCGAGACCGGGCGCTACACGCCGTCGCTGCCCCTGGCGATGGCCCTGGCACGGTTCTTCGACCGCGCGGTGGAGGAGATCTTTCATGGAGACGACGATGCATAGGGTGTTTCGCAGCCGCTGGTGGATGCCGGCCTTCTCGGTCGCGCTGGGTGTGGCGATACTGGTCGCCGCCTGGGCCGGCGGGGACCCGGCGTTCGGGGTGTTCGGGCTGGGGCTGATGACCGCGCTGGGCGCGGTGTTCCTGTTCGGCGGACGCAGCGAGACGCTGAGCGGGCTGGGCGGCCCCGGCCGCGACGAGCGATGGGAGGCGATCGACCTGCGCGCTACGGCCGGCACCGGCCTGGTGCTGATCTGCGTGGTGATCGGCACGTGGCTGTGGGAGATCGGCCACGGCCGGGACGGGTCCCCGTACAGTCAGCTCAGCGCGATCGCGGGAGTCACCTACGTGGTTGCGGTCGCAATCCTTCGCTGGCGCAGTTGAGCTAGCATCGGGGCATGCCTATCAAGCTGCACAGGTGTTCGGCCATGTTCGTGAAGGGCCCGCATCCCTGCTGGGCCGCCCAGCACGCGCTGGACGAGGCCGGCATCGACTACGAGCTGGTCAAACACTCGCCAGTGCGCTTTCTGCGAAGCGACGTCAAGCAGCTGACCGGCGTGCAGAAGCTGCCGCTGGTCGAGTTCGAGGACGGCACCTTCCTGCGCGACTCGAAGGTGATCGCCCAGCAGGCGCAGGCCGGCACGCTGCACGGGCCGGGCGAGTCCGCCCCGCTCAGCTGACGCATTCGTCACGCCCGCGTGGCAGGTCGTGACACGGCTTGGGCTCAGAGGCCGACCCGGCCGTGGACAGAGCTTCGAGAGGCCGACCCGGCCGTGGACAGAGCTTCGTGACAGCACCGCAGCAGGTCGTGATCTGCGCGGATCACCGGTTTGGCTTGAACGCTGGGTCGCGTCCCGGATCGGGGTTTGACTACCACGCGGGGGCCGTTGGCGGACCGCCCCGGCGTCGTTGCATGTCGTTGCAGAGCCGGCACCAAGCGCGCCCGATCGGGCGGGTGGCGGATCGTTGCGTCGCCGTGACAGTGCGGCTCGAAGCTCAGACGTTGAAGCGCACGTTGAGGACGTCGCCATCCTTGACCACGTAGTCGCGGCCCTCCACGCGCACCCAGCCGCGGCGCTTGGCCTCGGTCTCGCCGCCCGCCTCCACCAGCTTGTTCCACTCGATCACCTCGGCCCGGATGAACCCGCGGGCGAGGTCGGTGTGGATCTTGCCGGCCGCCTCCTGGGCGTTCTGGCCGCGGCGGATCGTCCACGCCCGCGACTCCTTCTCGCCCGACGTGAAGAACGGGATCAGATCAAGGGCGGCGTACGCGGCCAGGCTCACCTCCTCGAGCGCCGGCCGCTCGATCCCGAGGTCGTCCAAGAACGCGCGCCGGTCGCCCTCGTCCAGCTCCGCGATCTCGGCCTCGAGCTTGGCGTCCAGCGCGATCGTGCCGATCCCGCGCTCCGCTCCGAAGGCCCGCAGCGCCTCCACCGCCTGCTCGTTGCCACTCTGGTCAACGTTCGCGATCGTCAGCGCCGGCTTCGCCGTCAGCAGGTCGAGCGCGTCGGGCAGATCCAGGCCCAGCGAGCGCGCAGGGCGCCCCTGCTCCAACCCGGCCGCCAGCTCCACGAGCAGCTCCTGCTCGGCCACGATCGCCCGGTCGCCCGACTTGGCCGTCTTCGCCACGCGCTCCAGCCGCCGCGCCACCGCCGCCTGGTCGGCGAACACCAGCTCCAGCTCGATCGTCTCGGCGTCGTCAAGCGGGTTCACCCTCCCCGACGGGTGCGCCACCTGATCGTCGTGGAAGCAGCGCACCACCAGCACCACCGCATCGGTCGTGCGCATGTGCGCGAGCAGCTCGCCGCCCAACTCCTCACCACGCCGGGCGCCCCGCACCAGCCGCGTCAGGTCGCTCACCTCCAGCGTTGCCGGCACCATCCGCTTCGACCTGGACACGCGCGCCAGCTCACCCAGGCGCGGGTCGTGGACGTCGGCGATGCCCTGCCCGGCATCGGCCGCGACCGACGTCCCGCACAGGCAGCGCAGGGTCGTCGTCACGCCCGACCACTGCAGACCGAGCAGCCCCAGACCCGCCATCTACGGCGCTCCGCTCAGAACCCGACCCGGCCCACACGTGCCTCGCGGCGCACGTAACAGATCTTCGAGATGTCGACGTGGTGGTCGGTGTCCTCGGCGTTGAAGCTGACCATGCCGCTGCCCGCGGCCAGCGCCGACTCGACCTTGGCCCACTCCGCGTCGGCCACCTTCGCGCTGATGATGAGGCCGCCGTCGAACCCGATCTCGACCCGCGATTCAGCCATGCCCGTCCCCTTCGTTCGCTGGTTGCACGAGTTCCACCAGCACGCCGTGCACGCTGTGCGGATGGATGAACGCCACGCGCAGCCCGAACAGGCCCACGCGCGGCTGCTGGTCGATCAGCTCGGCGCCGGCGGCGGCGGCATCGGCCAGGGCCTGGTCGATGTCGTCGACCCGCAGCGCCATGTGGTGCATGCCGGGACCGCGGTTGAGCAGGAACTTGCCAACTGGGGTGTCGTCACCCAGCGGCTGCAGCAGCTCGACGCGACCATCGCCCAGCAGCATCGTTGCCGCCTCCACCCCCTGGTCGGGCACCGTCTCTCGGTGCTCGAGCACGCCCCCCAGCAGCTGCTGGTAGTCGGCGATGGCGGCGTCGAGATCGTCGACAGCATGCCCGATATGATGGATCGTCTGTGCGCGCACTGCGCACGGATCCTAGTGGGTCATATACGCAAAACGAGCGGCAAACGGAGGATGCATGGGCTTCCTGGACAAGATCAAGCAGCAGGCGACGGACGTGGCGACCACCGTCGTCGAGAAGACCACCGACACGGCCAAGACGGGCCAGCTGCAGATGCAGCTGCGCAGCCTCAAAGGCGAGGAGAAGGAGGCGCTGGCCGACCTCGGCGCCGCCATGATCGCGCTGGGCGAGACGCCCACCTCGCTGGCCGACCAGACGACCAAGGTGCACGAGCTTCGCGACAGGATCTCGGAGAAGGAGCAGGAGATCGCCGACGTGCGGGCCGAGGGTGCCACCGCCGACGCGTCCAGCGAGACCGTCGAGAGCGAGGCCGAGGAGGTCGCGGACACGCCGCCGGCAGCGCCCGACGGTGCGGCGCCCGACGACACACCCGCCGGCTAGGGGTGCTGGTCGGGCTGCTCGGGTGGCTCGCTGTGCAGCACCGGCTCGGGCCGGTGCACGACGGGCTGGCCGGCACCCGCGCCGTCGCGCGGTAGCTCGACGCCGATCTGGCCGGATGCGTTGGACTCCGGCTGCAGGTCGATCAGCAGCTCGTCGATCTGGTCTCGATCGAGCGTCTCCTGGTCGAGCAGCGCGTTTGCCAGCACATCCAGGTGGCGGCGATGCTCGAGCACCAGCCGCAGCGCCTCGGTGTAGGCCTTGTCGGTGATCTCGCGCTGCTCGTGGTCGCGCAGCCGCTTGGTCTCCTCCGACAGCGAGTAGTTGTCGGCGCGCATCTGATGGGATGTGGTTGAGCTGCCCATGCCCCACTCGAACACCATCGATCGGGCGACCGACGTGGCCCGCTCAAGGTCGTTGGCGGCGCCGTTGGTGATGCGGCCGAACACGACCTGTTCGGCTGCGCGGCCGCCCAGCGTGACCTTCAGCCAATCCTCCAGCTCGTCCTTGGAGAGTACGTAGCGGTCCTCCTCAGGCAGGCTCATCATGAATCCGAGCGCGCGGCCGCGGGGCACGATCGTAACCTTGTGGATGTCGTCCGACATCAGCCGCGCGACCAGTGCGTGACCGGCCTCGTGGTAGGCGATCACCCGCTTCTCCTTGTCGGTGATCAGCTTGCGCTGCTGCAGCCCGGCCACCACCCGCTCGACCGCGGCGTTGAAGTGCGATGGCGTGATCTCCTTGGCCCCGGCGCGCCCGGCCTGGATCGCCGCCTCGTTGCAGATGTTGGCCAGGTCGGCACCGGTCAGGCCGGCCGTCTGGCGCGCGATCACGGCCAGGTCGACGGCCTCGGCCAGAGGCTTGTTGCGGGTGTGCACGGCGAGGATCTCGCGGCGCCCCTTGAGGTCGGGCGTCGCCACGTGGATCTGGCGATCGAACCGGCCCGGTCGCAGCAGAGCCGGATCGAGGTCGTCGAGCCGGTTGGACGCGCCCATGATGATCAGCCGGTCGGCCTCGTCGAACCCGTCCAGCTCCACCAGTAGCTGATTCAGCGTCTGGTCGTGCTCGCGGTTGTGGGCGCCGCCCGAGCGAGCCGTGCCGACGGCGTCCAGCTCGTCGATGAAGATGATCGAGGGCTGGTGTTTGCGCGCCTCCGCGAACAGGCGGCGGATCCGCGCCGAGCCGACGCCCACGAACATCTCCACGAACGAGGAGGCGCTCTGAAAGTAGAAGTTGGCACCCGACTCGGTGGCGATGGCCTTGGCCATCAGCGTCTTGCCGGTGCCGGGCGGCCCGTACAAGAGCACGCCCTTGGGCACGCGCGCACCCAGCTTCTTGAACCGCTTGGGATCGCGCAGGAACTCGACGATCTCCTCCAGCTCCTCGCGCGCCTCGTCGGCGCCGGCCACGTCGTGCCAGCGCACGGAGTGGCCGCTGGCCGGCTGGATCTTGTTCGGCTTGGTGGTGGGCATCGCCCGCCACATCTTGTACGCGAAGAAGACGAGGGCGATGAAGCAGGCCGGCAGCACCAACGGCCAGAGCAGCAACAGCAGCCACGTCCCGAAGCCCTGAAAGAAGTCCATAGGTCCGTCCAGATTACCGCGTATTGCACGGTCTGCAAAATCCGGCGGCTAGACGATCAGCGGCTCGGCGCCCTCCAGCCGCAGCACCTCGTGCAGCGCGGCCTGCGCCACCTCCAGCTCCTGTTCGGTCGGCTCGCGCGTGGCCGCGACCCGCTGCAGCTCGTATCCGGGCCACCGCAGGGCGCGCGACACCGGATTGTCGTGGTGGCGGGTCATCCAGCCGAACACCTCGGTGGCGGCACCGATCGCAGCCACGCCGGCGACCAGCCGGGCGGGGCTGCGCCGGGACGCCGGCAACCGGTTCACGAGCACGTTTCCGACCACGGTCGCGGCCAGCATCGGCCCCACCATGTGCGACCCGCAGCGGTCGTGCTCCTTCGTGGCCTGCTCGGCGGCCTGGCCGTGCTCGTAGCCTCCGATGGCCTTGTGCTCGGCGCCGTGATATCCGGCCACCTGCGATCCGCGCAGCGAGGCCATGGCCGGCACCAGCGCCAGCGATGCGCCCAGCAGCTCGGCCGTCAGCGGCGACAGCCGGCTGCCGCGGATCGCGCGGGACACGACGACGGTGGCGCCCAGCGCGGCAGCGCTCCCGGCCCCCTCGACCGGCAGCCGCGCCTCGGGCAGCCTGCGCCGCATGATCGGCAGCAGGTATCCCATCTCGGCCATCCGCAGCACGCCGCGGACGCCGGGCACCGCGAGCAGGCCGGCAGGCAGCTCCGGCTTGCGGCCCGAGGCCAGGCGCAGCTCGCCGTCCGGTGTTCGCACCGCCGCCGCCCAGTGGTCGAGGCTGTGCACGAAGATGCCGTTCCGCAGGGCCATGCCGCCCAGTCGCACAGTTTCTCTGGCTGTCGTGCCCACGCGCTCAGTGTAGCCTGCAGCATGGCAAATGACCTGTTCGCGGACGCGGCCGGAGGCCGTCTGGGCGCGCAGGCGCCGCTGCCGCAGCGGGTGCGGCCGCAGGCGCTCGACGAGTTCGCCGGGCAGCGGGACGTGATCGGGGAGGGCAGCGCCCTGCAGCGCGCCATCGCCGAGGACCGGGTGGGGTCGATGATCTTCTACGGGCCGCCCGGCACCGGCAAGACCACACTCGCCCGGATCGTCGCCCACACCACGCGTGCCCACTTCGAGGAGCTGTCGGCGGTGCAGGTCGGGATCGCCGACGTGCGGCGCGTGCTGTCGGAGTCGGAGCAGCGGCTGGGCCAGACCGGGCAGAAGACGATCCTGTTCCTGGACGAGATCCACCGTTTCAACAAGGCGCAGCAGGATGCGCTGCTGCCCGGGGTCGAGTCCGGTCTGGTGACGCTGATCGGCGCCACCACCGAGAACCCCTACTGCGAGGTCAACTCGGCGCTGCTGTCGCGGTGCCAGCTGTTCGAGCTGCAGCCGCTCGACCGCGATGACCTGGCCGGCGTCGTCCGCCGCGGCGAGACGGAGCTGGCGATCACGCTGCCCGACGAGATCCGCGACGAGATCGTGGCCGCAGCCGGCGGCGACGCCCGCAACGCGCTCAACATCCTGGAGGCCGCCGTGGCGGCCGCCGCCGGCGAGCCGGTCAGCTCCGACAACGTGCACGACGCAGCCCGCAAGCGGCCGCTCCTGTACGACAAGGGCGGCGACCACCACTACGACGTCACGTCGGCCTTCATCAAAAGCATGCGCGGCTCCGACGCGGACGCCGCCATCTACTACCTGGCCGTGATGATCGCCGGCGGCGAGGACCCCAAGTTCATCGCCCGGCGGATGATCGTGTTCGCGTCTGAGGACGTCGGCAACGCCGACCCCCAGGCGCTGCAGGTGGCGGTGGCCTGCGCCCGCGCGGTCGAGTTCGTGGGACTGCCCGAGTGTCGCATCAACCTCTCACAGGCGGTCGCGTATCTGGCCCGCGCACCCAAGTCGAACGCCAGCTACACGGCCATCCAGCGGGCCGGCCAGGACGTTCGCGAGCGCGGCAACCTGCGACCGCCCAAGCCGCTGCGCGACGCCAGCTACGCCGGCGCGGCCAAGCTCGGCCACGGCCAGGGCTACCGCTACCCGCACGACTACCCGGGCGGCTGGGTGGAGCAGCAGTACCTGCCGGACGAGCTGCTGGGCACCGTCTACTACGAGCCCAGCGAGGGCGAGCGCTAGCCCGGCACAGCCGTGGCTACAGGATGCGGGCCCCCAGCGCCGACAGCACCAGCTCCACCGCCAGCGTGGCCGTGGCGTTGTGCTCGTCCAGCACCGGGTTGACCTCGACCACCTCGACCGACGACACCTTGCCGCTGGTGGAAAGCATCTCCATCGCCAGGTGCGCCTCGCGGTAGGTGATCCCTCCGCGCACCGGCGTGCCCACGCCCGGCGCCTGGTCGGGGTCGAGCACGTCCATGTCCAGCGACACGTGCATGAACGCGGCACCGGACGCGATCGAGATCGCCTCCTCCATCACGTCGCGCATGCCGTGGCGATCGATGTCCTCCATCGTGAACACCCGCACGCCCAGCTCGTGCAGCCGCGACCGCTCCCCGCCGTCGACGCTGCGGATGCCCACCAGCACGGTGTGCTCCTGCTTGATCATCGGCAGCGGCCAGGCGGACGCCTCGAAGCGGGGATCGTCGGCCAGGCCCAGCGCCACCGCCATCGGCATGCCGTGCACGTTGCCGCTGGGGGAGGTGGTGGGCGTGTTGATGTCGGTGTGCGCGTCCAGCCACACCACGCCGCCCGGGGCCGCGTGCGCGCGCGCCAGCCCGCCCAGCGTGCCGATCGCGATCGAATGGTCGCCGCCCAGCACGAGCGGCATCTCGCCGTCGTTGACCGTCGCCGCCACGTGGTCTGCGAGCTCCTCGCAGGTGCGCTTGATGGCGCTCCAGTAGCGCGCGGACGGGTCGCCCTGGTCGAGCGCCTCCACCATCCCGGTGCGCACGTTGCCGTGGTCGTGGATGGGCAGGCCCATCTCCTCGATGCGCTCGCCCAGCTGCGCGTAGCGGATCGCCGACGGCCCCATGTCGACGCCGCGACGCCCCGAGCCGAGGTCGAGCGCCGCACCGATCACGCCGATCGGGCGCCTGTCACCTCGCGATGTCCCGCTCTCCGCCACGGCCGCGAACACTACCGAAGCGCGACCGCCCCGTCGTCGCCGCCCATCCCACCGTTGAGGAGGCACAACGGCCCTAAAGGGTTAGAACGGAACGCCGATAAGGCTATCGACCCGTTGTTGTCCAACGTTCCATGCTTCACCAGGAGGCGCCTTCACAATGATCGATCCGGCGAGCATTCGTACCGCGTCGTTCTCGCTCACCCCGACCGGCTACAACCCGGAGGAGGTCGATCGCTTCCTCGCGGAGCTGGCAGACGCGACACCCGGCTCGATCGAGCTGGCCGAGCTGCGCAACGCATCGTTTTCCCTGACGCCCACCGGGTACAACCCGGAAGAGGTTGATCAGTTCCTCGGGTCGATCGCGGACCAGCTGGCCGACGCCCCGGCGCCGCAGCCGGAGCCCTTCCAGCGTGAGGAGCAGCCCGTGCCGGTGTACGACGACGAGCGTGGGTTCGAGCCTGCCGCCGACGTTGAGCCTGAGCCCGTCGCCGAGGTGGATCACCAGGACGAGCCCGAGGCCGAGATCGAGGACGACGCCGACGACGTGTACCAGCCCATCGCCGAGGTCGAGGCCGACGAGCGGCCCGTCTCCGCCGAGCACGACGGCTGGCATCAGCCCGAGGTGGCCGTCGAGCCCGAGCCGGAGCCCGAGCTGGTGCTGGTTGAGAGCATCCCCGATGAGCCGGCCGGCGAGCCGCCGGTGGCGAGCCTGCCCGAGCCGGTCGTCGCCGAGCGTCCCCACGCCGACCTGGGCAGCCTGTCCGCAGCCGTGGAGACGGCCGTCGAGTCGCTCGAGAGCTTCGTCAAGAACGAGCTTCACAACCTGCGCGAGGTAAGCGCGCTCGAGATCGACGACATCCTGGCCGAGCGCCAGCGGCTGATCGAGGACGCCACCAAGGTCGGCCGGCGTCACATCGACGAGGCCAGCGCCCACGCCGAGAAGATCGTGAACAAGGCACGCAAGGAGGGCGACCGCCTGCGCCAGCAGGTCGAGCAGGAGCTGCGCGAGGAGCGCGAACGCTTCGAGCAGTCGCTCGCCGACCGCGATGCCCAGGCCCAGGCCCGCGTGACCGAGATCCTCGAGCAGGCGGAGGCCCGTCGGCATGAGGCCGACGAGCTGGTCGCCAGCGCGGCGCAGGCACAGGCTTCGATGCTGGCATCGTTCGAGCAGGCCCGCAGCTCGCTGATCCAGGCCGCGGAGCGGAACAGGATCTCCTCGACGCAGGTGCAGGCCGTGTCGTCTGACGAGGATGCCGATGAGCACGACACCTCGGCCGCGGCTTGATGCCCCGGTTGACCCGTTTCGCCTGAATCCCGCTCACTCCGGCGAGCCCGTCGGCCTGGATGACCTGATCGCATCCGGACCCGCGGTGCTCGTGCTGGTCGAGGGCGGCCGCGCCGACGACCCGCGCGCGGCCATGCTGCGCGAGCTCGGCGAGCGGATTGCGTCCTCGCCGGCGCGCCTGGTGCTGGTCTCGCCGGGCGACTCCGACCTGTGCCGGTCGCTGAGCGTGGCGCGCACCGCCGAGTGGCTGACCGACCCCGAGGGTGATGCTTCGCGTGCTCTGGGCACGCTGTCCGACCGCCGCATGCGCAAGGCGCGGCGGCAGGACGGGCTATTCGTCGTCGACCAGGACCGCGTGCTGCGGTTCGCCTTCCGGGTGCAGGAGAAGGACCAGTGGATCCCCGCGTCGTTCGTGTGGTCGCGGCTGTCGCGGCTGGGCAGCGCCGCGCCACCGCCGCCACCGGCCGAGCACACGGCCGACCCGGTGGCACCGGGCGAGGCCGAGCTCGACATCCTCGTCCGCGAGGTGGGCCGGCGCATGGGCCTTTCCTCGAACGAGCTGACGCAGCTGGCCACCGCCAGCCGCTTCCGCGATCTCGGCATGAGCGTCGTGCCGGACGAGATCATCACCAAGATCGGCCCGCTCAGCGACGAGGAGTGGGCGATCGTGCGCGAGCACCCGCAGCGCTCCGCCGAGATGCTCGGCACCAGCCCGCTGTTCGACAACGTGCGCGCGATCGTGCAGGGCAGCCACGAGCACGTCGACGGCAGCGGCTACCCCAACGGGCTGCGGGGCGATGAGATCCCCCTGGGATCGCGCATTCTGCTCGCCGCCGAGGCCTACCTGGCGATGGTCTTCGGCCGCCGATACCACGACCGCGAGCGACCGCTGAACCCGATCGCAGAGCTCGAGAAGGGCGTCGGCACCCGCTACGACGCAGGCGTCGTCGAGACGCTGGCGGTAGCGGTCGAGCACCTGGATCTGCGCCCCGACGCCCAGGCGGCCTGACCGGCCCTTGCCGGGTGATGTTTGAAATCCGGCGCCGTGGAGTACCGGGTATGGATGGCACTGAAACCGTTCATCCTTCGCACCACGTCGCGTAGCGACCGATCCCGCTGGGTTCGGATCCGCAGCCACCGCTCGCGCCGTGTCCGCGAGCATGAGGCACGGGCGGCCGACCGGCCGCCGATCCTACGAGGTTAGGCATCGCGTCCGGCCGGAGTAGTCTCCAGCGATGCTCCGCCCCGAGTATCCGATCGAGACCGCGCGCCTGCTGCTGCGGCCCTACCGTGAGGCCGATATCCACGTCCTGCACGACATCCAGTCGCGCCCGGAGGTGGTGCGCTACCTGTACTGGGAGCCGCGCACCCGCAAACAGGTGGAAAAGGTGATCCGCGAGTCGAGTGACCAGATCGACGGCGAGGGCGGCGCGCTGACGCTGGCCATCCAACCGCGCGGCAGCGACACGATGGTGGGAGACGTCGTCCTCATGTACCACAGCGAGGTGCACCGGCAGGGCGAGATCGGGTACGTGCTGCACCCCGACCACCAGGGCCACGGTTACGCGACCGAGGCCGCCCGCGAGATGCTGCGACTGGGGTTCGAGCAGCTCGGCCTGCATCGGATCGCCGGCCGCCTGGAGGCGCGCAACTCCGCCTCCGCAGCGGTGCTGGAGCGCCTGGGCATGCGTCTCGAGGGGCACCTGCGCGAGAACGAGTGGGTGAAGGGCGAGTGGCAGAGCGAGCTGGTGTACGCGATGCTGGCGACGGAGTGGGCGAGCCTGCAGTGACGGAGGCCGCCGGCGCGGCGCGTACGGTGGCGGCGATCCTCCGCCATGCGGCGGCGGAGCGCGACGGGCTGGTGTCGGTGCGCACCGACGGCGACGAGCTGGTGGTGGCGTCTCCGGGCGAGACGTCGCTGCTGATGGCGCGGCTGCCGCTCCCGGGCGACGGTCTTGACGGCAGCTTCGCGCCCCCCACCGGCGACCCGCCACCGGATGCCGACGCGATGTCCCTGAGCGCGGCCCGTACCGGGCTTGCGGTGCAGCTGGGGCGGCGGCGCCTGACGCTGCGCCGGATCGCGGACGGACCGGTCGAGGTGGAATGGGTGTGGCCGGCGACCACGCCGGCCGTCGAGGCGGTGGTGTCGCGTGACCGGCTGCTCGAGGCGCTGCCCGCCGGCGAGGGCCGGATCACGTTCGTCGGCGCCGACCGGCAGCTGCTCCTGCAAGCCGGGCGCGGCGAGTCGCGGGTGCCGCTGAAGAACCGCACGCGCCGGCGCAAGGACATCGGCCAGGCGGTCGCCTTCGACGAGCTGCGGCGACTGGTGGAGGCGACCGGCGCCGATGTCACCATCGAGCTGGCCGACCTGCGCCCGCTCACGATCGTGAGCGGCAGCGTGCGCGGCGTGGTCGTGCGCGGAATGCCGATGCGCTGGCAAGGACAGACGGCGGTCGCAGCGAAGACCGCCGATCCGCCGCCGGCGCCGCCCACCAAGGCGGCTCCAAAGCGGCCGGATGCGGCCGCGGAGCGCGCCGCCGAGCGAGCGGCGCGGAAGCGAGAGGCCGAGCGGCTGGCCGCCGCCCGCGCCCGCGACCTCAAGCAGGCGCAGCAGGCACTGGGCCGTGCCGTGGTGCAGCTGGATGCCGCGTCCGAGGCCCTCGCCAAGCTGGAGGATGCCGACCTCTCGGCCCGAGCCGATCAGCTGCGCGCCGCTCTGCGTGACCTGATGGCGCGCTGCGGCGACGGGACATGAACCGGCGGGCCGTGGTGACAGGCGTCTTCTCGTACACGGGCGGTGCCATCGCCCGGCAGCTGCTCGACCGCGGCGACGACGTCGTATCGCTGTCGCGGCGCCCGGCACCGCCGGGCCATCCGCTGGCGGGCGCCGTGCCCCGCGAGCCGCTCCAGTTCGACGACCCGGAGCAGCTGGTGCGCTCGCTGGAGGGCGCCGACGTGCTGTTCAACACCTACTGGATCCGCTTCCCGCGCGACGGCGCCGATTTCGCTTCGGCGGTCGCGAACAGCCGGGCGCTGTTCGAGGCGGCGGGACGGGCCGGCGTCCGCAGGATCGTGCACCTATCGGTCACGAACGCGACCGCCGACTCGCCGTACGCCTACTTCCGCGGCAAGGCGGAGGTCGAGGCCGCGCTGGCGGAGACCACATCAGACCACGCGGTGATCCGGCCCTCGCTGGTGTTCGGCGTCCGTGAGGAGATTCTGATCAACAACATGGCCTGGCTGCTGCGCAAGCTGCCGGCCTACGCCGTCCCCGGTGACGGCAGCTACCGCGTCCAGCCCGTGTTCGTCGGCGACGTGGCGGGGCTCGCAATTGCCGCGGCCGAGGGTGACGGCAGATCGCTGCAGGATGCCGTCGGCCCGGAGATCTACACCTTCGACGAGTTCCTCGGCGCCCTCGCGCGGGCGTTGCACACGCGGTCGCGGCTGGTGCACCTTCCGGCCGCCGTCGTAGCGGCGCTGGGTCGCGCCATCGGTCCGCTCGTCCACGACGTCCTGATCACGCCTGAGGAGCTGGGCGCGCTCACCTCCGAGCTGCTCATCTCCCACCGGCCAGCGACGTGCCCTACCAGCTTCGGCGAGTGGCTTCCCGGCGCGGCGCCCTGGCTGGGGCGGGGGTACGCCAACGAGCTTCGCCGCAACTGGGCCGAGACCAGGTAGGTTGGCGCCGACGATGCCCACACTGCTCCTGTTACGGCACCTGAAGTCCAGCTGGGACGACGAGTCGCTCGCCGACCATGACCGCCCGCTCTCGGCGCGCGGCGTCCGCGACGGCGGCCACGTGGCCGAGCATCTGCGCAGCCTGAACGCGGGCGTCGACCTCGTGCTGTGCTCGTCGGCGGTCCGCACCCGGCAGACGCTGGAGCTGATCCGGCCGGCGCTCGGCGATGCGCCTGTCGAGATCGAGGACGGGCTGTACGGAGCCTCGGCCGACACCCTGCTGGCCCGGCTGCACGGCGTCCCCGACTCGGTCGGCTCGGCGCTCATGATCGGCCACAACCCGGGCATGCAGGATCTGGCGCTGCGCCTGGCGGCGGCCGGGCCGATCCGCTCAACGGTGGTGGCCAAGTTCCCGACCGGCGCGCTGGCCACGCTCGCGCTGCCCGACCGCACCTGGCTGGACCTGCACCAGGGGACGGCACGGCTGGTCGGCTACACCGTCCCCAGGGATCTCAGGTAACGGCGAGCGCCTCCCCGGCCGCGTCGGCCGGGGAGGCGTGTCGACGACTCGGGTACCGCTATTCGCCCGCCGTCTGGGGAACCACCATGCCCTCGTTCCCCTCGAGTGGGATGTCCACCGACGCCGCCCGGGTGGGCGCGCCGAGCCAGTAGAAGATGAATCCGGCGATCATGGTCACACCGATCGCGACCAGCGAGATCGTCTCGTACTTGACCCGCGAGACGTTCGCCGGCAGGTCGGCGTTGTTCAGGAACTGCCCGTCCAGGAAGCCGGGGAAGATGGCGACCAGAGACGCGAACACGGCCCAGGAGGTGCACAGGATCGTGCACACCCAGACGCCCGGCATGCCTCCCGGCACCCGGTAGGGCCGGTGCACATCTGGGTGCGTCCGGCGCAGGATCGCAAGGCACGGGAAGATCACAATGTAGGAGATCGTCGTGAACGTCAACACCACGCCGATCATCACGTTGAACGCGTCGGCGGTGCTGCCCGAGCTGAGGTTGATCGCGATCAGGAACACGATCGTCGAGAACACGCCCGAGAGGAAGTTGACGTAGATCGGGGTGCCGTACCTCGCTGAGAACCGACCCAGGATGCGCGGCCCGGCGCCGTCGTAGGAGGCCACGGCCTGGCTGCGGTCGGAGCCCATCAGCCAGGTGCACGCGCTCGACACGACTGCGAGAATGAACCCGGCCGCGGCGATCTTTGTGAGCACGTTGGCTGCCGAGCCGTAGACGCTGAACACGTGGTGGATGGCGTCCAGGAATGCGGAGACGCCCTTGCCCTGGAGCTGGCTCGGCGGAACGACGGACATGATGGCCAGGATCGGCAGGCCGTAGAGCAGGATCGACGTGATGCATGCTCGCAGCACCGTGTAGGGCACGTCCTTCTGCGCGTCCTCCATCTCGTCGCCGGCCGCGTTGGGGAGCTCGAAACCGACGTAGTTGAAGAACAGCAGCGGCGTCAGGGCGATGAACGCCGTCCAGGTCGGGGTGAACTTGCCCGCCGACGGGAAATGCAGGCCGTGCTCGAAGGCGTAGATGATCGTCGTGATGGTGAACAGGCCGATCAGCAGGATGCGGCACCAGGCGCCCAGCGTCGGAATCCACTTGCCGACCCCGAAGGATAGGATGGCGGACCACACGGAGAACCAGATGTAGGCAAACCCGATCAGGTACTCCCAGATGCTGCCGTTCGAGAAGTTCCAGAAGTAGTTCTGGATCGCCGAGACCGTCAACAACGCGAGCGTGGCACCGATCCAGATCGGGTTCGAGAACCAGTAGAAGATGGCGTTGACCGCCGCCACCAGGCGGCCCATGGCCATCCGCGTCCACACGTAGACGCCGCCCTCCTCCGTGAACGCCGCTCCGAGCTCCGCGGTGAGGAGTGCATAGGGGACGAAGAACACGAGGCCGAGCACGAGCAGCCACAGGAACCCCTGCGGGCCGTCCTGGGCGACCTGGCCAAGCGTGTCCACGCCCACGATGGTGCAAAGGAGGAAGAAGTAGATGTCGAAACGGTTGAAGTGCTTCTGGAGCTTGGCCTTCTCCTCGAGCGCCGCCTGGGTCGTGTGATCGACGTACTGATCGGTCGCGGCCATCAGCTCGCCTCCCCCGCCTCGCTGCTCGGGTTCATTCGGTGCATCGGTCCTCCCTTGCTGGCGCTGCCACTGGTCTACTCCCTGCCAGACGACGAATGTGGCGACGGTAACCAGCGGACGGGGGCAAGTCAAGGAAGTGGACTACGCAAATACCCGCCCCGGCGCAGGGCGGGGTCGAGCTGGCGCCGCTTCTGCTGGAATACCCTCATGTCTCGGCCGTCGCGGATCGGTCTCGAGGACGCGGCGGTCGTCCTGTCGTGCGCGCTTGCGACCCTGTACCTCGAGTGGTCGATCATCTTCCAGCACGGCGTGTACCAGACCGATGCGCTGATCCACGAGTTCTGGATGCGGCGGTTTCAGGATGGCGGGCTGTTCCACGATCCGCTGACGACCGTGCTCGTGCGATCGGGGTACATCCCGCTCGGCGTTCAGGCGTTGTACTACGCGTTCAGCTACCTGGTGGATCCGGTTCGCCTGGGAGCGGTGGGAGCGGTTGTCGTGGCACCCCTCGCCGCGTGGCTCGTCTTCCGGATCGTGCGCGAACACACCGACTGGCGACCGGCCGGCTGGCTGGGCGCCGCGCTATTCCTGTTTCCGTGGAACGTGCAGCGGTTCAACGGCATGCACGCGCGCGCGTTCGGGGAGCCGGTGGTGCTGTTGACGCTCTATCTGCTGCTCCGCCGCCGGATGGGATGGGCAGCGCTGATACCACCGGCGGCGGTCATGCTGTATCCGCCTGCGGCCACGGTCAGCCTGATCATGGTGCTGGTGGCGGCGGGACGGAGCCTGCTGCGCGACCGCCACTCGCCCGCCCGGCGAGTCGCGGTGGCCGCCGGATCGTCGGCTGCAACGGCGATCGCGGCGATCGCTCCGGCGCTGGCCAACGTCCAGCACAGCGACCTGATCACGGAGTCGGTGGCGCGTCACTACGTCGAGTTCAGTGGCCGCGGGCAGATGCAGTTCTTCAGCGGGTCGTTCCTGGGGATGATGAAAGGGCCGTACTCCGGGTTCAACCTGGACACGTCCGGATGCGTGCTGCTGGTCGGGTTCCTCACTGTGCTGCTGGTCCCGGGCAACCTGCGCCGGGTTCGAGCGGAGGTCTGGGTGTTGGCCGCCAGCTGCCTCTGCATGTTTGCCGCCAGCTACCAGGTGCTGTTCCGGCTGTACCTGCCGAACCGCTACGTGCATTCGATGGTCGCCTTCTTCAGCATCGTGATCGCTGTCTGCTGGCGGCCCACCTGGATGTTCATCGCTCGCTGGGTGGGGTCGCGGCCGGCGCTGATCGTCGCGCTGGCGCTGCCGGCGGCGATCGTCTGGTTCGCCTCCTGCGTGGTGCCGCTCGGCCCGGAGCTGACCACTCACGGACTGGGCGCCCAGGTGCTACATGACAAGTGGCCGTACCTGAGCGGCCTTGTGGTGGCGTGCGTGGTTGCGGCCGCGGTACTGCTGACCGGCCGCCATGCCGAGGGGGCGGCGGTGACGGTCGCCGCGGTGCTCGCGGGGACGCTGCTGACTGCGGGCGTCGCCGTTGCCGGCGGCGGTCAGGCGGCCGGTATTGCCTGTCGCGACGAGCCGCTCTATCACTACCTGCAAACGCTTCCGAAGGACACCATCGTTGCGGGCGATCCGATCGCCATCAACTGTGTTCCGATCGCCGCGGAGCGTCCGGTGCTGATGTCACAGAAGCTGTATCAGGTGTACGACCAAAACGTCCTTCGCTTCGCCCGGCCGAGGATGTTCGCCGAAGTCCGTGCGTATTACGGAGACTCGCTGCCGGACATCGTGCGGCTGCGAACCATGTACGGCGCAGACGTGGTCGCCGTCAACCGGAATCTGCTCGGCTCGGGCCGCGGGTATCAGTACAGCCGGATGCAACCGTTCGAGGGACTGGTGAAACATCTCAGGCGAACCGTCCACGACCCTGCGATGCTGCGGCTCCCGAGCCGATGCATGACGTGGAGCCACGGCGCGGAGGCGGTATACAGCCTGCGCTGCCTGACGCTCTGAGTCCTGCCGGATAGCCGGATCACAGCACCGACGCTGGTATAGTCGCTCGCCGGTGTCCCCCGTCGAATCGCCGAACAGCAGCCCGGCCGCTCCGCAAGACGGCTCGGCGATCGCGGGCCCGCGGCTGTTTCGCCGCAACATCACGATCGGATTGCTGGTCGGCGTGCCGCTCAGCCTGATCTTCATGTTCCTGGCGGTGCGCGGCCTGCGCCCCGGTGAGGTCGCGGACGCCCTGCGCCGGGCCGACCCGCTGCCGGTTGCCGGAGCGTTCGCCCTGATCGGCGTCATCTACTCGGTTCAGGCGGCGCGCTGGCGCTGGATCACGCGCCGCTCGGCTCGGATGCGCTGGCGCAGCTTTCTGCGGCTGGTGATCGCGAGTGTGGCCGTGAACAACGTCATCCCGGGCCGGCCGGGCGAGCTGATGCGCGGCTACTGGCTGGGCCGCGCCGCCCGCATCCCCCAGAACCGCGCCTTCTCGACGGTGCTGGTCGACCGGTCATCCGACGTGCTGTTTCTGGTGCTGGCGTTCAGCGTGATCTTTCCGTTCGTCCCGCACCGATCATGGCTGCGCCACGTGTTCCTGGCCGCCCTGGTGGTCGGCGGTCTGCTGTGCCTCGTGCTGGCGATCGCGCGGCTGCACACCGGCGGACAGCGGCTTGCACCGGCGCGGGTGCTCGGCCGGCTGCGCGGGTCGCGGCCGGGCAGGCAGCTGAGCGGGCTGGTGCACGGCACGGGCGCGCTCGTCAACCGGCGCGACGCGGTGGTGGTGCTGGCGTTCACGGCCGTCGGCTGGGGCTGCTGGGCGTTCGCGGCGTGGCTCGTGGCCGACTCGCTCGGCATCGGAGTGTCGCCGCTGGAGATCGCGTTCCTCACCACGGTCATCAACCTGGGCGCAGCCATCCCATCGTCGCCGGGGTTCGTGGGCACCTTCCAGTGGCTGTGCGTCTCTGGCATGGCGCTGTTCGGGGTCGGTCAGGCCGAGGCGCTCGCCTTCTCGATCATCATGCAGGCGATCTGGTACATCCCCACGACCGCGGCCGGCGCGGTGCTGCTCATGCACAGCGGCATCACAGCGTGGTCATCTGACGGGATGGCGGATCTTTCGTCGCCGGTATGATCCCGGCGGCCCGCAGCGCGGCCGCCTATGACCAAAGTCGTCATCACCATGCCCGCGTACCACGCGGCGGACACGCTCGAGCGCACCGTCGCCGACATCCCGGTTGGAATCGCGGATGAGCTGATCCTGGTCGACGACGCCAGCGGCGACGAAACCGTCGCGGTCGCCCGCAAGCTCAACATCACGGTCTACGTCCACGACGAGAACCGTGGTTACGGCGGCAACCAGAAGACCTGCTACCGGCGGGCGCTGGAGCACGGTGCCGACATCGTGGTGATGCTGCATCCCGACTACCAGTACGACCCCACCGCGGTGCCGCTGTTGATCGCCCCGCTGCTCGCCGGCCGTGCCGACATGACGTTCGGCTCACGCTTCGCCGGTCTCTCCGACCCTCGCGGTGGCGGGATGCCGCTCTACCGGTATCTGGGCAATCGCACCGCAACCACGCTCGAAAACCTGATGCTGGGCTCGCGCTTCACGGAGCTGCACAGCGGGCTCCGCGCATACACACGCCGCTGCCTGCTGGAGTTGCCGATCCTGCGCTACAGCGACGACTTCGTGTTCGACTCACAGCTGATCGTGGACGCCGTCACCACCGGCCAGCGCGTCGTCGAGGTGCCGATCGAGACCCGCTACACGAAGGAGTCATCCTCGATCTCGGTGGCCAGATCGCTGCGCTACGTCGCGCACAGCCTGGTCTACTGCGGGCGGCGCACGGCGACGCGCGGACGCCGTGGCCGCCGCTCGGCCGTCACCTTCTCCGGCGCACGGCAGCAGCGCCCGTCGCTCCGCGGCCCTGTCGAGCACACGTGCGCGCTCTGCGGCTCCGCCGACGCTGCGCTGCTGTATCCGGCCAACGTCACCGGCGAGACTTCGGTCAGCGAGTTCTCGTGCACCAGCGGCGGCCTCGCCCGCCACGATGACATCGTCCGCTGCCTGGACTGCGGCATGACCAGCTCGCGGCCGGCCGACACGCCGGAACGCATCGTCGAGAACTACACGGCGATGGTGGACGAGCAGTACCTGTCCGAGGAGCAGGGCCGGCGTGAGCTGTTCCGATGGGTGATCGACCGGCTGGACGGCTACTTGCTGCCCGGCCGCCGGTTGCTGGAGGTGGGCTCGAATGCGGGGCTCTTCCTGTCGGTTGCCGAGCAGGCCGGTTGGGATGCGAAGGGCATCGAGCCCAGTCGCTGGGCGGTCGAAACCGGCAGGCGATTGTTCGACGTCGACCTGGAACAGGGGACGGTCGAGACGCTCGACGCCGAGCCGGGCAGCCGCGACGCGGTGGTGATGCTGGACGTGCTCGAGCACCTGGTGGACCCCCTGGACACGCTTCGCCGGCTGCGTGGCGTGCTCGACGACGAGGGCATGCTGGCGCTGTCCACCGTGAACGTGGCCGGCCTGCATGCCCGGGTGCGTCATGGCAGCTGGCCCTGGTTCATTCGGCCTCATCTGCACTACTTCACTCCCGAGACGCTCGACATGATGCTGCAGAAAGCCGGCTTCACGATGGTGGAATGGCGGGTCGTGCCTCGCACGTTTCACGCCTCCTATATCGCCGGGCGGCTCGCATCCAGCCACGGCGCGGCCGGGCGGGCCGCGGAGCACGTGACACACGTGGTCGATCCGCGGGTGCCGGTGGGCTGGCTGGGTGACGTGGTGTTCGTGCTGGCACGGCCTGCCTGAGGAGCAGATCGTTTCGCGCATGTCCGCTGGTTGCCTCGGGGACTGCTCTTGGAGACAATGCGGCGCGTGGTGGGGAGGGAGATCCAGTATGCGCGGAGCGGCGGAGTCGCGATCGCCTACCAGGTCGTGGGTGAGGGAGACACCGACCTGGTCTACGTGCCCGACTACATGTCGAACCTCGTCTATGGGTGGGAATATCCGAGGTGGCGGGATTTCTACCTCCAGCTGTCCTCCCGCTTCAGGCTGATCCTGTTCGACAAGCGTGGCACCGGCCTGTCCGACCACGGCGGCCAGTTCGCCACCCTGGAGACTCGGATGGAGGATCTCCACTCCGTGTTGGACGCAGCAGGGTCGGCCAGGACGGTGATCCTTGCCTCCCACGAAGGTTGTGGCATGGCCGCCCTGTACGCAGCGACCTATCCGGAGCGGACGGCTGCATTGGCGCTGTTCCATCCCCGGGCCTACGGCCATGGGCTCGAAGACCCAGACAGCATCGCCGCGCTCGCTGATCTCCGCGATCGCTGGGGAACCGACGCGTTGTCCGGCGAGATCATGCGCGAGGGCTGTCCGAGCCTGTTTCCAAGCGAGGAGGAGCGGCGCTGGTTCGCGAACTACCTCCGTATCGGCGCTGGCCCGGCGGTGGCGTATGCCCTCAACCGTGCCTTCGAGGAGACCGACCTGCGCGATGTCTTGCCGGCCGTCCGGGTGCCAACGGTGGTGTTGCATCGCACCTCCGACCGGGCCAACGCCCTTGACGTTGCTGCGCGAATCCCCTCGTCGCAAACGATGCTGGTCAGCGGCGACGACTACCTCGAGATCCACCTCTCGGCGGAGGTGACCGACCTGGTTGCGGAGTTTGTCTCCGGCCAGGCCGCCCCGGAGGTACCCGACAGCGTGCTGGCAACGGTCATGTTCACCGACATCGTGGCCTCCACCAAGAGGGCGGCCAGCCTCGGAGACCGTGCGTGGCGCGACCTGCTGACCCGCCACCACGCGGTGGTGCGGCGCGAACTGGGGCGATTCCGCGGGGAGGAGCGCGACACGGCCGGAGACGGCTTCTTCGCGACGTTCGACGGGCCGGCGCGGGCGATCCGCTGCGGTCAGGCAATCGTGGCAGGGCTCGAACCGCTCGGCCTCGAAACCCGAATCGGCATCCACGTCGGTGAGTGCGAGGTGCACGAGAGCAAGCTCGCAGGCCTCGCGGTGGCGGTCGGAGCGCGCATCTCTGCCGAAGCCGGCAGTGGAGAGGTGCTTGTGTCGGGAACGGTCAAGGACCTGGTCGCCGGATCCGGCCTCGAGTTCTCCGACCGCGGCCGGCGCGCCCTGAAAGGCGTCCCGGGACAGTGGCCGCTCTACGCGGTGGCGTAACACCACGACGGCGTCCAGATTGGCGAATTCTGTGAGCGGCACATCCGGCCACGGCCGCCTGGCCGTAGTTCGTTCCATTCTGTGATTACGACTACACGAGGAACGGTGACGATCATGCGTAGCAAGTTGCTGGTAGTGGTGCTCGGCGTTGCGATGGCGGCCGCGGCCTGCGGCGGCACGTCCGGGCAGGGCGGCGGAAACAGTTCCAGCCACTCGGTGCGCACGCCGCCCGCGGCATCGACCGCCAAGGCGCCGCCCGCGACGTCCCAGAACGGTGGGGGCAACGGCGGCGGGAAGTCCACATCGACGGCAAAGGCACCGTCGTCGGGGATCCCCCAGAACGGCGGCGGCGACGGCGACGGCGACAACTTCGGTGGGCCCAGCGATGGCGATGGCGACCTCTGATCCCGCACGGCTGACGGCGGCTCGAGGCGCGATCGTCGCGGTTGGTCTGATCGTGGCCTTGCTGGCGTCGGCCTGCGGGTCGGCCGGGTCGGCCGCGACAGGCGGGCGGGCCGTCAGTGCCGGCGTCCTCGCCTCGCTGCGAACGCAGGCGGCACCCCATGACTGGCGTTCGGTTCGTCTCGCCACGGGAGGGGCCGCGCTGGCGGCCCCTCCCGCCTGGCATCGGGTGTCCGGGGATCCTGGCTCGGCCACCTTCGTGCTGGGCGCCAATGCCGACCATCCGCGCGCGTATCTGAACGCGACGCCGGCGACGGAGGAGGAGCAGCTCGATTCATGGGTCGGGTTCCGCCTCAGCCACAACCGCGGGGAGGGAGATCGCAACGTGCAGCTGCTCGCCAGCCGAGGCGAGCTCCGGCTCGGCGGAGGCGTCGCCGCACGGTGCGTGCAGGATTCCTACACCAGCGGCACCACCCGCTACACCGAGATCGCCTGCCTGGCACAGTCTCAGTCCGGGCGGACGGTGATCGTTGCCGCCTCGCCGACGCCGGCGTGGCCGCAGGAGCGAGCCACGCTCACGCGCGCGATCGACGCGGTTGGGGTCGCGTAGAGCCCGTGATCGCTCGTGTTCGTCGCCTGGCCACCGCCGCAGGGTCCGGCCGGTTGACGTCCCAGGCCAGCCCGGCACGCTCCAGCCCCCGGATCACGAGGCCGGTGGCGTCCGGTTGGCTGCCCATACCGTGATAGGCCATGGCCGGGAAGGCGTGGTGGTTGTTGTGCCAGCCCTCGCCGAACGCCAGCACTGCGATCAGCCGGTTGTTTCGGCTTTCGTCCCCGGTTGCGAACGGTTGCGAGCCGAACGCGTGGCAGATCGAGTTGACACCAAACATGGCGTGGTTGTGAATCGCCATCCGTACGATCCCACCCCATAGCAGCCCGCGCCAGCCGTCGATCAAGGCCGGTACCGCCAGTCCCAGCGCCAACCACACCAGTGCCGTCCGTTCGATGAACATCACGACGGGATCCCGCATCAGCCGGCGGCAGTAGCGCTCGCGCTTGGCGGCGCTGACGCCGAACATCCAGCCGACGTGAGCGTGCAGCAGCCCGTCGAGCGGGCTGTGCGGATCGCCTTCGCGGTCGGCGTGGGCATGATGCTCGAGATGCCGCGCCGCCCAGTCGATCGGCCGGCTGGGCACGGCCATGGCACCGGCCGCCAGCGCCATGCCGGTGATCCAAGGAGTCGTCTGGAAGCTGCGGTGGGTCAGCAGCCGGTGGTAGCCGAACGAGGTGCCGAGCCCGGTCACGACCGCGAATACCACCAGCAGCAGCAGATCGATCGGATGCAACGCCCACTGCCAGAGCGCCCACATCGCATACACCATCCCGGCCAGCGGTCCCAGCACGAACACCAGCAGCCCGATCCGGACGGCGACCGGCGGGATCCGCTGCTCGAACGTCTTCACCACGGCGAGCGCGGCCAGCACGCTCAGCACCGCCGCGGCCGCGATCACGCTGGTATCCGTTGTGCGCGCAGCGCGACCAGGCCCAGCGCCAGCGTGATCGGACCGACCAACAGATGGAATACGTTCTCGCCACGGTCGAGGCGCAGTCCCAGCGGGTGGTGAACGACCAGGCCGAGCACCGCCAGCGCCGTATAGAACACGCCGAACACCAGCGCCAGCCGCACGCAGCCGCGCTCGTCCAAACCTCGCGCCAGCAGGATCAGCATGACGGCGCCCCAGGCGACGTGGATGAAGGCGTGCCGGGGGTCGGCGTTGGCGAATCGCCAGGGCAGGGCGTTGCTGGCACGCCCGTCCCAGTCGAGCGCCCACGACAGCAGCCCCTGCGCGAGCAGCGCGGCCCCGAGCAGCCACAGGTACGGCCGCAGGCTGGGCGCCGTCACGCCGTCACGCCGTCTCCGTCGCAGGCCGAAGCGATGCGATCCCGGCGACGGCGAACCCGGCCAGCCCGGCCGCCAGCCCCGCCACCCAGACCCAGGTGGACGGGCCGCCGTCGAACTTCGCGTGGTGTGCGAGCGACACCGCCGCGGTCACCGCCACCAGCGTCAGCGAGCTCACTGCGAACGCCCGCACCGCCTGGGGACGCCGCTCGCCGGCGGCCAGCGCGGCTCCCAGCGCGAACGCCAGGAAGATGGCCGCGTAGGTGCGCGCCAGCACCGCCGTCAGCGCCCACGGCCAGATGCGCACGGCGGTGTCCGGCGCGGTCGCCAGCACCAGCCCGACCACCGCGAACACGGCCGCCTCGGCGACGTACACCGCGCTCATGTGGTGCAGGCCCGGGCGGTCCGCGCGCCACAGCCGCAGCCCCACCAGGATCGCCACCCCGACGATCGGCTCGACCACATAGGAGGTCACCCAGGGATACGGGATGCCTCCGTCGGTGTAGGTCGACCAGTACCAGATCGTCGCCGCCAGCAGGAGGGCCGTCACAGCGATGAACCCGACCAGGAAGATGCGGGTGTCCACAGCCCGACGCGCCGCCGCCGAGACGATCAGCCCGGCCGCTCCGGCCAGGTAGAAGGCGGCGACGAACCGGGTGTTCAGCGGCGTCGTTTGGAGTGGAAAGCCGACCACGTGGGCCGGCCGGATCAGGCCCGTCAGCCCGATCGCAAGCCCCTGCACCGCGCCCACCAACAGGTATGCGCGGAGCCACCAGGGGACACCCTGTCGCGGTGGTTGCAGCATCGCTGACGACTCGCGACAATACCGCACCTGATCAGACGCCACCGTTTCCCACCCGGCCCGGGCGCCCTCGGCTCGCTCCGCGTCGTTACCGGCCTCCACGACGACCCGACGGCAGTGATGACCGGGCTGCACGAGCGCCACGGCGACCTCGTGCACTTTCGCATCGGGCCGCAGCATGTGTACGTCGTGCTGCGCGCCGACCTGATCCGCCAGGTGCTGGTCACCCATCAGAAGTCGTTCAAGAAGGGGCCCGGCTTCGAACGGGCCCGCATCGTGCTGGGAAACGGCCTGCTCACGAGCGAGGGCGATTTCCACCTGCGCCAGCGCCGCATGCTGCAGCCGGCCTTCCACCGCCGCCGCGTCGCCTCCTATGCGGCCGTGATGGTCGACGAGGCGGATCGCATCGACGCGGCCTGGCGCGAGGGCGAGGTGCGCGACGTGGCGGCTGACATGTCGGAGCTGGCGCTGCGGGTCGTTTCGCGCGCGTTGTTCGGTGCCGAGCTGGACGACGACGCGCGCGATATCGGCCGCGCGGTGGCCGAGGTTGGGGAGTTCTTCGACTACCTGACCGTTGCACTGCTGCCGGTGCTGCTGCGAACACCGCTTCCCCGCATCCGTCGCTTCCGCGCCGGCATCGAGCAGCTGGAGCGCTCGACGGCGCGGGTGATCGCGGACCGCCGCGCCGAGGCCGACGACGGGGACGGCGACCTGCTGGCGATCCTGCTCGCCGCCCGCGACGTCGAGGGCGACGGCACCGGCATGAGTGACACGCAGATCCGCGACGAGGCGCTGACGCTGATCACCGCGGGTCACGAGACGACCGCGAACGGGCTCAGCTGGACCTGGTACACACTCGCCCAGCACCCTCAGGCCGAGGCCCGCTTCCATCACGAGCTGGCGGAGACGGTCGGCGACCGTGCGCTCGTTGCCGAGGACGCCGCTGCGTTGCCCTACACCCAGGCGGTGCTGCTCGAGTCGATGCGGCTGTATCCGCCGGCCTGGGGCATCGAGCGGCGCGCGCTGCGCGACCAGGAGATCGGCGGGTACATGATCCCGGCCGGGGCCGCCGTGCTGATGCCGACCTTCGTCGTCAACCGCGACCCGCGCCTCTACCCCGATCCGCTTCGGTTCGACCCCGACCGATTCCTCGGTGATGTCGCCGCTGCCCGCCCCGACTGGGCGTACCCACTGTTCGGCGCGGGCACGCGCAAGTGCATCGGCGTCGGCTTCGCCATGCTCGAGGCGGTGCTGGTGCTGGCCGAGCTGGGCCGCCGCTGGCGGCTGCGGCTCGATCCGTCCCGGCCGGTGGTGCCGCAGGCGCGCGTTTCGCTGCGCCCGCGCGACGGCCTCTGGATGCGACCCGAGCTGAGGACGGCGTGAGCATCGCGACCGTCGCAGAGGGGCCCAGTCTGCGAGAGGCGCGGGCGCTGTGGCTGATGTGGGCGATCGTGGCGGCGCTGGTCTGGATCACCTACGCACGCCTCCCCGCGAGCGACTTCTACAACGTCACCGGCACCGGGTTCGGCGCGGGTGCTGCACGGGTGCTGGTGCTCCTGGGCTGGCCGATCTCGCTGGCGGCACTGGCGCTGCTGGCGCCCGCAGCCGACCGGCTGCTGAGCTCGCCGAACACGACGGCCTCACGGCGGGCGGTGATCGGCGCCTCGGCTGCGTCGGTTGTGCTGTGCATGACCATCGCCTGGCCCGGCGTGATCAGCCAGTCGAACCTCGACGCAAAGCCGTCCAACCTGCTCGCCGCCTGCGGCGTCGGCATCGCCGCGGCGGTCACAGCGGTGGCGCTTCGCCGCACCGGCCCGGGCCCGCGGATGGCGGTCGGGATCGGCGACCGCGTGGCGATCGCGCTCCTGGCGGTGATGGGAGTCGCTGCGCTGCCGTGGATCTTCGCCAACGTCGGCGTCTACGTCGGCGACGTCCCCGTCCTGTCACAGGTGTTCATGTCGAAGAAGATCCTGCCCGAGCCGGGACATCCGCACCTCCATGCGGTGCACCTGGGAAACCACGAGGGCCTGGACGGCTGGCTGTTGGCGGCAACGGCGCTTGGCCTGCGCAGAGCGCTCCCGACCATGCGCGCCACCCGACTCCGGGCGGTGCTGGCCGGCTACCTGGCCGTGCTGCTCGTCTATGGCGTGATGGTCGCTGCAAACGATTTCTGGCACGAACAGCTGGTCAAGCGCGGAACCACGTCCCGCATGTTGCCCGACGTGATCACGCCAGGGCTGACCTGGGGCTGGGGGATGCTGCTGGCAGCCGCGGCGCTGCTCTATTTCACAGCGTTTCGAGTACGCGCCAAGACCGGTCGGACGCTGCCTGGGGCCAGGTCGTAGACTCGGCTGGTGATGATCTGCGCAGCGTGTGGTCACGAGAACCCGAAGACGAACAGGTTCTGCGGCGGGTGCGGGGCGCCGCTGCGAGAGCCGGCGCCGCGGGTGGCAGAGGAGCACGGCCCCACTCGGATCGCCCGGAACGAGGGGCTTGAGGTCGAGCTGCGGGCGCGGGTCCAGGAGGCGAAAGCCTCGGAGCGGCGCCTGCTCGACGTTCTCGAGGGTGTCCAGCTAGTCGCGGTGAGCACGGCCCTCGACGGGCGAATCAGATTCTGCAACCGATACCTGTGCGAGCTCAGTGGATGGACGCGGGAGGAGCTGCTTGGCCGCGTCTGGGCAGAGACGTTCAACGACCAAAGCACGATCGTCGAGCAGCTGGCGGCGGGGAAGGTGGCAGACCATGAAGAAGCCCCGCTCCGCACCCGGTCGGGAGAGATTCGCGAGATCTCGTGGAGCACGACCCCCGACCGCGACGCGGACGGCAAGATCACCGGTGCCACCGGGATCGGGCAGGACGTGACCGAGCGGAACCGGGCCGCCGCCGATCTGCGCCGGCTCGCCCAGCAGCAGGCGGCTCTGCGCCGGGTAGCGACCTGCGTCGCGTCCGAAATCAACTCATCCAGCGTCTTCGATATCGTGGCCGAGGAGGTCGCCTGCCTGCTCGGCGGACGCTCGGCCAACGTCGTCCGGTTCGAACCTGATGCCAACGCCGGCACGATGGTGGGCGGCTGGACCCGCGGCTTCCGCTCGCTCCCCGCCGGCTCCCGGGTCACATTCGACGGCCCCACCGCGGTGGGACAGGTGCGACGACACAACCGCGCCGCCCGCGTTGACGACTACTCGAATGTCGCCGGTGAGTTCGCGGCAGTGATCCGAAGCCTCGGCATCGACGCGTCGGTGGCGGCCCCGATCCGCGTCGGAGGGGAGCTGTGGGGCGCCATCGTCGTCTCGACCACCCGCGACGCGCCACTCACCCCAGACTCCGAGACACGCATCGAGGAGTTCGCCGAGCTGGTTGCGCTGGGGCTGGCAAGCGCCGCGGCACGCGCGGAGCTTGCCGCCTCACGAGCTCGCATCGTCGCCGCCGGCGATGCCGAGCGCAGCCGCCTGGAGCGAAACCTCCATGACGGAGCCCAGCAACAGCTTGTGTCGCTCTCACTCGCGCTGCGCATGGCGCGCTCGACCGTCGACGAGACCAGTCAGACCTCGGCCTTGCTCGACGCCGCAAGCGATCAGCTGATGCAGGCGCTTGCCGAGCTGCGAGAGCTGGCGCGAGGCATCCATCCCGCCATTCTGACCGACCAGGGGCTGCGCGCCGCCGTCGAGGCGCTCGCTCGGCGCAGTCCGGTGCCGGTCGAGCTCTCGATCGACCCGCCGCCGGGCGTTCCGTCGCAGGTCGAGGCGGCGTCCTACTACGTCATCTCGGAAGCACTCACCAACACGGCGAAGTACGCGGACGCCCAGACCGTCCGGGTTAGCGTGCGCCGCAACGATGCACAGCTCCACGTCGAGGTCGCCGACGACGGCCGCGGAGGTGCCGATCGCGAGCTGGGAAGCGGCCTGAACGGCCTCGCCGATCGGGTGAGCGCACTTGGCGGACAGCTTCGGGTCATCAGCCCGGCAGGCTGCGGAACCACCGTCATCGCGGATCTGCCGATCGCGGAGACGTCGGACGCGGACCCGCCTGCGTCGGCGAACGGGACGCGGGGATAACGACCGCGATCCGAGGCGGCCGGCAGGTCAGACCCGCCGACCGCAGGCCACGCAGCGCGTGCCGGCGGAAGCGTGGACGGTCTGGTGGTGGGAGCAGAGCAGTCGGCGCAAGCGTCGCATCTCGATCACCCCGCCGGATCCTGATCGCGACACATGTGGTGGACGATGGACATGCGACCAGTCTTGTCCTCCGGGAGCCGCATCGCAGCAGGGAAAACCCCCGACCTGCATTCGCATCTCACCACCTGTACGGGAGGCTGACCGCACCATTGGGGGCTCCCCGGGGTTGGGGTCAGTGCTGTGCTCGGGCCATCTGCTCGTATTCCGCCGCCGCCTGTTCGGCGCTCTCGGGTTCGAACCACTCGGGGTTCGGATACCCGCTATCGCGTAGCGTCGTTGCCAGAGCGTCGGCGTCAAAGCCGCTACGACGGTGCTCCACCGTCGGTCCCAAGGTCGTCCAGTAGGCCCAGCCGGGCTCCCCCTGGTACGCCATCCCCACACTGCCGGCGTTGACCAGTCGCCGGTTCGCCACCACGCGGTCGAACTGGACGTGGGTATGCCCGGACACGACCAGCGCTTCGTCGACGCCCTCCAGCATCGGCTCGACCCGTGCGACCGCCGACACGGCCGTGACGATGTCCTCGTCACTGCGCGGCGACCCGTGGCAGAAGCACACCGCGCCGAGGCCATCGACGTCGATCGTGACGGTCGTGGGCAACCCGGCAAGCCACGCAACCCGTTCCTCGCCGACGCGCTCTCGGACCCATCCGCTGGGATCCCGGTCACAGTTCCCCCGCACCCAGACCAGCGGCATCACGACGGCGTCCAGAAGCTCCAGCGTCTCCACCGGCAGCGGCCCCTCCACCACATCACCGCCCACCACGATCAGGTCGGCACCCGAGCCGGGCACGTCGGCAAGCACCGCGTCCAGCGCCGGCGCGTTGCCATGGACGTCATACAGGGCGGCGACCCTCACGGCGACACGATATCGTCGATCCGGATCTCGAGACACACGGCACGACCGGAGAGGCGACGGGTTGAGATGAGCGACCTCCCACTGACCGGAGGCTGCAACTGCGGGGCGGTGCGCTACGAGGTGACCGCACCTCTGGTCGCGGCCAGCTACTGCCACTGCAAGCGCTGCCAGCGGCGCAGCGGAGCGGCCGCGTCGCCGAACGCTCATCCCGCGCCGGGCGGATTTCGGATCGTCGCGGGCGAGGACATGCTGCGGATGTGGCAACCGCCCGGCGGTGGCGAGAAGTGGTTCTGCGGCAGCTGCGGCTCATCGCTGTTCGGGCGCAATCTCAGCCACCCTGACTCGATCGGTATCCGGATGGGCACGTTCGACGAGGATCCCGGGATCCGTCCCAGCGTGCGTCAGTTTGTTGCCTACGCCGCACCATGGGAGCCGATCCCCGACGACGGGCTGCCCCGCCACGACGAGAGTCGCCATCGATGACTGCCGTAGACTCGGCTGGTGATGATCTGCGCTGCGTGTGGTCACGAGAACCGGGACGGTGCCCGCTTCTGTGACGGGTGCGGAACGCCGCTCGTCGCGCCCGAGGTGGGGCGGCGCGAAGAGCGCAAGGTGGTGACCATCGTGTTCGCCGACCTGGCGGGCTCGACCGGTCTTGGAGAACGGCTCGACCCGGAAGCCCTGCGAGACGTCCAGACCCGCTACTTCGAAGCCATGCGGGCTTCCTTGGAGCGACATGGAGGCACCGTCGAGAAGTACATCGGCGACGCGGTGATGGCGGTGTTCGGCGTGCCCGTGCTGCATGAGGACGACGCGCTTCGGGCAGTGCGGGCCGCGGTCGAGATGCGCGACGGGATGGCGGCTCTCAACTCGCGACTGCGTGCCGACCTGGGGATCGGACTGACGGTGCGGATCGGTGTCAACAGCGGGGAGGTGGCCGCCGGCGACATCGCCGCGGGACACGGCATGGTGGCCGGAGACGCGGTCAACACCGCGGCCCGCCTGCAATCCGCCGCCCCGCCCGGTGAGATCCTGATCGGGCCGCACACGCGCAGCCTGGTCGGCCAGGCCGTTCGCCTTCGCACGCATCCGTCGGCTCAGCTCCCCGGGAAGAAACGCCCGCTGCGCGTGTGGCAGGTGGTCGGGCTGGCCGAGACGGGCGGCCGTTTCCAGCGTCCCCGAGACGTGCCGCTGGTGGGACGGCGAGCCGAGCTGCGAATGCTGCGCGCGCGCCTCAAGCGCTGCCGCGAGCGACGCCGGTGCGTGCTGGTCACCGTCACC
The DNA here is from genome assembly GCA_035553035.1 of Gaiellales bacterium. GTDB lineage: Bacteria > Actinomycetota > Thermoleophilia > Gaiellales > JAICJC01 > JAICYJ01. The sequence goes on along the minus strand of DATNEO010000118.1, from coordinate 20,753 downwards.
GGGCCGGCGGGGATCGGCAAGTCCCGGCTGCTTCGGGAGTTCCTCGAAGCTGCCGAGCGGGAGGCCACGGTGGTCGTCGGACGCTGCCTGCCATACGGCGACGGCATCACGTACTGGCCGCTCACCGAGGTCGCCAACGAGCTGGCCGGCGGCGACGGTGTCCCGGGCATCACCAGCGTTCTGGACGATGAACCCGACGCCGGCACGATCGCTGCTCAGATCGGTGTGGTGGCGGGCTGGCAGGATGCGACGTCAACCGCTCCTGGCCCGCAGTGGGCCGTCCGCCGGCTGTTCGAGGCGCTCGCTCAGTCGAGGCCGCTGGTTGTGATGTTCGACGACATCCACTGGGCTGAGCGGGCGATGCTCGATCTGATCGAGCAGGTGGCCGCCCGTGCCACCGCCGCGATCCTGATCGTGTGCTCGAGCCGCGGGGAGCTGTTCGAGCGCAGACCCGGGTGGGAGCGGGCCGGCGGCGCCCGCAGCGTGATACGCCTGGCGCCGCTGACCGACGCCGAGTCGGCCCGATTGCTGGGACGCCTGGCGGCTCGCCGCAGGGCGCGCATCAGCCGCAGCGAGCTGATGTCCGCCGCCGAGGGCAACCCGCTGTTCCTCGAACAGCTCGTCGCCATGCGTGCGGATGCGCCGGCGTCACGCACTCCGCCAACCATTCACGCCCTGCTGGCCGCGCGCATCGACGTTCTCCCCGTGGCCGAGCGGCGCGCCCTGGACGCCGCGTCGATCGAGGGGCGCGGGTTCCACCGCGGCGCGGTGCGGGCGCTGTCGGACGGCGGTGACGAGGTGGATGCGGCGCTGGTCGGGCTCGTCCAGCGCGAGCTGATCCAGCCCGGCCGCTCCGAGTTCGCCGACGAGGCGGGCTACCGATTCAGCCACATCCTGGTCCGCGACGCCGCGTACGAGCTCCTGTCCAAGCGCCGCCGGGCGGAGCTCCACGTTGCCTACGTGCGGTGGCTTTTCACCCGGTATGACCCCGGTCCGGCGGCCGACGAGATCGCCGGCCACCACCTCGAGCAGGCGCACCGCTACCACTCGCAGCTGAGCCGAGCGGACAGCGCCGACGCCCAGCGGCTCGCCGCTGAGGCGTCCCGCCATCTGAGCCAGGCCGGGCGGCGGGCGGTGACGGCGGGGAACCGCGCCGGAGCCGTGAATCTGCTGAACCGGGCGCTGGCGCTGCAATCTCCGGGAGCCGGCGATCGCCTGCGGATCCTGATCGACCTGGGAACGGTGCTGCGGGAGCAGGGCCAGTTCCGCGAATCGGAGTCGTATCTGCGGCAGGCCTGGAGAAGCGCGAAAGCGCGGTCAGACGATTCCCTGGCGGCCAGGGCGCAGGTCGAGCGCCTGCTGACCCGGCTGCAGGTCGACCCCGACGGGGTCGCCCGCCAGACCAAACGGCTAGGGCCGGCGCTGGAGCCCCAGCTCGAGGCGGCCGCGGATCATGCCGGCCTGGCCCGGCTGTGGCATCTGCGCGGAATGCTGTGGTGGATCCAGGAGCGCTCTGCGGACGCCGAGCGCGCGTGGCAGCGGGCGGCGACCGAAGCCGAAACCGCATCGGACGCCCGCGTGGTTCACGACGCGGTGGGCTGGGAGGCGGCTTCCGTGGCGCTTGGGCCGACGCCGGTGCCGCGGGCGATCGCCCGTTGCAGACAGATCTGCCGGATCCTGATCGACGATCCCTGGGCCCACGCGCTGGCGCTGCAGCCGCTGGCGAGCCTGCATGCGATGCGGGGCGAGTTCGACACGGCTTTCGGCCTGCTCGACGAGTCGGAGGCCACGCTGGCCGCGATCTCGCCCAGCCTGGATGCCGCGGTATCGCACCCCGAGGTCTACGTGTCGATGATGGCGGGCGACCTCGACCGGGCGGAGCGCCACCTGCGGCAGGGCAAGCGCGAGCTGCAGCGGCTGGGAGAACGCGCGGTGCTCGCGTCCACCGAGGGCTACCTGGCCCAGGTGATGCTGCTGGCCGGCCGCGATGCCGAAGCCGACCGGGCTGCTCGGCGGTGCGCCCGCCTGGCGACCACAGCCGACGCCGGCGCCCAATGCGCGTGGAGGCGGGTGCGAGCGCGCCTGCTCTCCGCCCAGGGCCGGCACCGCCAGGCGCTCACGCTCGCACGGGAGGCGGTGCAGATCGTCGCGAACACCGATCACCTGAACTCACAGGGCGACGCCATGGTCGACCTGGCAGTCGTGCTGGCGGCCGACGGATCGCAGCGCGAAGCGGCTGAGGCGCTCGCCACGGGCGTCGACCGATACCGGGCGAAGGGCAACGTTGTCAGTGCAACGGAAGCGGGGAGCGCCCTTTCGCGTCCTGTGGTTGTATGACATGAGACAATCTCAACCCACACGAGATTGGGGGCTTCGCATGAATCCGAGGATCGACAGTGTCGTCAAGAGCAACGACGGGCACCACGCGACGGTCAGCGGCCCGATCAACTGGGACGACGACGAGACCAGCGCGACGTTCGCGGCGACGATCGGCCAGATGGGCCAGAACGGCAAGATCGTGTTCGCGGCCGGGCAGAACGTCACCGTGTTCACGCGGGCGAACGACCAACGCTGGGAGACGAAGGTCGACACGCTGAACGGCAACAAGCTGGCGTTCGGCACCGCCGACGGCTGGGCAACGGCCGCCGTGCTCGAAACAGCCGGCTCGTACGAGTGCTATCCGTGGCAGGTCGACGGCCTCCAGGTGACGGAGCAGGAAGTGTTGGTGAGCGCGGGAAACTGAGCGCGCGACCCAACCGATGGCGAGATGGCGGCGAGGCTGTCCGCGGGCCGATTCGGCACCAGGGCTCTCTTGAGCTGCATGTAGGCTCCGCTGCATGGAGGTTGAGCGGGAGTGCTGACCGCGGACGAAGTCGCCGCAATCACCATCTTCGAAGGATTGAGTGGGGACGCCTGCGAACGGCTGGCCCGCCTGGCAGCCGACGTCCGGCTCGCACCGGGGGAATACGCGGTGCACGCGCAGGAGCGGCGTGTGCTGTTTGCGGTGCTCGAGGGTCGGCTGGAGACGGTGAACATGGTCGATGGCATCCTGCGGGTGGTGGGTGGTCGTGGCCCCGGCGAGCTGGTGGGCGAGGTGCCGATCGCGCTTGGAACGACGTTTCCGTTCGGCTTCCGCGCGGTCGAGCCGACCCGCCTGATGCGGCTCGAGGCCGAGGACTATCACGCCACGGTCGCCCAGTCGCCCGAGGTGGGCGAACGGCTTGGGGCGCTCGCGCGCGAGCGGATCGGCAGGCTCCAGGGGATCACCGCCGAAACCCCGCCGCCGCGCGCGATCGTGGTCGGCCAGCGCTGGGATCCCGCCACCAGCCAGCTGCGCCGGTTTCTCGACCGAAACCAGGTCACATTCCGATGGATCACCCCCGATGCCGCGGATGGCGAAGCGGTCTGGGGCGGCCCTCTCCCGGCAGAGGAGGACTGCCCGGTGATTCGGCTGGTGAACGGCAAGACGGTGGTGCAGCCTGATCTGCGACGAGTCGCGCAGCTGCTTCAGCTGGCAACCGAGGCCGAGGTAGCGGAGTACGACACCGTGGTCGTGGGCGGCGGCCCGGCCGGCCTCGCCGCTGCGGTGTACGGCGCGTCCGAGGGGCTGCGCACGATCGTGATCGAGCGCGAGGCGCCAGGTGGCCAGGCGGGCACGTCCTCGCGGATCGAGAACTACCTCGGATTCCCATCCGGCGTGTCCGGCGACGAGCTGGCCAGCCGCGCGCTACAGCAGGCTCACCGGCTGGGCGCCGAGATCGTGGTGACACGAACGATCACCCGTATCGACGCTGCGAGCCGGCAGGTGTATCTGGACGGCGGGGACGTGGTTCGCGCGCGCACCATCATCCTCGCCTGCGGCGTTTCATGGCGCCGGCTGGAGATCGAAGGCTTCGAGCCGCTGGTGGGTAAGGGCATCTCTTACGGCGCTGCGCGCAGCGAGGCGTCGAGCGTACACGGACTCGATGTGCAAATCGTCGGTGCCGGCAACTCGGCCGGACAGGCTGCGTTGTTCTTCGCCACGCACGCGCGCAGCGTCACGATCCTGTGCCGGGGCGCCGGGCTCGTGCGCAGCATGTCGCAGTACCTGTTCGATCAGGTTTCCGCGCAGGCGAATGTCGCCGTCCGCCACATGAGCGAGGTCGCGGCCGTACGTGGCGGGGCCCGACTGGAGGAGATCCAGGTGCGCGACTCGCAGACCGGCCAGACCGAATGGGTCCCTTCCGGGGGCCTGTTCGTCTTCATCGGCGCTGATGCCGAGACCGCCTGGCTGCCGCCCGAGATCGCGACCGACCACAACGGCTACGTGCTGACGGGGCCGGACGTGCCGGTCGAGGCCCGGGCCGGCGGTGGCCGCGACCCGTACCTGCTCGAAACCAGCGTTCCCGGCATCTTCGCCTGCGGCGACGTGCGCTACAGCCCGGTCAAGCGCGTGGCAGCCGCAGTGGGCGAAGGGAGCATGGCCATCGCATTCGTGCACCAGTATCTGCGCGATGAGGCGACGGTCTCCACCAGCACCTGACCGGTGCGTCTCAGCGATCCCTTACGGCGAGGCCGTAGACTCGGCTGGTGACGATCTGCACCGCGTGTGGTCAGGGGAACCCGGACGGCTTTCGCTTCTGCGGGGCCTGCGGCGCCCCCTTGGCGACCGACGAAGTGGCGCAGCGTGAGGAGCGCAAGGTCGTGACGGTGCTGTTCGCCGACCTGGTCGGCTTCACGAGCCGCAGCGAGCGAATGGACGTTGAGGATGTGCGCGGCACGCTCGCTCCCTACCACGCCCTGTTGCGCGAGCAGCTGGAGCACTACGGTGGCACGGTCGAGAAGTTCATCGGCGACGCCGTGATGGCGCTGTTCGGCGCACCGGTCGCCCACGAGGATGACCCGGAACGGGCGGTGCGAGCAGCCCTGTCGATCAGGGCCGCGATCGACCGGCTGAATGACGAGGACCCTGACCTTGACCTGCACGTGCGCGTGGGCGTGAACACCGGCGAGGCGCTGGTGGTGCTCGGCGCTGATGCCGCCCGTGGCGAGGGCATGGCGTCCGGTGACGTGGTCAACACGGCCGCCCGCCTGCAGACGGCTGCACCGGTCGACGGCATCCTTGTCGGCGAGACCACGTACCACGCCACCGACCGCGCCATCACCTACCGCGGCGCCGAGCCGGTCATGGCCAAGGGCAAGTCACGGCCGCTGCAGGTCTGGCAGGCGGTCGAGGCGCGCGCGCGACTCGGTATCGATGTCGTCCAGCGGCCCACCACGCCGCTGGTGGGGCGTGGCGAGGAGGTCGACCTGTTGCTCGACGCGCTTCGCCGTTGCCGCTCCGAGCGAGCCGTGCAGCTGGTCACGCTGGTCGGCGTACCTGGCATCGGCAAGAGCCGCCTCGTGTGGGAGTTGATGCAGGCTGTTGAACGCGATCCCGACTTCATCACCTGGCGCCAGGGACGCTCGCTGCCCTACGGCGAAGGCGTCACCTTCTGGGCGCTCGGCGAGATGGTGAAGGCGCAGGCGGGCATCCTCGACACGGATACGGCCGAGGCGGCGGGGCAGAAGCTGCGCGCGACGGTCGCGGACATGATCAGCGACCCGGTGGAGGCGGCCTGGGTCGGGGAGCACGTGCGAGCGCTGGCGGGGCTGGAGGGGGCGACCGGTACCGGCGGAAACCGCTCGAGCGAGGCGGCGGCCGCTTGGCGCAGATTCCTTGAGGCCCTCGCCGACCGTCATCCGCTGGTGCTGGTGTTCGAGGATCTGCATTGGGCCGATGATGCGCTGCTCGATTTCATCGACCACCTGGCCGACTGGTCGAGCGACGTGTCGATGCTGATCGTCTGTACCGCGCGACCGGAGTTGCTCGACCGGCGCGGCGGCTGGGGCGGCGGCAAGCGAAACGCGCTCACGGTGGCGCTGTCTCCTCTCAACGACTCGGACATCGCGCGGCTGATCAGCACCCTGCTGGAGCAGGCGTTGCTGCCGGCCGAAACCCAGGCCATGCTTCTCAGCACGGCGGCGGGAAACCCGTTGTACGCGGAGGAGTACGTGCGGATGCTGATCGATCGCGGCCACCTCCAGCACGACGGTGGCCGCTGGCGGCTGTCGGAGACGACGGAGCTGCCGGTTCCCGAGTCCGTGCAAGGGCTGATCGCCGCGCGCCTCGACGACCTGCCGGCGGATCAGAAGCGCCTGCTGCAGGACGCGTCGGTGCTGGGGAAAGTGGTCTGGTTGGGTGCACTGGCCTCCATGAGCGGCACCGATCACTATCAGGTGGAGGCTCACCTGCACGCGCTGGAGCGGCGCGAGATGCTGCGACGGGAACGACGATCGTCGGTTGCGGCGGACACCGAGTACGCTTTTCGCCACGTGTTAATGCGGGACGTGGCGTACGGGCAAATCCCCCGCGTCCAGCGCGCCGACAAACACCAACGGGCGGCGGCGTGGATCGAATCGCTGTCCGCCGACCGGGGTGACGTGTCCGACATGCTCGCTCACCACTATGCGCGGGCGCTCGAGTACGCCCGTGATGCGGGGCAGCCGACCGAGGAACTCGAGCTCCGCGCGCGCATGGCGCTGCGCGATGCGGGCGACCGAGCCATCGCGCTCAACTCGCTGTCGGCCGCCCAGCAGCACTACTACGCGGCGCTTGTGCTGTGGCCAAAGGATGATCCGGCCTGGCCCGAACTGGTGATCGCGGCCGCCGATGCGGGGCTGGGCATGAACCGCGCCCAGATCAATGAGTGGCTGATCGAGGCGCGCGACAGTCTCGACGCCTCCGGCGACCTCGGCAACGCCGCCAAGGCAGAGATGCTGAATGGGTTCCACCACTGGAACGTCGGAGACAGCGAAGCATCCCTTGCCGCTTCCTCTCGGGCGCAGAGCCTGATCGAGCAAGCCGAACCATCCCCGACGGTGGCGCACGTCGCCAGCCGGCTGGCCGTGAACACGATGCTGCGTGGCCAGTTCGAGGAGACGATTGCACTCTGCGAGCGAGCCCTCGGCATCGCCGAGGAGTTCGACCTGGAGGACATTCGCTGCCACGTGCTGAACACCCGCGGCGTGGCGCGCGTCACAACCCGGGGAGATCTGGGTGGATTGGCCGACATGGAGGCAAGCCTCGAGATCGCCGACCGGATCAGCGCGGTCGATGGAATCATCCGCGGCTGCAAGAACATGGGCAGCACGCTGGCGGAACTCGGCGACCTCCGTCGAGCGGGCGAGCTCGAGCAGCGGGGAGCCGAGGTGGCGCGGCGCTTCGGCATCGACTTCCAGGTGGTGTGGTTCGAGACCGAGCTGGGGATACTCGCGTGTGTGAACGGCGACTGGGATGCCGTCGACGAGGCGTTCGCGCGTCTCGACCGGTGGGTCGCACAGGTGGGGCCGCACTACATGGAGTCGGCTGCGGACACCACCCGCGCCCGGATCGCGGCAGCCCGCGGCGAGGGGAACGCCCAGGCCTATTCCGCACAGGCGCTCGATTTCTGCCGGCGTTCCGGCGAGCCGCAGGTGCTGCTCCCGACGTTGGCCGACGCGGCCCTGATCACCGCTACCAGCGGAGACCGGGACGCCCGTCGGCGAGTGGCCGACCTGTGCGACGAGTTGGCCGATGCCGGCCCCGACAAGGTGTTATGGAGTTCCTGGTCGACGGTGTTCGCGCTGGCGCTGGCGTTGACCGATCAGCCGGAACGGCTTGCCGTGCACGACGGCAAGGGTCCATCGCGATGGGCGACGGTCACCCAGCTGATCATCGAGGGCCGCTACGCCGACGCCGGCGATGAGCTGGGCGAGATTGGCAGCAAGCCCGAGCAGGCGCTGGCCAGGCTGTTGGCCGCGCGAGCGCTCATTCGACACGGCAACCGGGCTGCGGGCGAGGTGGAACTGCAGCGCGCGGTAGAGTTCTGGGTCGGCGTGCGGGCGACGCGGTACCTGGACATCGCCGAGGAGCTGATGGCGCGGACCGCCTGACGCTCGGAACGGTCAGCAGCGTAACCAGGAATAGCTTGACCGATTCGCAGCAACGGACTACCGTCCGCCGGAAGCGCCAGAGTCAGGGAGGGGGGCGGGATGCGGAAGCTGATCGGGGCGGCGGTTCTGGTGAGCGCCTTTATGGTGAATGTCGGCGGTGCGACTGCGGCGCCGAGCACGAACGTGCGCTTGTCGAATGACAACGGTGGTGGCGGATATGTAAGCGCCTACACGCTTGCAACTGGTCAGGCGTACACGGACGGCATCTTGCGGGAATGCTCTGTCGCCAGAGGGCGCCAGAACGAGCCGGCAGTAGCTATCGATCCGCGCAATGCCAGCGTGATCTTGGGTAGCTCAAACGACTATTGCGGCGTGTTCGGTCCGCCTGGCGATCCGGCCACGGGCACTCCGGCCGGCCCGGTCTGGCTCGGCTACTATCGTTCCCAGAACGCCGGTGCGAGCTTCCAGAGCTCGTTGGTTCCGGGCTATCCCGGCGACACATCGCCGTTCGCCGCGCTGGCACATGTTCGGACGGCCGGCGCCGGCGACCCAGTGATCGCGTGGGACGGGCATGGACGAGCATTTTTCGGTTCTGAGAGCTCCGGTGATCCCAGCGGTAGCCCCAAGGGATTCGGCGACGAATGGGTCGCGACCTATGTGAAATCGGGCGGAGGCTCCATCAACGACGGCAAGCGCTACGTCGGCACGGTCACGGTGGCGAAGGGCTCGTCGGCTGCGGCGACCGGCAAGTTCAACGACAAGACCGCCATCGAGGCCGATCGCACCGGCGGCCGGTTTGACGGCAACGTCTATTTCGCCTGGTCGCGGTTCACCGGCTTCAACGTCTCGAACATCTACTTCGTGCGATCGACCGACCATGGCGCTACCTTCTCGGCGCCGATGCTGCTAACACCCAGCTCGGGAAACCTGCAGGATCCGCGGATCGATATCACCGGAGACGGCGACGTCTTCGTCACCTACGACACCGGCGCCTTGAAGAACGGTCAGCCGGCCGGAGTGCAGATCGTGAAGTCGACGGACGGTGGAGTCACGTTTTCGAAGCCGACCCAGCTAGTGACCTACGCACCGTGGGAGGAGACCGATCAGTCAACGGCGGGTGGCACGAACCGCGACTGCGGCGATGGGATCGACGCCTGTGTTGCCGGGTACACGTTCTTCCGCAATGACTCGTCCACCGACTCCACGACCGATCAGCGCGACCACGCGCACCAGTATGTCTACCTGGTCTACAACGCTTCCATCCCGGGGACGCAAGTAGCCACCGGCAACACGTATGGCACCGAGGGGGGTGGCACCGGCAGCCAGGCGGGGACGTACTTCGTCCGCTACAACGGCGCGACCGGGACACACACCGCGCCGAGGTTGATCTCGCCGTCACCGGTTGGCGACCAGTCCTACCCGGCGATCAGCGCCGACGGCGGTTACCTACACACGATGTGGTGGGACAGCCGAAACGACCGCTGCTACTCCCCCACCCGGCCGATCGGCAACTGTGCCGACCGCTCGACCGTTCCAGCGCTCGATGTGTACGCCGCCCGCTCCACCGACGCCGGTAATACCTGGACGACGGCCGCGAAGGTGACGAATGTCAAGTCAAACGGCAACTTCGAACAGTTCGACGACCGCCAGGTACCTTTCGGCGGCGATTACCTTTGGGTGTCGTCAGTCGGATCGTTCGCTTTCAGCACATGGACAGACTGGCGCAACACAGTCGCCGGGAGCGACCCCCGCGAGTCGGGAGACGCCGACCTTGACGGAGCGGACGTGAAGCAGTGCCGCATCCTGGATCCGTCCACCGGAACGTACGGCCCAGACACCTGCCCGCACGCCGGCGGACTCGACCAGGACATCTACGGCGCCGTCTCCCCGTAACACGCAACGGTCACGGGACGGCTGCCCGGCGGGCAGCCGTCCCCAGCACGTTCGGGCGCTTCCTGAGCGGGATGGGGTCCCCGCGTAAAGCAGCGCGCGGGAACCACCGCTTCGCGGTGGCGGTCAAAGAAGAGTGAGATGCCTGTTTGTGATCTGGCTGCTGCTGCTGGTCGCGGACGGTTGTGGCCAATCGGGCGGCGCTGAACGCTCCGGGTCGCTGATCGTCACGGTCACCGCTGGACCGACGTGTCCGGTCCAGAGGGCCGGTGACCCAGCTTGTGCCCCACGTCCTGTGAAGGGCGCCCGGCTGAGCTTGGATGGGGCAAGCGACATGACGCTCACGACGGACGCGAACGGAACCGCACGCGAGACGATGGTACCGGTAGGGGCCTACCGTCTCGTGGCTCAGCCGGTGAACGGGTTGATGGGTACCCCGGCGCCGCTCGAGCTCGTGATCACCCGGCGCGACGCAACTCACGTCACCCTCAGCTACGACACGGGCATCCGATAGCGCGGTCGCACACAAGTGAGAGGACGGCTGGTTTCCCTGCTGATCTGCCGGCCACTGGCTCTAACAGACCCTCTTGAGATGATGGCGAGGGGCAGAGTCGAACTGCCGACACCGCGATTTTCAGTCGCGTGCTCTACCAACTGAGCTACCTCGCCGCGGGCGTCAGTCTACCGCGGGCACCGCGGCGGACGGCAACACAGATGAGCGGCCTCCGGGACGGTGATACCGCTCCGCGAAGGCCGCTCTGTGTTGCCCATCCCACCACTCGCGGCCGCCCGCGTCAAGGGGGTCGCCCGATTCGCTCAGCTGAGCACGGGCTCGAACTCGACCAGCACCGTATCCAGCGCCGCGGCGTCCATCAGCTCGCCGGCGTTGCCGCGGTTGATCGCGATCGACAGCCGCTGCTCCGAGTCCTCGTAGAGGACGAGATCCCCCCGTGAAACGTCGGCGAACGTGCGCGCGCAGGTCGCGAAGTAGCTGTCGTCGCCGAGCGTCACCTCGACCCTGCGGCCGCTCTGAAACCGCTCGCCGAGGTCGGCCAGCGCCGCCGACAGCTGGATGTTCCCGAACCGGTCGAGCTGCTGAACCGTGGCCGTCAGCAGCGACCCCTCCACGCGCGTGGCCAGCTCTCGCGCACGCACCAGCGTGTCCGGATCGACCGCGTGGCCCAGCCGTTCGGGGTCGAGGCCGGCCGCCAGGTGGCCGCTCACGGGGGCGAACACGTCGCGGCCGTGGAAGGTGCGCGACACCGAATCCAGCATGTACTCGGAGCTGGTGATCTCGACCGCCAGCTCGATGCCGCCACTGGCCTCTGCGGCCGCGATCAGCAGCCCGTTGTCGGGCCCGACGAACAGCCGTCCGTCGGCGCTGCGCAGGCAGATCGCCCGCCGCTCGGATCCCACGCCGGGGTCGACCACCGCCATGTGCACACCCACGGGCAGGTAGGGCACCGATGCCGCCAGCACCCGCGATCCCTGCCCGACCGACTGCGGCTCGATCCCGTGCGCCAGGTGGATCACCTCGGCCTCCGGGCACGTCCGGACGATCACCCCCTGGCAGACGCCGACGAACGGATCCGACGACCCGAAGTCGGACAGAAACGTGACGATCGGCCGGCTCATCTGGGGTCTGACTCTATCGCCGCCGCCCGCAGCACCGCCGCGACCAGACCCTCCACGTCGTGCGGGTCGGCCTCGACCACCGGCTCGACGCCATGCGCTCTCAGCGACCCGCTCGTGACCGGCCCGATCGAGACCGCCCGGATCGCCGCCAGGTCGGCCGGCGCCAGCGCTCCCAGCACGTTCTCGACGGTCGATGACGACGTGAACGTGACCAGGTCGGACGCGACCACCGCCTCGCGATCGACCGGCTCGCGCAGCGTCCGGTAGAGGTGCAGCACCTCCACCGTAGCGCCGCGCGCGCGCAGCTCGTCGGGCAGGGCCGTGCGTGCCCCCTCCGCGGTCGCCACCAGCACCCGCTTGCCTGCGACCTCGCCCAGGGCGTCCGGCAGCGCGTCCGAGACGGCCTGCTGGGGCACCACGTCGGCGACGATGCCGCGCGCCGCCAGCGCATCGGCCGTGGCGCGGCCGACGGCCGCCACCGTCACGCCGTGCAGCGACCGCACGTCGCCGGCCAGCAGCCGCTCCACGCCGTTGGCGCTGGTCAGGCAGACGATGTCGTACGACGCCAGGTCAGGCGGCTGGAACTCGAGCGGCTCGATCGATATCCCTGGTGCCTCCACCACCTGCGCCCCCAGCTCGGACAGGCGCGCGGCCAGCCCGCTGGCCTGTGCCCGCGCCCGCGTCACCACCACCCGCAGCCCGAACAGCGGCCGCCGCTCATACCAGGCCAGCTGCTGGCGGAGCGACGCCACGGCGCCGACCAGCGTGATCGCGGGTGCCGGGAGGTCGGCCGCGGCCTCGGCGATCTCCGACAGCGGCGCCACCACCGTGCGCTGGCCGGGGCGGGTGCCGTGGGAGACCACCGCAGCCGGCGTACTCGTCGGCATGCCCTGCTCGATCAGGCGGGCCGCGTTCGCCCGCAGCGCGCGAACGCCCATCAGGAACACCAGCGTGCCCGGCGTGGACGCGAGCGAGGCCCAGTCCAGATCGCTCTCCGGCTTTTTCGGACCCTCGTGGCCGGTGACGACCGTGAACTGGGCGGCAACGCCGCGCTGGGTAACCGGGATGCCCGCGTAAGCCGGCACCGCGTAGGCCGACGAGATGCCGGGCACCACCTCCCAATCGATGCCCGCCTGCGCCAGCACCTGCGCCTCCTCGCCGCCGCGGCCGAAGACGAACGGATCGCCGCCCTTCAGCCGCACGACGCAGGAGTGCCGGCCGGCCAGCTCCACCAGCAATGCGTTGATCTGATCCTGGGAGAGCGCGTGGCGGTCGGGCGCCTTGCCGGCGTAGACCCGCCTGGCAGACGCCGGCGCGAGTGCCACGATCCGGGGGTCTGCCAGCCGGTCGTAGACCAGCGCGTCGCAGCGGCCCAGCAGCTCCCGCCCGCGCACCGTCAGCAGCCCGGGGTCGCCCGGTCCCGCACCGACCAGGTACACGGTCACGGCGCCACCCACGACTGCACATGCAGCTCGCCCCGCTCGAACCAGGAGTGCGCCGCCACCGGCACCGTGCAGCCACCGCCCAGCTCCGCGACCCGGGCCCGCTCGGCGTCCACGCGGCGATGCGACGGCGAGTGGTCGAGCGACGACACCAGCGCTGCCTCGCCGCTTCGCACCTGCAGCGCCAGCGCGCCCTGCCCGGCCTCGGGCACGAACACGGACGGATCGAACAGGAAGCCGATGCGGCTGAGCAGACCCAGCCGCACCAGCCCGGCCGCGGCCAGCACGATCGCGTCGGCCTCGCCCTCATCCAGCTTTCGCAGGCGCGTGTCCACGTTGCCGCGCAGCGGCACCACCTCGAGGTCGGGCCGCAGCTCGCTCAGCAGCCCGGCCCGCCGCGCCGACGAGGTGCCGATGCGGGCGCCCGTGGGGATCTCGGCCAGCGAGCCGTACGGCCCGCAGCACGCGTCTCGCGGGTCCTCGCGCTCGGGCACGGCTGCGATCTCCAGGCCGGCCGGCATGTCGCCGGTCAGATCCTTGGCGCTGTGCACCGCCACGTCGATGCGGCCGTCCAGCAGCGCCTGCTCGATCTCGCGGGTGAACACCGCCCGGCCGTCGCCGATCTGGTCGTAGCGGCGTTCGCGATCGCGGTCGCCGGCCGTCTCGATCACGACCAGCTCGGCACCGTCCAGACGGTCTGCCACCCACCCGGCCTGGGCTCGAGCCAGCGCGCTGCCGCGCGTGCCCAGCCGGATCACGGCCGTGAGCTGAGGCCGAACAGCTCGTTCATGGCGGCCACGTGCGCGGCGTCGCCGTGCTCGGCGGCAAGCTCCTTGAGCCGCACGGTGGGCCGGTGCAGCAGCTTGTTCAACATGCTGCGGGTGAGCTGGTCGACGCGCTCGCGGTCAGCCTCGGACAGCGACTCCCAGCGGCCGTCCATGCGCTCCAGCTCGTCGCGGCGGATCTGCTCGGCCAGCGCCCGCAGCTGCGTGATCGCAGGCACCACCTCGAGCGCGGCCAGCCAGCTGCGAAACTCGTTGGCCTGGACGGCCACGATCGCGTAGGCCTGGGCGGCCTCGACCTGACGCAGGCCGATGTTGTGCAGCACCGTCTCCTCGAGGTCGTCGATGTTGACAAGCGTGACACCGTCGACATCTGCGACGGCCGGATCGATGTCCCGGGGCAGCGCCAGGTCGACCAGCACACGGCGGCCGGGAGGGACGTCGCCGGGGCCGATCAGGTATCCATCCGACACGGTCGAGCTGACCACGACGTCGGCCTCCGCCACCGCCTCGGCCAGCCGGTCGAGGGGGACGCTGGTGCCGTTGAACCGCTCGGCCAGCGCGGCGCCGCGCTCGCGGCTGCGGTTGGCGACCACGATCTCGACGCCGCCCCGCGAGGCCAGGTTCTGGGCGACCAGCTCGGCCACCTTACCCGCCCCCACGATCAGCACGCGGGCGCCGTGCAGGGCGCCCAGCCGCTCCCGCACCAGCTCGGCCGCGACGGAGGCAACCGACGCGTTCGAGCGGCCGATCGCGGTCTCGTTGCGGACGCGCTTGCCGGCCTCGAGCGCCTCGTGGAACAGCCGGTTGGAGACCGTGCCGGTCGACCCCATCTCCAGGGCGTGCTGGTAGGACTCGCGGATCTGAGCCAGGATCTGGGCCTCTCCCGGCACCAGCGAGTCGAGGCCGCCGGCCACCTCGAACAGGTGCTCGGCCGCATCACCGCCCTGGCGCACGTACAGCAGCGGCTCGAGCGCGCTCTCGCTGCGGTGCGCGTAGTCGGCCAGCCGCCGCAGCGCGGCCTCGCGCATCGCCTCGGGATCCGACCCCACCATGTACAGCTCGCAGCGGTTGCAGGTGGAAAGCCCCACCGCCTCGATCACCGCGTCCTCGGCGATCACCGCCTCGATCAGCCGCTGCCCGTGAGCCTGCGCCGCCAGCTGCTCACGCACGGCGATCGGGGCATGCCGGTGGCTGGTGCCGACCAGCAGCAGGTGCACCTGGTCAGGCATCGCTGGCCGCCCTGCGCTCCATCAGCGCCGCGATCTCGTCCAGCTGCCGCTCCATCCGCCCCATCTTGGCGTTCAGGATGCCGATGTAGGCCAGCGTCACAACCCAGGCCAGCCCGTACACGGCGGCCACCGATTTGACCGCGAACTCGTCGATCACGCCTCGCCCCCGGCCAGCCGGCGGATGGCGCGCAGGCGATCGTCGATCCGCTTGCCGCGCAGCTCGATCAGGTACATGGTCACCGACAGCGAGATCATCGCCGCCAGCGCCACGAGAAACGTCAGGAACATGCTGCCGTCCATGTTGGCACCGTTCTCGTTGAAGGTGATTGGATGGATCAGGTCGTTGGTCTGGGCGACGTGCACGCCGATCACCGACAGCGGGATCAGGCCCACGCCCAGCACCGCGTAGACGGCCGAGAAGGTGGCCCGGCGATCTCCCGGCTCGATCGAGAAGCGCAGCATGAAATAGGCGCAGTTGAACAGGAAGATGATCAGGAACGTGGTCAGCTGGGTGTCGCCCCAGAACCACCAGGTGCCCCAGGCGATATTGGCCCAGATCGAGCCGGTGACGAGCGTCAGCGAACCGAAGATCACGCCCAGGTGCATCGGCACGTAGCTCTTCAGGTCGAGCGACATGTCGCGCCTCAGGAGGAAGCGGGCGCCGTTCACGGCCCCCCAGGTGAACAGGAAGTACGTGGTCAGGGCGATCGGCACGTGGAAGTAGAAGATGCGCTGCGAATAGCCCTCGCTGACGTCGGTGGGGACGTAGAAAAAGATCATCGCCAGGGCCAGCGCCATCAGCAGCGCGGCCGCCGTGGCGGCGGCAGTGGCCCGGTCCGGGCGGGCCCTGTGCGAGCCGTTCACCAGCGTTCAGTCCTCCACGACGTACTCGAAAAGCGCCCAGCCCAAGAGCGCAAAGATCGTATCATAGAGAGCCAGAAACCCGAGCCCGTGAAGTGCGCCCAAACCGCCATTTTGCGGGGGAATTGAGTCCACCGTCATGCGCACCGCGACGCTCACAAGCGGCAGCGCGAAGGGCAGGAACAGCACCGGCAGCAGCACCTCGCGGGCGCGCACGTTGGAGACCAGCCCGGCCAGCAACGCGCCCAGCATGGCAACGCCCAGGTCGGCCAGCGCCAGCGCCGCCGCCAGCACGGCCAGCGACGGCGACCGGCCGTCCTGGAGGAAGAACAGCCAGAACAGCGGCAGCGCCACCGCCTGCGTCACGCCCAGGAACAGGAAGGTGGCGCTGGCCCGCGCCGCCCAGATCGCGGAGCGGTCGGCGGGGGCCGACAGCAGGCCGTCCCAGATGCCGTGCTCGCGCTCCTGGGCGAAGCTTCGCACCAGCGCCAGCATCGACGTGAACACCACCACCACCCACAGCAGGCCGGTGGCGGCGCGGGTGCCGCCGGCCAGCCGCTCGCCGCCCAGCCCCAGCCGCACCAGCACCAGCGCGCCCACCACGAACACCACCATGGCCGGCACCAGTTCGCGGCCGCGCAGCTCCAGCAGCAGGTCCTTGCGAAGCAGCGCTCGGTAGGCCCTCATGCCGCCCTGCCCGCGGCCAGCCGCAGCCGGCCGTGCTCCAGCCCGGCGAACCAATCCGGCTCGTGGGTGGCGATCACGGCCGCGCCGCGGTGGGCGGCGAGCACCACGCGCAGGCGCTCACGACCGTCCTCGTCGAGCCCGGTGGTGGGCTCGTCCAGCAGCAGCAGCGAGGGTGAGTGCAGCATCGCCCGGGCCAGGCCCAGCCGCTGGCGCAAGCCGCGCGACAGCTCACCGGCCGGATCCCCGCCGCGGCCGTCCAGCCCGGCCAGCTCGAGCACCTGCTCGATCCGCTCGCGGCCCACGCCGTACAGCGCCGCGTACAGCTCCAGGTTCTCGCGCGCGGTCAGCACGGGATAGACCAGCGGCTCGTGCCCCACGTAGCCGATGGCGGGACGCACCTTGCGGGCGTCGCGCGGCAGCAGGTGGCCGTCGATCGCGACCTCGCCGGCGTGGGGACGCAGCACCGTTGCCAGCACGCGCAACAGCGTCGTCTTGCCGGCGCCGTTGCCGCCGGTCAGGAGCAGCCGCTCACCGGGCGCGACCGTCAGGCTGACCGCTTCCAGCGCCACCCGCTCGCCGTAGCGGCGGGTGAGGCCGTCGCAGCGAACGGCCGGCGTGCGCTCAGGCGAGGACATCGGCCAGCACCCCGGCCAGAAAGACGACCGAGATGACGCCGTTCAGCGTGAAAAAGGCGACGTTGACGCGAGACAGGTCGTCGGGGTGGACGATCGAGTTCTCGTAGCCGAGCAGCGCCGCCACAGCGGCCAGGCCCAGGTAGTAGAACGGGCCCAGGCCGAGCGACACGCCCACCGCGATCAGCAGGCAGACGGCGAGCAGATGGCAGATCCGCGTGACCATCAACGCGGGACCGATCCCGAATCGCGCCGGCAGCGAGTACAGCCCCTCGCGGCGATCGAAGTCGACGTCCCCGGTGGCGTAGATCACGTCGAAACCGCCGATCCAGAGCGCCACCGCGAACCACAGCAGGAACGGCGCCAGGTCGGCGTCTCCGCTCACGGCCAGCCAGGCGCCGATCGGGGCGAGCCCGGTGGACAGACCCAGCGCGAGGTGGCAGAGCCAGGTGAAGCGCTTGGTGTAGGGGTAGAGCACGAACGCCAGCACGGGGATCGGCCACAGCCATCGCACCACCGGGTCGAGCTGCCAGGTGGCGAACAGGAACACGGCCAGCGCCAGCGCGCAGAAGGCCAGCACCTGGATGTTCGACAGAAGCCCGCTGGGGATCTCGCGGGAGGCGGTGCGCGGGTTGCGGGCGTCGATCTCGGCGTCGATCAGCCGGTTCAGCGCCATGGCCAGGCTGCGCGCGCCCACCATCGCCAAGGTCACCCAACCCAGGGTCGCGGCCGACGGCACCTCGCCGATCGACAGGATGGCGCCGACGAAGGCAAAGGGCAGCGCGAAGATGGTGTGCTCGAACTTGACCAGCGACACGAACCGGCGGGCGGTCACGGTCGCGGTCACGGGTGCTCCGTGGGTCGCGACGTGAGCAGCGCGATGCCGTGACCGAGCGCCGGAGCGATCGCGTCGAAGCACTCGGCGCAGGCCCGCGGGCTTCCGGGGAAGTTGACGATCAGCGAGGCGCCGCGGATGCCGCTCGAGCCGCGCGAGAGCAGGCCGTGGGGCGAGGCCCGTCGCGACACCTCGCGCATCGCCTCGTCGAGGCCGGGGGTGGGCCGCTCGACGACCGCGGCGGTGGCCTCGGGCGTCACATCGCGCGGCGCGAAGCCGGTACCGCCGGTGGTCAGCACCAGGTCGGCCAGGCCGGCGAGCTGCTCGAGCGCGCCCGCGATCTGGTCGCGCTCGTCGGCGACGGTGCGGCGCTCCACCACGTCGAAACCGGCCGACATGGCCCGCTCCGCCAGCACCTCGCCGCTTGTGTCCTCCCGCGAACCGGACGCGACGCCGTCTGACACCGTCAGCACCGCCGCCCTCACTCCGGTCTCCGCCAGTGACCCGACTTGCCGCCGTCCTTCTCGAGCAGGCAGGCGTGATCGATCGTGATGGCCGGGTCGAGGCCCTTGGTCATGTCGTAGACGGTCAGCGCCGCCACCAGCACGGCGGTCAGCGCCTCCATCTCAACGCCGGTCTGGGCGGTGGTCTCGGCTGCGGCCGTGATCGTGACGCCGTCCTCGACCACCACCGGGGTCACGTCCACGCGCGTCAGCGGCAGCGGGTGGCACAGCGGCACGATGTCGGGCGTGCGCTTTGCTGCCATGATCCCGGCCACGCGCGCAACGGCCAGCACGTCGCCCTTGGGCAGGCTGCCGGCCACGATCCGGTCACGCACCTCGTCGCCGATCGTCACGTGCGCGACCGCGACCGCGCGCCGCTTGCTGACGGGCTTGTCGCCCACGTCGATCATGCGGATCTCCGACATCGCGCGAAGTCTACGGGCTGATCACCCCGAGATTGCCAGCAGCTAGGCCACCGGCGTACTCGGCGGTTGAGACGCGCGACGGTGGGCCAGGGTAGCGATCACGAAGCACGCGGCCACGGCACCACCCATCACGACCTCAGCATCCCAGACCAGGCTTGGCGGCGGAAGCTGCCCGACCGCGTGCCGCGCGAACGGTTCCAGGCAGAGCGCACCTGTGACGAGCGTCGCGCTGATCCAGGATCGGTGAACCCTCCAACGCTGACCCAGCAGGCCGTACAGCGGCCCGGTCACAAGCCCCGCAACGACCCACGTCGCGTTTGCGCCGTGCAGCCCGCCGTTGACAAGCAGGGCGTGGAGGCCTCCCGGGAAGCCGCTCAGCGGTACACCCTCCAGCGGGCTGAGCGTCAACGCGAAGTACCCGACCAGTGCTGATTGCGTGACGATCAGGCCCAGCAGCATCGCTCGGCCAGGACGCACCTGGCTCCAACCCAAGGCGAACGGCAAGACCAGCCACGGAGCGGACATCCCGCTCACGGCAAGCGTCCACGAGCCGAGAGTCAGATATGGCGTAAGGCTCCCCAGGTACTGATCCCCGCCACCGAACACCAGACCGACGGCAACTGCGACAAGGTAGGCCATGGATTCGATGATACCGGCCATGCCCGGCGTCCAGTAGTTCGTCAGGGGCTACCCTGAGCCACGAGCTCCAGCCGGTTACCGAACGGGTCGTGCACGTAGAACCGTGCGGTGCCGGGGATCACGTCGTCCCACTCCACGGTGAACCCGCCGGCTTGCAGCCGCGCCGCCAGCGTCTCGAGCGCAGCCCTGTCGTCCACGTGCAGGGCGGGATGGGCCCTGGCGGACGGGGTGAACGGCTGGGCCACCCCCACGTGCAGCTGCTGGCCGCCGACCGCGAACCAGCAGCCGCCGCGCGCCGCCAGCACCTCTGGTTTGTCCACCTCCGCCAGCTCCAGCAGCCCGCCGTAGAAGCTGCGGGCGGCCGGCTCGCAGCCGGGCGGCGCCGCCACCTGCACGTGGTCGATGCCCGTGATCACGCCTTGACGGGGCGCAGCGCAGCCAGGTCCTCCAGCTGCGTGCCGATCCAGCGCGAGATGTCGTGCTCGCGCACCTGCGCGCGCAGCCCCTCGATCCGCTCGTGCCGCTCCGTGGCGTGCATGGTCAGCGCCTGGTAGATGGCGTCGGCCTGGGCCTGGATGTCGAACGGGTTCACGCTCAGCGCCCAGGGGGACAGCTCGTGGTGGGCTCCCGCGTTCTCGGACAGGATCAGCACGCCGTCGCGCTGGTTCACCAGCGGCGCCTCCTTGGCCACCAGGTTCATGCCGTCGAAGATCGCGTTCACCAGCAGCACGTCGTAGTGCTTGTAAGCGGCCACCGCCTGCGGGAAGTTGTCGGAGATGCGCATGTCGACCGGCGTCCACATGCCAGTCATGTACCAGCGGTCGTTCACCTCGCGCACGGCCCGCTGGATGGCGCCGACATACTCGGCGTACTCGGGGATCTCCGGCCGGGAAGGGTCGAGCAGCGCCAGCATGGTCACACGGCCACGCCACTCGGGGTGCTGGGACAGGAACAGGTCGTAGGCGCGCAGGCCCCGCACGACGTTCTTGGAGGGGTCGGTGCGATCCACCCGCAGGATCATCTTCTCGGGCCGGGCCAGCACCACCGACGCCTCCTCCTCACGCACCTCGTCGGAGGCCGCCAGCCGCTCGAACTCGGCCGGGTCGACCGAAATCGGGTAGGCGCGCACCTGCACGTCGCGCCCCTGGAAGCGGACGCTGCGGGTGGCGAAGTCCACCTCGCCTTCGGTCAGCTCGTTGCAGCAGTGCAGGAAGGCGCGCACGTAGCGATCGGTGTG
>DATNEO010000117.1:0-3580 GCA_035553035.1 Gaiellales bacterium | reverse complement strand
TAGCGTGGAGGGGGCGGCCGCACGAGCGTTGGCATCGCTGCCGGGGCGCATCGGCGTATCCGCGACCTCGCAGGAGGGAAAGCAGCTCCTGTGCGATCCGTTCGAGCTGGACGGCCTGATGCTGCGCGCCTACCTGCCGCGGCTGCAGATGGGCGGAGTCGAGCAGTTGACCCTGCGCTTTGCGGTCGGCGACCAGCCGTGGACGGCGCGGTTCGAGCTGACTGAGGCCGACTACCACTCGTTCGAGCAGGCGATCGCGGTGCTCGCACTGGTCGAGATCAGCGAGGACGGCCCCGGCCGGCAGGCGGCGCGGGCGGAGATGCACATACCGGCGGTCATGACCTCCATCTTCTGCCAGTACGCCGTCGAGGGCAACGAGTATGACGTGCGCGTGGACGACCTGTCGGAGACCGGGGTGCAGTTCTCGATCGAGCTGCAGATGGTGGCGGGTGACGAGCTCGCCCTCACGTTCACGCTCGAGGAGCGCAAGATCACGATTCAGGCCAAGGCGGTGAAGGCGGACATGGGCGCCTACGGCCGGGCGGTGGTGGGCGCCCGTATCACCCGGGTCAGCGACCGGGATCTGCTGGCCATACGGCGGGCCACGGCGACCGCCGGGTAGCGCCCGGACCCACCTGTCTCACTAGCCTACGGCGATGCCCTCGTTGCCCGAACCGCGGGTGGTGGCCGCGTTCGCGGCCATCTACCTGGTCTGGGGTTCGACCTTCCTGGCCATCGCCTGGGCGGTCGAGACGATCCCGCCGTTTCCGATGATGGCGGCGCGCTGCCTGGTCGGCGGCGGCATCCTGCTGGGCATGTCGCGCCTGCGCGAGCCTGACTCGGCCTGGCCGACGCCGGCCGAGTGGCTGGGCTCGGGCGCGGTCGGGCTGTTCCTGTTCGTCGGCTGCCACGCGGTGCTGGCGCGCGAGGAGCAGTTCGTCCCGTCGGGCATATCGGCTCTGTGCCTCGCCACCATCCCGCTGTTCGTGCCGCTGCTGGCGTGGGGCTTCCTGGGGTCCGGCAGGCCCTCGTCGCGCACGGCGCTGGCGCTGTTCGCTGCGTTCCTTGGCGTGGCGCTGCTGGTGGCGGGCAAGACCGGCGGCGGTGGGCTGTCGGCGACCGACGCCGCGTTGCTGCTGCTGGCCGCCTTCTCGTGGGCGGCCGGCACGATCGCCACTCGCAGGGTGCCGCTGCCCGCATCGCCGATGGCGGCGGCCGGTGCGCCGCTGCTGGTGGGCGGGATGGTGCTGGTGGCCGTCTCGTTGGCATCCGGCGAGGCGCAGGATCTGCAGCTGTCGCAGGTGAGCGGCCGCTCGCTCGCGGGCCTGCTCTACCTGGTGCTGCTGGGCACGGTGGTCACCTTCACCGCTTACATCTGGCTGCTCGGCCACGTCGCGCCCACGCGGGTGGCCACCTACGCGTTCGTGAACCCCGTGGTGGCGGTGTTCCTCGGCTGGGCCCTGGCGGGCGAGCCGCTCACCGCAACCACCGTGGTCGCGACGGCGGTGATCGTGGCGGCCGTCGCGGTCGCGGTGTCCGACCGGTCGTCGAGCAGTCCTCGCCGGCAGGTGGTGATCGACTCGGCCGAGCCGGTGTCGCCGGTCGCCGAGCGCGGCGCGTAGCGCCCGCAGCATCGATTCCGCGACGATCGGTCACCGCTCTCACTCAGAGTCGCAACGGCCGTCGCGCTCTTAACGGGCTCAGAGCCCGAGCTGCGCGCCGTGGGCGGTCCGGCACGGGATCGTGACGGGTCGTCACCGGGCGGTGATCCGTGCCCGCATGGTTGCGCGGCGGCGCGGTCGCGGCCGTGATGTTCGTGCCGGCCGGCCGGCGTGGATCATGGCGTATGCCGACCGAGGCGTTGCGGGGGCGTGGCGAACGTCGCACCTTTGCGTGTCACGCGCCGGTCACGGCGATGCCTACGGGCCGATTGCGGCCAGCACGGCGGCCGCTGCCTCCGGCGACCGGCAGAACGCGCTGAAGGCGGATGCCTCCGGCAGGATCGGGCCGCTCGCACGACGCAGCACGAACCAGGAGCGCTCGAGCGGCGCGCCCGGCATCGCCACGGGCACCAGCGCGCCCGATGCCAGTTCGGCACCGGCCGCGTGGTCGGACAGCAGGGTGATGCCAAGGCCCACCAGCACCGCCTGCTTGACGGCGCCGTTCGAGCCCAGCGTGAGGGTGGAGCGGGGCGCGATCCCGGCCGCGACCAAGAACGCCTCGACGGTCGCGCGCGTGCCCGACCCGCGCTCTCTCAGCAGCCATGTCTCGTCGGCGGGGTCCGCGACCGGATGGTCGGCCGCGGCCACCACCACCAGACGGTAGTCGAGGAACGGCTGGCCGCTGATGCCGGAGCCGGCCGGTGGGCTGCCGCCGATCGCCAGGTCGACCTGGCGCTGCGTCAGCCGCTCGTACACCTCGGCGCGGTTGCCGACCTCGAGCGACACGTCAACGTTCGGGTGGCCCGCCCTGAACGCCTTCAGGATCGGCGGCACCACGTACTCGCCGGCGGTCGTGACCGCGGCCAGGCGCAGCGCCCGCACCTCGCGGATCTCGCGCAGCGCCTGGTCGCGCAGCCCCAGCAGCTCGGCGGCGTAGCGGGCCAGCGTTTCACCGGCAGGCGTCAGCATGATGCCGCGCCCTTGCCGGGTCACCAGCTCCACGCCGAGGTCGCGCTGCAGCGCCCCCACCGCCGCCGATACGGCCGGCTCCGTCACCACCAGCGACGCGGCCGCTCCGCGCACCGAGCCGGCCCGCGCGAGCGCCAGGAACGTGTTCAGCTGGCCGAACGTCATTGCACGGCGAGGTTATCAGTATCGACCGAGCGTTCAATCGCGGTTGCAGCGTTCGCCCGCACCTCCACCGGGTAGAGTGGATCGATGTCACGCCCGATCATCCTTGGCGTCGTGGGCGACTCCGCGAGCGGCAAGACGACTCTGACGCGGGGGCTGGTTCGCGTGCTCGGCCAGGAGCAGGTGTCGCACGTCTGCCTCGATGACTACCACCGCTACGACCGCTCGCAGCGGGCCGACATGGGTCTGACGCCGCTCGACCCGGGCTGCAACCACATGGACATCATGGGCCAGCACCTGATGCTGCTGCGCCGGGGCGAGGCCATCATGAAGCCGGTCTACCGGCACTCGGACGGCACGTTCGCGCCGCCCGTCTACCTCACCCCGGGACGCTTCCTGATCGTTGAAGGCCTGCTCGGCTACCACACCGACGCGCTCCGCGACTGCTTCGACATCCGCGTCTTCCTCGACCCTCCCGAGAGCCTGCGCCGCCGGTGGAAGGTGGTGCGCGACTGCTCGCGGCGCGGCTACACCACCAACCAGGTGCTCGACGAGCTCGACCGGCGCGAGCGCGATTCCAACCAGTACATCCGCCCTCAGCGCCACCACGCCGACATGGTCGTGCGGTTCGCCGACCCGCCCGACGCGCACGATGATCCCGACTCCACGCACCTGGACGCGCACCTGCTGCTGCGCCCCGGCCTACCGCACCCCGACCTGTCGGACGTCGTCGGCGACGACCCCGAGCAGGGCCTCTCGCTGGTGGGCGCGGACGGCGAGCAGGACCT
>DATNEO010000116.1:0-6140 GCA_035553035.1 Gaiellales bacterium | reverse complement strand
TGCCGTTCGCTGCGGTCGAGCTCGAACAGCGACGCGATCATCACCTGGATCGTGTCGTCGTGCAGCTCGCCCGCGATCCGCGAGCGCTGCTCGCTCTCGGCGTTGATGATCTCCTCGAGCAGCGATTGCCGCCGCCGCTCGATGTCGCGCAGCGTCTGGGCATGCTCGCGTTCGTCGGTGACGTCGCGGTAGTTGAGCACGATCCCGCGCACGGCCGGGTCGTGCAGCAGGTTGGTGGCGACGCCCTCGACCCGGCGCCAGGAGCCGTCGCTGTGGCGTAGCCGGAACTCACCCGGTAGCTGCGCACCAGGCTTGCCGGCCAGCTGCTGGAGCACGCGCACGGCGCGGGCGGCGTCCTCCGGCGGCATCAGCTCGAGCGGCGAGCGGCCCTCGAACCACTCCGGCGGACGTCCCACCACGCGGCCCATCGACGGATTGTGGTAGACGACGACGCCGCTGGCATCCACGATCGTGACCGCCTCGCGGGCGTGCTCGACCAGCGCACGGTAGAGCCGGCCGACGTCCCCGGACGGATCCTGCTGCGACCCGCCGCGCCCGGGCGCGACAACGTCGCCCACAGCCGCTGGGGCGGTGCCGGTGGAGCCGTGAGGTCGCCCGGCCATGTGTCGTTCCTCGCAGGCATGGTGCCAGTCCCGCGGTCACATGGCAATTAGTCGGTCAGCCGAACAGTGGCAGGTACTGCGCGTTGGCCTCCAGCATCTCGTCCATCATCGTGCGGGTCTGGTCGAGATCCAGCCGCGAGGCGGTGTTGGGGTCGAGCATGAAGGCGTGCAGCGCCTGCTCGCGATCGCCGCTGAGGGCGGCCAGCACCACCTGCTGCTGGAAGTCGAAGAAGCGGCGCAGGTGCGCCGCCAGCGTCTCGGGCAGCGGGCCGGTCTGGATCGCGCGAATGCCGTAGGCATTGATCTGCGCGTTCACCTCGACGATCGCCTCGTCCGGCAGATTCGAAATGGTGCCCTCGTTGGGCGCGTTCACGACCAGCGTGATGTTGCCGTTGTCGACGATCGCCTCGATCAGATCGATCACCTCGATGCCCTCGTCCTCGTCGCCCTTGGGCAGGTCGGCCAGCGTCACCGGCGCGGCGCCCTCCGCCGTCCAGGTCTCGGCCAGCTGCTCCAGGCCGCGCACGCGCGACCGCTCGTACGCCATGTCGTGGGTGGTTATGCCGTAGCGCATCGACACGCCCTGCGCGGTGCCGGCGTAGGGCGCCTCCAGCCGCTGCATCTGCGGGAAGAACTCGGTCCAGTGCGACCAGCAGTAGGGCAGCACCCCGTAGCGGTCGAGCACCCACTTCACGATCGGCTCCGTCGCCCGCTCACGCACCAGCGGCATCGCGTCCGTGCCGTCGGTCAGCCGCAGCTGCTGGATCGACGCGCAGTGGTTGATGCCCGCCACCACCGGCGGCATCGCGATCCGGCCGGGGTCCACGCCGGCCTGGTGGGCCAGCCACTCCCGGCTGCTGGGATGCCCGGTGCAGGAGCAGAGGGCGTAGGAGCGCACCTGCGGCGCCGCAGCCCGCATCGCCAGCGCCTCGATCGGTGCCGGGTTGGTGTAGTTGAACACCCACGCGTCGGGCGCCACCTCGGCGGCGTTGCGGGCGACGTCGGCCAGCACCGGCGCGTTGCGGAACGCGCGCATGATGCCGCCCGGCCCGACCGAGTCGCCGACGTGCATGACGATGCCGTGGCGGCCGGGGATCTCGAGATCGTTGGCCCATGCGTCCATGCCGCCGACCGAGATGGCCGCGATCACGAAGTCGGCGCCGGCCAACGAGGCGCGCTGGTCGGTGGTGCTGGTGACTCGCAGCTCGCTTTGCTCGTTGGCGATCAGCTTGTCCGCCAGCGACTGCATCACAGACAGGCGGCCCTCGTCGACGTCCATCAGCGTCACCTGCGATGAGCCCAGGGCGGGCGACTGCATCAGCCGCCGCAC
The DNA here is from genome assembly GCA_035553035.1 of Gaiellales bacterium. GTDB lineage: Bacteria > Actinomycetota > Thermoleophilia > Gaiellales > JAICJC01 > JAICYJ01. The sequence goes on along the minus strand of DATNEO010000116.1, from coordinate 4,187 downwards.
CAGCAGCGGGACGAAGCTGCTGCTGCCTCCGCCGATGATCGTGACCTTGGTTGCCATCTGCCGGGGTCCTTTCGCTGGGGTCAGTTCATGGAGTCGTCGCTCATGGGCAGGATCGTGGCCTCGAGCACGCGGTGCGTGCGCGGCCGCGTGACCGCGTGCACCACGGCGTCGGCGACCTCCTGCGGCCGCATCATGTCGGCCAGGTCGGGATCCTGAGGCGTGCGGCCGCGGCCCATCGCGAACTCGGTATGCACGCCGCCCGGCGCGATCGTGGAGCAGCGCACGCCGCGCCGGTACAGCTCGTGGTCGAGCGAGCGCATGAACCCGACCTGGGCGAACTTCGAGGCCGAGTACACGGCCTCGCCCTCCGGCCCGCGCTGACCCGCCACCGACGCGACGACCACGAGGTCGGCGCTGTCGCTGTCCAGCAGGTGGGGCAGGGTGGCGCGCACCGTGTACAGCAGCCCCTTGACGTTCGTGTCGATCATCTCCTCGAGGTACTGGGGATCGAGGTCGAGGAAGTCGCCATAGGCGCCCACTCCCGCGTTTGCGACCACGATGTCGATCCCGCCGAAGCGCTCGATCGCCTCTGCCACCAGCGCCTCGATCTGGTCGGGCCGGCGCACGTCGCAGGGCCGTGCCAGGGCGCCGTCGATGCCGAGGTCGTCGGCGCGGCGCGACGCCAGCGCCAGCTTCGCCCCGCCGGCCGCAAGCGTCTGGGACGTTGCGGTTCCGATGCCGCTGCTGGCTCCGGTCACCAGCGCCACGCGGCCCTCGACTGTGCTCACGGCGGCTCCCCTCTCAGCAGTGGTGGTCAGAATCCGGCTGGGACGGCGGGACGTCGAGCGCCGGGTTCCGCTCGAAGAACCCGACCGGCTTCAGCTTGAACCCCGCCGTCGTCACCGGCATCACCGGCCAGTCCTCGGGCCGGGGAACGTGGTGGTGGCCGAACGTATACCAGACCACGATGTCCTCGCCGTCGATCGGCCGGTCGGCGCTCGTCCACTCCGGCAGGCCGGCACCGCCGGGGTGCAGGTTGGGGTACTCCCCCGCCGCGTAGCGCTCATCGCGGCGGTACGGCGTCACCCACAGGTGCTGGCGGATGAAGCCGGCACGCTTGCTAACCGGAGCATCCTGCTGCGCGAACGGGAACGTTGTCTCTCCAGGCACAAGCCGGTAGGCGATCGGCTGCCCGAGCCGATGCAGCCGCTCCGGGTTGACGATCTCCCACCACCGCGCCGAGCGCGTGTGGACGGTGCGCCGGGCGGCGTGCTCGGTGGCCAGGCGCTGTCGTTGGGGCCGGAAGGCGTTGCCGTGGGGGTTACCGGCGCCGGGCGGTAGCGACTCCGTCCAGACCTCGTCGACGGCGTTTCGCTGCCCGTCGACGTCCAGGTCGAGCCGCATGTTGAAGAAGTGCTGGTGCACCATCGCGTTCAGGCCCGGGGCCACCAGCGTGCCGTGCTCAGGCTGCACGCCCGGCGCAACCGCGCCGGTCGAGAGCACCCCGGTCAGCCTCACCTCGAACTCGATCGTGCCGTCCTGGTACAGGTACCAGAAGAACCCGTAGTCGTAGTTGCCGATCGCCGAGAACGACGAGACCACCAGCCGCCGCGAGCGCCGCACCTCACCCGAGCCGTCACGCCACTCGATGTGCCGCCACAGAACGCCCACGTCCTCCTCGTGGATGCAGATCGCATTCGGTATCGGCACCGGGGCGCCGCTCGGGTCGGACACGACCGCGTCCAGGTAGGCGATCTCGCCCAGGCAGTCGCAGCCGCGCGTGAGCGGTGACGCGGCCAGCCCGACGCCGTTCTCGCCACCGTCGAAGGCGTTCTTGAAGTAGTGCATCGGGCTGGGGTCGCCGTAGGGCACCACCATCTCCGACAGCGAGGCCCGGTACAGGATCGGCCGCAGGCGCCCGCCGTCCTCGTAGCCCACGCGGTGCAGCACCAGGCCCTCGCGCGGCGTGAACCCGACGTGCAGCTGCCAACGCTGCCACCGCAGCAGGTGACCCTCCAGGGTGAAGCCGGGGCCCTGGGGTTGCGTGATCAGCAGCGGGGCGATGTCGTCGCGCAGCGGCGCCCCCGCGGCGACGTCGAAGTTGCCGCTCTCGGGCGGGATCGGCACCACCCCGTGGTCGTCCACCCGCAGCACCTCGAGCGTGTTCAGGTCGAGCAGCACGATCACCCCGTCGACGGGATGCGCCCACTCGCTGTCGCCCGGTGCCGGCTTCAGGAAGGCCACCGCCCGGCACAGCCGCTGGCCCGTCTCCTCGTCCGGGCCGAAGTGCCCGGCCGGCCAGGCGTCGACCTGCACGATGCCCATGTCGGTCACGCCGCGCCGCGCCATGGCCTCCTGGAACTGCGGGTCGAGCAGCACCGCCTGCTCCGCCTCGACCAGCTCCGAGACCACCGCCATCGGCTGGATGTCCGCACGCCGATGCCAGCGGGTGACCTCACCCGAACCCAGCGCCATCGTCGCCTCCACCGTCTCGCGTGCCGACCGGTCGAGAATCACGACCTCGGCCTCGCGGGCCGGCTCGGGGCCACCCTGTTCCCATTCCAGCAGCGCGCGCTTGTCCGGCTCGCGCAGCGCGATTGTGACGAAGCGGCTGTCCTCGCCCAGGTCCCGCCGGCGGCACGCACCGGCCGCCGCCTCGATCTCATCGGCGTCCAGCGGATCCAGTGGATGTGTCAGCGCGCGCTCTTGTAATCCCCCCATACGGTCTCGTAGTATGGCGCTCCGCTCGCTCCGATGAGCGCTCAACCTGCAACGAGGGAGACGTTGTGAACCGACGACTGCGGTGGACACTGATCTCGGCGATGGCGATTGCGGCCGCGCTGTTCGCGGCGTCGTGCGGAGGCAGCTCCAGCTCCAGCGGTTCCAGCGCCTCGAGCGAGTCGATCAGGGGCCAGACGATCACCGTGCTCGTGCCCTACGTGATGCCCCAGAAGCTGCTCAACCAGTTCACCGCGGAGACGGGCGTCAATGTCAACTACGTCCGCACCGGCTGGGACGCCACCCACAACAAGCTGATCGTCGCGAACACGGCCAAGACATACATCGCCGACGTTGCCGAGTTCGACTGGTCGTTCACCGGCCAGTTCGCCGGCGCCGGCTGGGTGGAGCCCCTCGACAACCTGCTTCCGGCAAAGACGCTGGCCGACCTCAAGAGCACCGACGCCGCGTTCGTGTCGGGCGGCAAGACCTACGCGGCCTGCTACTCGAACGACTTCCGGCTGTCCATGTACAACAAGCAGATGTTCGCCAAGGCCGGCATCACGTCGTTCCCGGCCACGTTCGACGAGCTGGCGACCGACGTCCAGAAGCTGCAGGCGTCGGGCGTCAAGTACCCGCTGCAGATCCCGATGGCGGCCACCGAGGGCGGCATCACCCCCTGGTATCTGCTGACGCTGGCGATGGGCGGCCAACTGTTCGACCAGAACCTGAAGCCGGTGTTCCAGACACCCGGCTCGGCCGGCTACAAGGCGCTGCAGTGGGAGGCGGACGCGGTCAAGAACGGCTGGGTCTCCCCGGGCTCGGTGGCGTTGAACGATGACGTCGCCCTGAACGACTTCCTGGCGGGACAGAGCGCGATCCTGTTCGCGACCGGCCCCGGCAACCTGCCCACCGCCAACGACCCCAGCCAGTCCAGCATCGTTGGCAAGGCGGCGCTTGGCCTGGTGCCGGGCGTCACCGGCCCGGGCGCCTCGTTCGGCCTGCCCGAGGGGCTCTCGATCCCGGTCACGGCCAAACACAAGGCGGCCGCCGCGGCCTTCATCAACTGGTGGGAGCAGCCCAAGAACGCGATCGCCATTTACAAGACGCAGGGCAGCCTGCCGTGCGGAACCTCCACCATCAAGCAGATGGTGGCGTCCGGCCAGCTGCAGGGCGGCGACGTCCTCAACGAGGAGCTGACCCACGTGGGCCCGCTGTTCCAGGCCGGCGCGCCGATCTGGTACTCGCAGTTCAGCGCCGACGCGCAGGGGCTGGCCAACGCGGCTGTCAAGGGCCAGATGAGCGTGCAGGACGCGCTCACCCAGCTCGCTGACAAGGCGTCCGCGCGCACCCAGTAGTGCCGGGCCGCTGGAACCGGGAGGGCGATCGCAGCGCCCGCGAGACCCAGATCCTTGGGTGGATCCTGGTCGTCCCGGCGATGGCGGCCGTCAGCGCGCTGATCCTGTACC
>DATNEO010000115.1:0-5867 GCA_035553035.1 Gaiellales bacterium | reverse complement strand
GCCGCGCAGGGCCTGACCTGGATCCGCATCGCTGCGCTGGGGGCGCCGTTCGTCCTGATCACGGCCGCAGGTCAGGGCTGGCTGCGCGGCTTCCAGGACACGAAGACGCCGCTGTACGTGCTGGTGGTCGCCAACGTGTTCTCGATTGCGCTCTCCTTCACCCTGATCCGCGGCTTCGGGTTCGGCATCGAGGGATCCGCCATCGCCAACGTCGTCGCCCAGACCGGCTCAGGCCTCGTCTTCCTGGTGCTGCTCGTGCGCCGCGGCGCGGACCTGCGGCCTGCCTGGTCGCGGATCGTGGCCCAGCTCGGAGCCGCCCGCGACCTGTCGGTGCGCACGCTCGCGTTCTTTCTCGCGTTCACCGTCGCGGCGGGAGCCGCCGCCCGCATGGGCAACGCCCAGCTGGCGGCGCAGCAGATCGGCACGCAGCTGTGGGGTTTCTGCGCGCTCTTCCTCGACTCGACCGCGATCGCCGCCCAGGCGCTGATCGGCCGCCTGCTGGGCGCGGACGCGCTCGGCGTCGCTTCCGCGCTGGCGCGCAGGTTGCTCGTCGCCGGCCTGGTGCTGGGACTCGGCTTTGCGGTGGTGTTGGCAGCGGGGCATACGATCATCCCGGCCGTATTCACAAATGACGACGCCGTCCGTGAGCAGACTGCGAAGCTGTGGCCGGTGCTGGTGCTGATGATGCCCGTGAACGGCGTCCTGTTCGCTCTCGACGGCGTGCTGCTGGGCGCCGGAGACCTGAAGTTCATGCGCAACGTGACCGTGCTGGCGGCACTGGCCGCCTACCTCCCGGTCTCGGTGGCGACGATCCACTACGGCTGGGGGCTGACCGCCCTCTGGCTGGGGCTGGCCGCCTTCATCGGCGTGCGCTTCGGCGTGGGCATGGCGCGCTGGGCCAGCCGGCGCTGGCTGGTGGGCGGCACGGCGATGGTGGACGAGGCGATCGAGGCGATGTAGGGCTGGACCTAGCCGTTGCGCTCGCGCACGAGATCCGCTGCGCGCTCGCCGATCATGAACGTGGCCACCATCGGGTTGACCGTCGGCATGGTCGGGAAGATCGACCCGTCGGCGATGCTCAGCCCCTCGACGCCACGCACCCGCAGCTGCGGATCGACCACGGCCATGTCGTCTGAGGCGGCGCCCATCCTGCAGGTGCCGCTGGGGTGGTAGACCGTGTGGTGCACGGCCCGCCCGTAGGTGGACAGGTCGGCGTCGCTCGTGATCTTGGGCCCCGGCGCCACCTCGCGCTTGACCCAACTCTTGAACGGCTCGGTCGCCGCCACCTCGCGTGCGATCTTGAGCCCGTCCACGATCGTCTGCTCGTCATAGCCCTCGGGGTCGGTGAAGTACTGGAAGTCCAGCGCCGGCTTCACCTCGGGGTGCTTGGACAGCAGCCACATGCGTCCCACCGACCGCGATCGCGGGATGTTCGGGGTCATGCAGATCACGTCGTCGGGCACCGGGTAGCCCAGCCGTTCCGTGTTGAAGGTGAACGGCAGCTGGTAGGTGTGGTACATCAGGTCGGGGCGGTCGTCGTTGCCGAGGCGGTTGACGAACAGCGCGCAGTCCGCGTCCATCACGCCCTGCGGCGGCAGCGGCCTGGACAGCTCCCAGATGATGATCGACTCGGGGTGGTCGATCAGGTTCTCACCGACGCCGGGCAGGTCGTGCTGCACCTCGATGTCGAGCGCACGCAGGTCATCGGCCGGGCCGATGCCCGACAGCAACAGCAGGCGCGGGGTGTCGATCGAGCCCCCGCAGACCACTATTTCCCTAGTGGCAACGGCGTCTCCAGAATCGGTCGAGACCGAGACGGCGCGGCCGCCGCTCAGGTTGACCCGCCGTACCCAGGTGTCGGTGCGGACGGTCAGATTCGGACGCTTGCCCATGATCGGGTGCAGGTAGGCGACGCTTGACGACGACCGCACGCCGGTCTCGGGGTCATAGCCGACGTCCAGGAAGCCGACCCCGTTGCGGAACGGGGCGGCGTTCCAGTCGGGGTTCGCCTGCACTCCGGCGGCCTCTGCGGCAGCGGGGATCCAGTCCTTCAACACCGGATTTCGGTCCTTCTCGGCCACGATCTGGTGCTTGGTGAGGAGCTTGTCGTAGTAGGGGCCCATCACCTCGGGCTCCCAGCCCTCGGCGCCGCGATCCACCCAGTCCTGCCAGTCGCCGGGGAACGGCTTGAAGTAGATCTGCGTGTTGTGCGAGGAGCAGCCGCCCAGCACGGCGGCGCGCGAGTGCACGATGTGGGCGTTGCCGCGGGGCTGCAGCGTGGTGGTGTAGGCGAGGTCGATCGGCCCCTCCAGCAGGGACAGCCAGCGGCGCAGCTGCAGCACGTCGTCGAAGCCGACGTCGCTGGGCCCCGCCTCGAACAGGCAGACGCTGACGTCCGGATCCTCGGAGAGGCGTGCTGCCACGATCGCCCCCGCCGTTCCGCCGCCGACGACCACGTAGTCGAATGTCGCATTTTCGGTCATTGCGGGCGATCATACAGGTCGTGGATCACCCATTTGGGGTAGGCCCGCGACCGGCGGCTGTGTCACTCTATAGCCGTACGAAGGGGTCTTAACAGGTGTCACAGGAGCCGTTAAAGGAACGCTCGCCCGTGCTCACGCGGTCGCGCGGCATGGGGGCGTCTGCCGTCCTCGGCCTCGCGGTGCTCGCGAGCTACGGCGCCCTCGCTGCCGTCGCATTGAGCGCGGTCGGCGGTGGCAGTGTGCTCTCGTTTCCGGGCTGGGCGGTCGACGCGATCATCCAGGTGAACGCGGCGGCGGCGCCGCCCACGTCGCAATACGGGAGGGTGACGGCAACCCCGAACACGTCCTCGACGGGCGGCCAGGCGATCGTCGTCACGCCGCCCGCACCGGCGGCAGGCACCACTGTCGCCGTCTCCACCGGCAAGCAGGGTGCCGCGGGAGCGTCGCAGGGTGGCTCGGGGAATGCGGGGGGCGGCTCGGGCGCCGGCAGCGGCGGCGGCTCAAGCGGCGTCCCGCTCGCGCAGCATCCGCAGCCTGCGCGGCACCGCACGTGCGAGCGGCATGCCCTGCGTCTCCGCGACCGTTGCGTCGACCGCGACCAGCCCGGGCGGCGTCATCACGATCACGACGGGCTGGACTCTGACCACCATCACGCAGAGCACCACCCGCGGCGAGACGGGCAGCGATCGCATCACCAGCACCACGCCTGGCACCACCCGCCACGGCACGAGCACTCGCCGCCATCGCATCACCAGCATCACGCCTGGCACCACCCGCCGAGGCACGAGCACTCGCCGCCGTCCCACCATCAGCATCACGCCTGGCACCACCCGCCACGGCACGGACACCACCACGACGACGACGGCCGGTCGCAAGAGGGCGGATCACGCGATCACGGCAGCCACCACCACGACCACGGTGGTGGAGAGGGAGACCACGGCTCGAGCTGAGGCGTCTCGCTCAGATCGCTTCGACGCGCTCGACGTACCACACGATCCAGGCGCCCTCGGTCTTCTCCGCCTGCACCACGCGTGCGCCAGGCGGGAACGGCACCTCGCAGAACTCGCGTGAGAGTCCACGAACGCCGGCGATCTCCTCGCGGCTGACCATCATGAACGGGATCACGATGCGGGAAACGGAGGCGACGTCCATGCCCTCGAATCTGACCGGCGATGCTTCCATGTCAGGACTGTTCGCCGCTGCCCGGCAGTCTCCTCGCCGGGCAGCGGGAATTCCTCCGATCAGGCGGCCGGACCGAACCGCTTCGTGATCCGGTCGGCCTTTGCAAGCGCCTGGGCGAGCACGTTGGTGGCGTTGCCCTCTTTGTTGAGGGCGTTGTTCGTCGCCTGGTCGAAGGCGGCGAAGTCGGCGCCCTCGATGATCGATCCGCTGATCATGCCCGTGGCCAGCGCGTGCCGCAGCTGCAGGGCCGCCTGGTGGAGCATCGCGCAGGCCCTGTGCACCATCGGCTGCACCGGCCGGTATCGCCCCGGCGAGCCGGCGCGCCGCAGGGCGGGCTTGCACGAGTCGTCGAAGTCGCGCTCCCGAGCCAGCGATTCGCTCGTCATGACCGTGGTTCCAGTCATCGTTCCGACCAGCCGCTTGTCGTAGTGCCGGATGGCCTTCAGCCAGCGCCGCTCGGCGGGCGTGATGGGCGGTGGCTTGCTGGGCGTGGTGGCCTGCTTCGTGGCTGTGGTGGCCTGCGAGCCGCTCGCCACCCCGCCCGTGCCGCCGCCACAGCCGGCGAGCGCCAGTGCGGCGCAGAGCACAGGCAAGGCCATTGCCGTTTGCATTCGATGTCCGTGCATGATCCGCTCCTTGGGAGAGTCAGCGTGAGTGGCCCGAGCATGCCGCCGCGGCGGCCCGGCGGCATCGGGTAAACCCCTCGAGGTTGGATATACGCGCTATCGTGGCGGCATGGAGCGGTGGCACATCCCGTCGGTCGACGCCTCGGGTCGCCGCGAGCCGAAGGTGCTGTTCTCGAGGCCGGAGTGCCGGGCGGTCGTGATCGACCTCAGCGACGGCGATGAGCTCGGCGACCACAGCGTGCACGAGCGCGCGGTGGTGGAGGTTGTGGCCGGCGAGGTGCAGGTCAGCGCGGGCGGCGAGGAAACGACGTGCGCGGCGGGTACGCTGCTGACGTTCGCTCCGGGCGAACGGCATGCGGTGCGCGCGGCGGGAGGTGCCGCGCGGCTGCTGCTGATGCTGGCGCCGTGGCCGGGGGACGGGCACTACCGGGACGGCGCGGATGCCGACGCGGCCAGGATGCCGTCGCGGGGCAGCGCCGAGCCGATCCGCTGACGGCGCTCCAATCGGGGTCCCATCGGCGGTGTAGCGAATTGACGGCGTCCGGGTCTGTATCTGTGACGCTGAAACCAGGAGGAGGATTCGATGAGCACGGAGATCAGGAAGAGCGAGCAGGAGTGGCGTGAGCAGCTCACGTCCGACCAGTACCACGTGATGCGTGAGAAGGGGACTGAGCGGCCGTTCACGGGCGCCTACGCCGATGCCAAGCAGGACGGCGTGTACCGATGTGCCGGGTGCGGGGCGGAGCTGTTCGACTCGAATGCCAAGTTCGACTCGGGCACCGGATGGCCCAGCTTCTGCGAGCCGGCGAACCGCGCCAACGTGCATCTCGACGTGGACACCAGCCACGGCATGACCCGGACGGAGGTCAGCTGCGCGGCCTGTGGCGGCCATCTCGGGCACGTGTTCGATGACGGGCCGGCCAGCACGGGCAAGCGCTACTGCATCAACTCGGTCGCGCTCGACCTGCAGGAGCGCTGAGCGGAGCAGGAGTTCGCACGCCGCTGCCGAACTGCTGACCTTCGATGGCCGGCATCACGGTACGGATCCCCAAGCTCGACCGCACGCAGCGGCTGTGGCTGCGATATCTGATTGCAGACCTGGAGGGGGACAGCGATCGGATGCGGCGGGTCGGGCACCTGCTGGACGAACTGCGCCGCCGGCCGGTCTAGGTCAGCTCGAGCACGTCGCCCTCGACCAGCGGCGTTGTCGGGTCAGGCTCGATCGCGGCGCCGTTCAGGCGCAGCGTGCGGGCCGGCAGCTCGGCGGCCAGCGCTGGGGTGAGAACGATGGCCTCGCCTAGCGTGGCTGCCCGGACCGACCCGGCCGGAAGCGCGATCCGAGGCTGCGGCTCGGCCAGTGCCTGCCGGTATGAGTCGTGCGTGTTCAGGTTTCGGAGCGACTCGGAATGCGGAAGCGCGTCCGCGTCCAACCGCAGCACATCGATCCCTTCCAGCAGCAGTCCCACGCGCAACCGGTCGCCGGCCAGCTGCCGCTCGACCGCAGACAGCAGATCCGAGCGGTACACGGCGCAGAGGTGGTGCACGTGGCCGTCGGCGACAGGCACCGCCATATCGT
>DATNEO010000114.1:0-24219 GCA_035553035.1 Gaiellales bacterium | reverse complement strand
TCAGGAAGAACCCGGCGAAGCGCCCGATCACGCCGCTCATGCCGTAGATCAGGGACTGCCCGGCCAGCGACCGCATGCGGCGGCCCTCGGCGAGCATGCCCTGCTGGCCCGGGGTGCTCATGCGGCGCCTTCCTCGAGCAGTCCGGCCACCAGCGGGTCGGTTGCCGGCCGCTCGGCAGGCGGCCGCATCACGTAGCCGTACCGCGCCGCCTCGGGCCGACAGCGACGCTCGGCCAGGTCTAGATACGCGCGCCTGGCCAGCGAGCGGCGGCGGGCGTCCCAGCTGTCGAAGTAGCGCTGGTTGCTGCCGCCGCGAGGAGTGCGGTCGCCGCCGAAGTTGTCACGGTTGACCCCCTCGGCGACCGAGCGGCCGGGCGCGTGGTCGTCCAGGCCCGCAAACCGGAACACCCTGGCCAGCTCGCGGTCGGGGTCGGCCACCAGATGCTCGTAGCGGACGATCATGGCGCGCTGCAGCGAGGGCAGGTCGCCGCGCAGGGTGCGGTGCGCCGCCACCCAGTGGGAGAGCAGCGCGTGCGGCCGGGTGGCGCTCCACTTCTGAGTGGCGGCGGACACGGCGATCGGATGGCGGACGACCAGCACGAACGACGCGTCGGGGAACATGGCCTGCAGGAACCGGGTCATCAGCAGGTTGGGCGGGGACTTCTCGATCAGCACCTGCCTGCTCTCGTCCCAGTGAAGGCGCCAGCTCTCCCACAGCGCCCGCCGATTCTCGTCGGTGACCAGTGCAGAGCGCTCGGTGAGATGCGCCTCGGGCAGCAGCGCGAACCGCCCGGCCTGTTGGCCCTGTGAGACGACCGGATAGACGTCCTGCAGGTGCTGGCCCTCGTCGGCCGGTACGCCGGTGCCGTCGAAGCCGCTGACCTGCGGGTGCTCCGCCAGCAGCCGCGCGAGCATGGTGGTGCCGCTGCGGTGCAGGCCGCCCAGGAACACCATCCGGTGGCCGGTCACGGTCTCGGGTCGCCGGGAACGTCGGTGCGGGTCTCCAAGGCGCTGGAAATGCTAACCGAGGTAGCGGCGCTGCGCGCCGACCGCGGTCGGGCAGAATACCGTGCGCAGATGGCCGCCGGACCGCACACGACCGCACCACCACCGCCCGCGCAGGAGCGCGCGCGGGGCACCGGCGAGCGCGCGCACATGCGATTTCGCACCATCACGCGAAATGCGCGAGCGCTCCCCGACTTCCTGCTTATCGGTGGTCAGCGGTGCGGGTCGACGTCGCTGTACACGACCCTCTGCGGGCATCCGCAGGTGCTGGCCGGCGCGCACAAGGAGCCGCACTTCTTCGACAACAACCACCTTCGCGGGGAGGACTTCTACCGCCGGCTGTTCCCGCTGCGGCCGTACCTGCGGGCGCGCCACGCGATCACCGGCGAGGCGACCACCCACTACCTGTCGCATCCCGCGGTGCCGGGGCGGGTGGCCGCGATGCTGCCGGACGTGCGGGTGATCGCGATCCTGCGTGACCCGGTGGAGCGCGCGTACTCGCACTACCAGCTGGCTCGCCGGAACGGCCGGGAGCCGCTCAGCTTCGAGCAGGCGCTCGCGGCCGAACCGGAGCGGCTGGCCGGCGAGGAGGCGCGGCTGCTTAGCGACCCCGCCTACCGCAGCGAGGCCTACGGGGTGCAGTCCTACCGCACCCGCGGGCTCTATCTGGAGCAGCTGGAGCGCTGGTGGGCAAGGTTTCCGCCGGAGCGGCTGCTGGTGCTGCGAAGCGAGGACATGTTCGAGCGGCCGGGAGACGTGTACGCGCAGGCGGTGGCGTTCCTGGGCCTGCGGCCGGACACCGCGCGCACCGCATTCGCTGCGCGAAACCAGGTCGTCTACAGCTCCATGCTGCCGGAGACGCGGGCCGAGCTGGCCGCGTTCTACGCGGAGCCGAACAGCAGGCTGGAGCGGCGGCTGGGCCGCAGCATGGGCTGGCAGGGGGCCTGAGGTGGGACTTGCCCCGGCGCTGCGGGAGCGGCTGGCACGGCTTGCCGACGGCGCCGGGAAGGCGCCGGCGCTGGTGTTCGAGTGCTCGTACGTGAACGGGCTGTCGGCAATCCGAAGCCTGTCGCGGATCGGGGCGCCGGTGGTGGCGCTCGACCACAGGCGCGACGGCCTGGGGATGCGCTCGCGGTTGGCGCTGGGCGTCGTCGGGCCGCCGCCGGGCGAGCGGGAGCGGTTCGCCGAGCACCTCTCCCAGGTGTGCGATGCGCTGGGGCGCGAGGCGGTGGCCTTTCCGACCCACGACGACTACCTGGTGGCGGTGAACGACGCGGCGCCGGCCGGCCTGCTGCTGCCGTTCGGCCCGCGCGAGCTGATCGATCGGGTGCAGGCGAAGCGCTTCCAGTACGCAGCGGCCGAGCGGGCTGGGGTGCGGCTTCCGGAGACGTTCCACCCGGCGTCCGCTGAGGAGGCACGGGAGGCGGCGGCCGCCATCCCCTACCCGGCGGTGATGAAGCCGTCGCTGGGCGGCGGGTTCAAGGCGCGTTACCGCAAGCCGCTGATCGAGGCCGCGGACGCCGCGGCGCTGGTGGCCGCCTACCGGCTGGGAGAGCCGTTCCAGCCGATGTTTCAGGAGCTGATACCGGGCGGGGACGACTCGCTGTGGACGGTGGGCAGCTATCTGGACGGCGAGGGGCGGGCGCTGGGAGTGTTCTGCGGCAGGAAGCTGCTGCAGGCGCCGGCCGGAGTCGGAACCTGCCGCGTGGGCGAGGCGGTCTGGGACTCGGCCGCCGTGGAGGGGGCACTGCGGCTGCTGCGGGAGCTGGGCTTCCACGGCATCTCGCAGGTCGAGTACAAGCGTGATCCACGGGACGGCTCGCTGCGGCTGATGGAGGTGAACGCGCGGCTCTGGCAGTGGCACTCGCTGGCGTCTGACTGCGGCGTCGACCTGGTGGAGATCGCCTACCGGGATGTGCTGGGTCTGCCCGTGCCGGAGGCGACCAGTGAGCGAGCCGGCCAGAGGCGCTGGGTGGCGCTGGTGCGGCATCTGCGGGAGAGCCGGCGCGACCGGCTGGGACTGCGGAAGACGCTGGCGCCGCTGCGACCGCCGTTCTCGGAGCCGGTGCTGTCGCTGCGCGATCCGATGCCCGGGGTGCACCAGGTCTACGGCGCGCTGCGCGGAGGCGGCCGGTGAACGCGCGGGCGGCGTGGGTGGTCGATACGCTGGTGTCTGCCTGCGCCGCGCCGAAGCAGGGTGCAGCGGAGATCGCGTACCCGTCGTCGGGGCTGCCCGGCTCGGAGGCGGCGTGGGAGTACTTCGACCGCGGCGAGGCGGCGCCGCCGATGCTGCAGGAGGGTGGCCTGCTGGACTTCGGGGACGGGATCGAGGACGTGGTGGCAAGCGCGTTCTGGCACCTGTCCCGCTGGGAGGAGCGGGCCGGGTCGCCGCGGGACAGGCATGGACGGTTCACAGCGGCCGACGCGCTGGCCGATTCCGAGCAGCCGGCTGTGGATACCTTGCTGCGACGGTTCCAGGAAGCGACCGGGCTCGAGCGGCGTCAAGGGTTCACGGTGGTGCTGACGCATGACATCGACAGCCCGCGGCGGTGGACGAGCAAACGCAGCGTGGTCGCCGCCGGCGGGCGCATGCGGACGGCGGCGCTCGACCGAAACCGCGGCGTGCTGCTGGCGGAGGCACGAGGGCTGGCATGGCTGCCGATCGACCTGGCGCGCGAGCGCGACCCGAACTGGGCGTTCCAGCGGATCCACGAGATCGAGGAAGCGCGCGGCGGGCGATCGACGCACTTCGTGATGGCTGGGCACCATCACCCGGCCGACGGCGACGCGGGCGCGTACGACGAGGTGCGCGCCCGCATGGTCGACCGGATCACGGCCAATGGAGACGAGGTGGGGCTGCACCCCAGCTACACGACCAGCGACCACCCCGAGCGGCTGCGCGGCGAGCAGGAGCGGCTGGCGGCGCTGGTGCCGGCGCCGCTTCGCAGCGCCCGCTTCCACTTCCTGCGGCACGACCCGCACCGCTCGCTGGCCGAACTGGACGCGCTCGGCTTCGCGCTCGACTCGAGCCAGGGCTACGCCGACCGGCCCGGGCTGCGGGCCGGCTTCTCGTTCCCGTACCACCCCTACGACCTGGCCTCCGAGCGGCCGCTGGACCTGGTCGAGCTGCCGCTGGCGGTGATGGACGCGACCCTGTCCGACCAGCGCTACCTGGGGCTGGACGCCGAAGCCGGCTACCTGCGGTCGATCGCCGTGCTCGAACGCGTCGCCGAGGCGGGAGGCACTGCCGCCATCCTCTGGCACAACGACCGTTTTGCCGGCCCCTACGCCCGCGGCTGGGACCGCTGCTACGAGCGCCTGCTGGACTGGGTCGTCGCCCGCGGCGGCGACCTCTGCGCCTGCGAGGACGTGCTGGGCAGCCCGTCACGCGCCTGAAACGCCGCGGTCGGCGCAACGGCGGCGCCTGGCACCGGTGTTGCCAACGGCAGCGTCACAAGCCGTCACGCGGCTCACACCGCAGGCCTCGCCCCCTCGCCGGGAACTCGGGCCCCGACGACGCTCAGACCCTGGATCCGGGGCGCAACGCCGGCGCCTGGCAGCGGTGTTGCCAACGCGGCGGTCACGAACGTCGCGCTGATGTGTCTACGTGCCTGCGTAGGTCGTGACATGTTGAGGGCAGCGGCATCCCGCCCAAGGCGTGACGCGCAGCGCACGAAGGCGTCAGGCAGCCTGGCTATAACGCACGCGACGCTGGGGCCGCTCGACGACGGCGATCAGCGCCTCGACCGCGGCTGGCATGAACTGCGATCCAGAGCAGCGCCGCAGCTCCTCGACCGCGCCCTCGACCGACATCGCCTTGCGGTACACCCGATCCTCGGTCATCGCATGGTATGCGTCGCAGACGGCGATCACGTACGCCCCGCGCGGCACCTCGTTGCCCTGCAGCCCGTCCGGATAGCCGCGGCCGTCCCAGCGCTCGTGCGACGAGCGAACCAGAGCGACGACCTCCTCCATGCCGGGGATGCCGGAGATGATGTCGGCGCCGATCACCGTGTGGCGCTTCATCACCGTGAACTCGTCGTCGGTCAGCGGCCCCGGCTTGTTCAGGATCGACTCCGGGATCCCGATCTTGCCGACGTCATGCAGCAGCGCGCCCATGCGCGTCGCCCGCAGCTCCCGTCCCGAAAGGCCCAGCTCCTCGCCCACCGCCACCGCGAACTCCGCGATCGCCTGAGCGTGGTTGCCGGTGTAGGCGTCCTTCGCCTCGAGCGCGGCCGCCAGCGCACCGACCGTGGCCAGGTGCTGCTCGTCCAGCCGCTCAGCCAGCGTGGCCGTGCCCAGCACGATGCCGGCGTGATCCGACAGCAGCCGGCAGAACTCGATGTCGTCAGGCGTGAACGTCCGGGCCCGCGAGTCGAACAGCTCGACCAGCCCGACCGGCTTTCCGTTCATCACGAGCGGCGTCATCATGCTGGCCTTGAATCCCATCTCGGCCAGGAACGCCAGCTCGGCCGGATCGCCGCCGCTGTCGACCGACGTGGCCGACGACTTCAGCGACGTCAGCACCTCGAGGGTGGCCGGGTACTCCGACAGCGAGTAGTCCTCGGCGACCAGGTTCAGCGTGGCCGGCGGGATCACGTGCGCCGCCCAGTCGGTGACCGCCTGTGTCTCCGGGTCGTACGACGAGATCAGGCAGGCCGACGCGTCGAACAGCAGCGTCAGCTCGCGCGCGAACATCGACATCGCCTCCGGGATGTCGGCAGCAGAAGACAGCGCACGGGTCGACTCGATCACGGCGATGAGATCGTCGAATCGGCGCGAGCTGTCGGAGCGCGGGCGCATTCTTCTGGAGATATCGACTCCGGGGGGTGTGAGGCATACCCCCGATCGGGTGACTACCTGGCGCGGCCGTGCGGTTTGCGGCGCCTTCTGCGCGGCGCCGGGCCCGACGTCCGCGCGGCCGGCTCGGGCCGGTCTGCGGAGACCGCCGCTCCCACCGGCACCGGCTCCGGCGCCAGCTTTGCGGCAGCCACCCGCGCGTCGCTGCGCCGGCCCTTGAACTGATCCTCGCGCTCGAGCAGGATCGCCAGCAGCGGCGAGGCGATGAAGATCGACGAGTAGGCGCCGGATGCGATGCCGACCATCAGCGCGAACGCGAAGTCGGTCAGCGACCCGGTGCCGAAGATGAACAGCAGCGTGACCGGGATCAGCGTGACCGCGGACGTGTTCAGCGACCGCGTGATCGTCTCGGCCAGCGACTCGTTGACCACCTGGCTGGCCGTCATCCGCCGCAGGATCGGGATGTTCTCGCGCACCCTGTCGAAGACGATCACCGTGTCGTAGAGCGAGTAGCCCAGCACCGTCAGCACCGCCGCCACCGTGTCGGCCGTGACCTCGCGCTGCGACAGCGAGTAGATGCCGAGCGTGATCAGGATGTCGTGCCCGAGCGCCACCATCATCGGCACCGAGTAGCGCCACTCGAAGCGGAAGGACACGTACAGGAAGATGATCAGCAGCGAGAACCCGATCGCCAGGTATGCCTGGTCGAGCACCGACTGGCCGAACGACGAGCTCACGTTCTTGCTGTCGATCGAGTTGGGCGCGATGTGGTACGTCGACTGGATCGACCGCAGCAACGCGTTCTGCTGCGAGCCCGGCAGCGCGTGCGACTTGACCTGGAACTGGGTGTAACCACCGTTCTGGGACCTGCCGACACCCTGCACCACCGGATCCGAGATACCGGCCTGGTTGAACGTGTTCGTGACCGCGGTGGTGCTGGTCGCCGTCGGGACGGTGAAGTTGAACTGGCTGCCGCCGGTGAAGTCGATGCCCCTGTTCAGGCCCTGCACGCCCAGGCTGATCGCGCATACCACCAGGAACACCCCGGAGATCGCGAACCAGACCTTGGTGCGGCCGATGAAGTCGTACTTCTTCCAGCGATCGCCGGAGCCGACCTGGCCCAGCACCCGCGGGCTGGACATGAACGAGAAGCCGGCCAGCAGGCTCAGCATCGCCCGGGTCGCGACCACCGCCGTGAAGATCGACACGAGCACGCCCAGGGCGAGCATCACGGCGAAGCCCTTGACGCTCGAGGTGGCGACCAGGATCAGCACCGCGGCCGTGATCAGCGTCACCACGTTGGCGTCGATGATCGTATGGAAGCCACGCCGGTAGCCGGTGGCGATCGAGGTGCGGATGCTCTTCCCGGACCGCACCTCCTCCTTGATGCGTTCGAAGATGACGATGTTTGCATCGGCGGCCACACCGATGGTGAGGATCGTGCCGGCGATGCCCGGCAGGGTCATCGTGATCGGCCACAGCAGCACGATCCCGGCCAGCAGCACGCCGTAGATGATCAGCGCGATGTCGGCGATCACGCCCAGGAAGCCGTACAGGACGATCAGGAAGATCATCACGAACAGCAGGCCGGCCGCGCCCGCGATCAGGCCGTTGCGCAGCGAGTCCTTGCCGAGCGTGGCCGAGACGTTGTTGAAGGAGGTGGCCGTGAACTTGATCGGCAGCGAGCCGGACTGCACCTCGAGCGCGATCCGGTCGGCATCGCTCTTGGTCAGGCCGCTGATCACGCTGCTGCCGCTGAAGGTGGCGTTGATGCCGTTCGGGTTCTCGTCGGGATCCACGACCGGCGTCGCCACCAGCTGGCCGTCCACCACGATCGCGTTGGGTAGGCCTTTGGGCGGGTTGATCTGGCCGTCGGCATAGCCTGCGGCCCGCGCCTGCTGTGCCAGCGACCGCGAGATGTTCGTGAACTCGGCGCCGCCGCCGTTCTTGTAGTTCAGCGTCACGATCGGCTGGCCGGTGTTGGGATCGGTGTCCGACGAGGCCGAGACCTGGTCGCCCGTGATCACGTTCGGATTGCCCTGCTCGTTCTGGTTCAGGTTGAACAGGTAGTAGAAGGTGCCGGTGGTCGCCGTGGCACCCGGGCAGCCGGTCGACGCGTCGCACGACACCACCTCGGTGCCCTTGGGGATGCCCAGGAACTGTGCCCCGGGCGGCTTCACCGGGTTCTGCGGCCTGTAGTCCTCGAGCACCTGGCTCTGCTGCGGCTCGACCTTGCCCAGCTGCTTCTGGTTCGCGTCGAACAGCGCCCACGAGCCGACGCCGTCGGACTTGGCCTGGGCCTTGACCGCGGGCTTGGTCAGCAGGCTGTACAGCGAGTCGGCAGGCAACGCCGAGTACGGCTGGGTGCCCTTGGACACGTCGTTCAGGTACTTGAACATGTCGAAGCTCTGCAGCTGGCCGCTGGATACGAGCAGCGAGGCGACCGCTGCCGGATCGCGCACGCCAGGGATGGCGATCGTGATCTGGTCGGGGTTCGTCGAGCTGCGGATCTCCGGGTTGAGCGTGCCGTTCGGGTCGATGCGCTTGCTCAGGATCGTGACTGAGGTGTTCAGATCCTGCTGGCTGACGGTCTGGCCGGGCAGCGGGCGCGCGTCGAGCACCACCTCGAGCCCGCCGCGCAGGTCGAGGCCGAGGCGGAAGCTCCGCTGTGTCATGAGAACGCCGCAGCCGATCATCAGCGCCACGACGACGCCCAGGATCAGCCAGTTCCTACGCTTCT
Source organism: Gaiellales bacterium (assembly GCA_035553035.1). Taxonomy (GTDB): domain Bacteria; phylum Actinomycetota; class Thermoleophilia; order Gaiellales; family JAICJC01; genus JAICYJ01. Next base: position 15,674 of record DATNEO010000114.1, on the reverse strand, counting down.
CGGACACGCGATCAGTTTAGTTGATGACCCCGGCCGCCTCCGCCGCCAGCTCCTCCCGGAAGCGTGCGAACCGGCCCTCCACGATCGCTCGGCGGGCGGCGGCCACCAGCTCGATCACCTGGTGCAGATTGTGCACGGTCAGCAGCCGCAGGCCGGTGATCTCGTCCTGCGTGATCAGGTGGCGGATGTAGGCTCGAGAGAAGTCGAGGCAGGCCGGACACCCACATCCGTCGACCAGCGGCGCGCCGTCGCGGGCGAAGCGTGCATTGCGCAGATTCAGTCTCCCGCCTGGCACCAGCGCGCTTCCGGTGCGCCCGAGCCGGGTCGGAAGCACGCAGTCGAACATGTCCACGCCGCGCTCGATCACACCCAGCAGCCCGTGCGGATCGCCGATGCCCATGAAGTAGCGCGGCCGGTCTGCCGGCAGCATCCCGGCGGTCGCCGCGACCGTGTTCAGCATCAGCCCGCGCTCCTCTCCCACCGACAGCCCGCCGATCGCGTAGCCGTCAAATCCGATCCCAACGATGTCGGCCGCGCTGTGCTCCCGCATCGCCAGGTCGGTGGCCCCCTGCACGATGCCGAACACCAGCTGCCCGGGTGCGCGCTCTGCCGCACGGCTGCGCTGCGCCCACAGCGACGTGCGCCTGACCGCCTCCGCCAGCTGCTCGGGCGTGACGTCGGCGCGCGTGCACTCGTCGAACGCCATCGCGATGTCGGATCCCAGCTGCCGCTGCACCTGCATCGCCAGTTCCGGCGTGAAGCGCGCTCGCGACCCGTCGTAGACCGACTGGAAGGTGACCCCGTCGTCGTCGACGCGGTCGGCCGTGTGGCGCAGCGAGAACACCTGGAACCCGCCCGAGTCGGTCAGGATCGGGCCGTCCCATGCCATGAACCGGTGCAGGCCGCCCAGGTCGGCGATCAGGTCGGCGCCGGGCCGGAAGTGCAGGTGATAGGTGTTTGCGAGCACGATCTGCGCCCCCAGGTCGCGCAGCTCGGAGGGCAGCAGCGCCTTCACGCTGGCCTTGGTGCCGACGGGCATGAAGACGGGCGTCTCCACCACGCCGTGCGCCGTCTCCAGGATCCCGGCGCGGGCGCCGCCGTCGCGTGCCACCAGCTCGAAGTCGCCGATGCTCACAGGATCAGGCTCGCGTCGCCGAAGCTGTAGAAGCGATAGCGCTCGGACACGGCGGTACGGTACAGGCCGCGCGTCTGTTCGACCCCCGCGAAGGCCATCACCAGCGCCAGCAGGGTCGAGCGGGGCAGGTGGAAGTTCGTGATCATCGCCCCGGTGGCGCGGAACCGGTACCCGGGTGTGATCAGCAGCCTGGTGCGCCCTTCGAGCGGGGCCCCCTGCTCGCCGAACACCGTCTCCAGCACGCGCACGCTGGTGGTTCCCACGGCCACGATCCGGCGTCCCTCGGATCGCGCCCGCTCCACGGCGGCGGCGGTCGGCTCCGGCACCCGGTAGCGCTCGGAGTGGATCGGATGGTCCTCCACCACCTCCTCGGCCAGGGGTCGGAAGGTGTCCAGGCCGACGTCCAGCGTGACCGACGCCACCTCGTGGTCGCGGCGGATCTCATCCCACATGCGCTCGCTGAAGTGCAGGCCCGCGGTGGGTGCGGCCACCGACCCGGGGCGCTGCGCGTACACGGTCTGGTAGTCGGCCGGGTCGCCCAGCGGCTCCGTGATGTAGGGCGGAAGCGGCATCTCGCCCGATGCCGCGAGCGCCTGCTCGAGCGTGCCGGGCGCCGATACGCGCACCCGCACGCGCCCCTCCCCCAGCCGCTCCACGATCGTGACGCGCATCTCGCCGGCCTCCAGCACCTCCCCCTCCCGCAGCCGCCGGTAGGGCCGCACCAGCGCCTCCCAGCTGCCGTCCCCGGCCGGCTCGAGCAGCAGCACCTCGGCCGCGCCGCCGGTGGCACGCCGCGCGCGGACGCGCGCCGGCAGCACCCGCGTGTCGTTCACGACCAGCAGGTCGCCGGGCGACAGCTCCCCGGAGAGGTCCCGGAACAGCCGGTGGCGGATCGCGCCGCCGGCGCGGTCGTAGACGAGCAGTCGCGCGCTGTCACGCGGCTCGGCCGCGTGCTGCGCGATCAGCTCAGGAGGCAGCTCGTAGGCGAGATCGGTGGCGCGCATGGCATCTGGAAGCGTTTGCCGTCCACGGTCAGAACGCCGCCCGTGACGAACCATCGCGAGCCGTGTTTGACCTCCGTGATCTTGACGCGGCCGCTGCGCCAGTTCCCGTGCACGTCGAAGCTGAGGTTGGCCCGGCCCGAGTTCCCGTTCTCGCTGATCGGCCCGGTCACCGCCAGCCCGAAGCCGAGCACGGCGCCCAGCTGCATCCGGGTCAGCCCGCTGCCGCGGCCCGAGCGCACGTAGTCGGCAGCCTTCTGATAGGCCGGCCCCTTCGAGACGTTCTCGACGACGGTCAGCGTGACGGCGCCGGCCGCGACCAGCAGGCCGACGGCGGCGGTGATCAGGATCGCCCACTGGCGATGGCGGCGGAGCATGCGCACGGCCGCCCAGTCTGCCATGCGGCGGCGCGCGGGCGCCGAGACACCGGCCGGCTCAGACACCGGCGAACCGATCGGTGGCGGCGATCAGCCGGTCGCGCATCTCCGTGCCGCTCGCAGCATGGCCGCCTTCGCTGACGACGTCCAGCGTGGCGTCGGGTAGCGCCAGCTGCAGGTCCCACGCGGAGGCCAGCGGCGCCTGCAGATCGAACCGGCCGTGAATCAGCATCACGGGCACTCCGGCCAGACGGCCGGCGTCGCGGATCAGGCTGCCGTCCTCGATCCAGAGATCGTGGTGCACGTAGTGGGTGACCAGGCGTGCGAAGCCGAGCGCGAACACCGGATCGCGGAAGCGCTCGGCGATGCCGGTGGCCGGCGGCCAGTCCGGGGTCACCGATTCCCATGCGCACCAGTCCTGCGCCGCTTTGCGATGCACGGCCGGGTCGGGATCGTGCAGCAGCCGCCGGTACCCGGCGACCGGGTCGTCGTCGCCCGCCGCGTCGGCGAACCGGTACCACTGCTCGGGGAACATCACACCCACGCCGCCGCGGAACAGCCAGTCGGCCTCGCTGCGGCGCCCGGTGGTGATGCCCCACAGCACCAGCTCGCTGACCCGGGCCGGGTACCGCTCGGCGTAGGTCAGCGCCAACTCACATCAGAACGACCCGCCCCACACCAGCCAGCGATCGATTCCCAGCAGCTCGCGCAGCGCCTCGATGTCGTCCAGCAGGTGCGGTGTGGTGTTGGCCTCGAGCGCCGCCAGATCCGTGCCGGCGCTGGGCGTGCTGCGCCCGCAGCCGCGCTGGTCGAGCAGCACGACCCGGTAGCGGTCGGGGTCGAACATCTGGCGGTGCCACGGCTTGCAGCCCGAGCCGGGGCCACCGTGCAGCACCAGGGCGGGCTTGCCAGCCGGGTTTCCGCACACCTCCCAGTAGACGTCGTGGCCGTCACCGGCGGCGAGCATTCCGTGCTGCTGCGGCTCGATCGCCGGGTAGCGCTCACGCATCCCTGGACGATAACGCCGAGTCGCTAGGACACCGTGTCGTTAGAACAGCCGCGGGTCGCGATCGGGCACGGTCAGCCCGAGGTGCCTGTAGGCGGCGTTCGTGACCACGCGACCGCGCGGCGTCCGCTGCAGCAGGCCCATCTGCAGCAGGTAGGGCTCGTAGACGTCCTCGAGCGTGTCCGGCTCCTCGCCGATCGCGACGGCCAGGGTGGACAGCCCCACCGGGCCGCCGGAGAACGTCTCGGCCACGCGGCGCAGGATCTCGCGGTCGATCCGCTCCAGCCCGAGGTCGTCCACCTCGAACAGCTCCAGCGCCTCGGACGCGATCTCGTGGCTGATCACGCCGTCGTGGCGCACCTGGGCGAAGTCGCGGACGCGGCGCAGGATCCGGTTGGCCACCCGCGGGGTGCCGCGCGATCGGCGGGCGATCTCGCTGCAGCCCCCCTCATCGATCTCGACGGCCAGGATGCCCGCCGAGCGACGGACGATCTGCTCGATCTCCTGGGGCCGGTAGTGCTCGAGCCGGTGCGTGATGCCGAAGCGGTCGCGCAGCGGCGTCGTCAGCAGACCGGTGCGCGTGGTCGCACCCACCAGCGTGAACGGCGCCAGGTCGAGGCGGATCGAGTTCGCACCGGGGCCCTGGCCGATCACGATGTCGATGCAGCCGTCCTCCATGGCGGGATACAGCAGCTCCTCGATCGAGCGGTTGAGGCGGTGGATCTCGTCGATGAACAGCACGTCGTTGGGCTCGAGCGCGGTCATGATCGCGGCCATGTCTGCCTTGCGGTCGACCGCCGGGCCGGACATGATCCGCAGCGCCGAGCTCATCTCGGCCGCGATGATCCCGGCCAGCGACGTCTTGCCGAGACCGGGCGGCCCCGCCAACAGCACGTGCTCGCAGGGCTCGTCGCGGGCCCGCGCCGCCTCCAGGAAGATCGAGAGCTGCTCCTTGACCGCCTCTTGGCCGACGAACTCCGACAGCCGGCGCGGCCGCAGCGTCTGATCGACCTCCTCCTCGCCGGGCGCGAGCAGCGGATCGGGGATGCGATCGGCAGGGGCGCTCACGCGCTCGCCCCGGCGGCCAGCGCCTGGCGGATCCGCTCACCCACCGGCAGGTCGGCATCGATGCTGCGCAGCGCCGCCTCGGCCTCCGCCACGGACATGCCGAGGCCGACCAAGCCGTCGCGGGCCGCCGTGTGGTCGTCGGCCGGCGGCACGTCGGCGACATCCTGCGCCGGCGTCGCCGGCAGCGATCCGACCTTGTCCTTGAGGTCGATCACGACCCGCTCGGCGGTCTTGCGGCCGACGCCGGTGATGCTCGTGAACAGCGCGTGGTCGGACGTGACGATGGCGCGGCGGATCTGGTCGGGCGCGTACCCCGAGACGATCGCCAGCGCAGCCTTCGGCCCCACGCCGGACACTCCCAGCAACAGCTCGAACAGGTCGCGTTCGGCGGTGCTGGCGAACCCGAACAGGATCAGCGCGTCCTCGCGCACGTGCAGGTGCGTGACCAGGGTCACCTCCTCGCCGTCGGGCACCGCCATCCGGATCGCGGCGCTCGTGGCCGCCAGCAGGTAGCCGACGCCGCCCACATCGATCACGATCCGGCCGGAGCCGCGCTCCAGCACCTTGCCGCGCAGCGTCGCGATCATCGCGCCGCCGCCTGGGCCACACGTCGCCCGCGGTTGCGCACCGCGTGGCAGATGGCCACCGCCAGCGCGTCGGTGGCGTGGTCGCTCGCAGCCGCCAGGTCGGCCGAGAGCATCGCCCCCACCATCCGCTGCACCTGCACCTTGTCGGCGCGGCCGTAGCCACAGACTGCCGCCTTCACCTCGGCCGGTGGATAGGCGGCAGCGTCCAGCCCGGCCTGGCCGCAGGCGGCCAGCACCGCACCTCGCGCCTGGCCGACCGATAGCACCGCGCGTGGGTTCACCCCGACGAACAGATCCTCCATGGCCACCGCCTCGGGCGCGTGCTGCTCGATCAGCGCCGCCACCCGGCTGTGGATCTCACCCATCCGCCGGGACGGATGGGCGCGGGCCGGTGTCGAGATCAGTCCGTGGTCGATGGCGCGCAGCGTCGAGCCCTCCGCCGAGATCACGCCGAAGCCGGTCGAGGCCGTACCGGGGTCGATGCCGAGCACGATCATCTGGCCGCAGTCTACCGGCGCGCGCGGACGCGACCGAACGGGTGTTCCCGCAGCCAAGCCCCTCCGAATCGTGCCCCGGTACAGTCCATGGCATGGAGATCAGCCGCCCGGCCGCGCGGTGGTGGCTGCCGCCCGTGCTGCGGCTGGCGGCGGCATTCTCGGCCGTGGCTCTGGCCGGCCTGGTGATCTGGCAGGTGCTGAGCCACGTCGATCTACCTAGCGCAAGCTCGCTGCTGCACGACTATGGCTATCTCGGCGTGGCGATCGGCGCGTTCGGCGACAGCTTCGGCCTGCCCTCCTCCGGCGAGATCGTGCTGTTGGCCGCCGCCGCTGCCGCGGCCAACACCAGCGAGTTCACGCTGCCGCTGGTGGTGCTGGTGGCATGGGCATTCGCGCTGGCCGGCGACCTCTGCGCGTACGCCATCGGGCGCGCCGCCGGCCCCGGAGTGCTGCGCCGCTTCGGGGTGCACGAGGACAGCTCCGTGCACGTCTTCATGGCGCGCTACGGTGCCCGCGCGGTGGCCGGCGGCAGGCTGATCGCTGGCATCCGCACCAAGCTGGCGATCGTCTCCGGCAGCACCCGCATGCCGTTCCACCGCTACCTGCTGGCGGACGCCCTGGGCGCCGCCGTGTGGGCGATCCTGGTCGGCGCGCTCGGCTACCTGTTCTCGAGCTCCGTGGCGACGCTGATCGACCGCTTCGGCTCGGCCAGCCACGTGGTCGGCGTGATCGCGATCGTCGCCGTCTCGGCGCTGGTGATCTACCTGTGCGTGCGCTACGTGCTGCGGTTCCGCCCGGCGGCTGCCTAGCCGGCAACCGCCTCGAGCACCGCGTCGGGGATGTCGAAGTTGGCGTAGACGTCCTGCACGTCGTCGTTGTCCTCGAGCGCGTCGATCAGACGCAGCAGCTTGCGGGCGGCGTCCTCCTCCAGTGCGACAGTATTCTTCGGCACCAGGGTCAGCTCGGCCGAAGTGATCGGCAGGCCTGACGCCTCGAGCGCGTCCCGCACCACCGCCAGGTCTCCGGCGTCGGTGATCACCTGCCAGACATCGCCGTCCAGCTGCGCGTCCTCGGCACCGGCATCGGCCGCCTGCAGCACCATCTCGTCCTCGTCCAGCTGGTCAGACGACACCAGCACCACGCCCTTGCGCTCGAACTGCCACGCCACCGAGCCCGGCGTGCCCAGGCTGGCATTGTGCTTGCTGAAGATCGCGCGCACGTCGGCGGCGGTGCGGTTGCGGTTGTCGGTCAGCGCCTCGACGATGATCGCGACGCCCTCCGGCCCGTAGCCCTCATACGTGATCGCGTCGTACGCGTCGGTGCCCTCGCCGCTGCCGGCGCCGCGCTGCACGGCCCGCTCGATGTTGTCCTTCGGCATCGAGTACGACCGTGCCTTCGCGATCGCGGCCGCCAGCGAGGCGTTCGCGGCCGGGTCGGAGCCGCCCTCCTTGGCGGCCACGATGATGGCCCGCGACAGCTTCGTGAAGAGCTTGCCGCGCTTCTTGTCCTCGGCACCCTTTTTGTGCTTGATGGTCGACCATTTCGAGTGGCCGCTCATGCCGCCACCGCCCCGCGCGCCCGCTCCACCATCTCGGCGAAGCGCCGGTGCAGCCGCCGGTCGCCGGTCAGCTCGGGGTGGAACGCCGTCACCAGCACCGCCCCCTGCTGCGCGGCCACCGCGTGGCCGGTATGCTCTGCGAGCACCTGCACGCCGTCGCCGGCCGACTCGATCCAGGGTGCCCGGATGAAGACGCCGGTGAGCGGCTCGGGATCGCCGGCCAGCGCCAGCTCGGCCTCGAAGCTGGCCACCTGGCGGCCGAAGGCATTGCGCCGTACGACGATGTCGATCAGACCCAGATAGCGCTGGTCGGGCAGGCCGTCAACGGCGTCGCGAGCCGCCAGGATCATGCCGGCGCAGGTGCCGAACACGGGAGCGCCCGCGGCGTGCAGCTCGCGGATCGGCGTTTCCAGGTCGTAGGCGACCATCAGCTTGGACATGGTCGTCGACTCGCCGCCCGGGATCACCAGACCCTCCAGCCTGGCCAGCTCGCCCGCCTGCCGCACCTCGACCGGTTCCACGCCGACGTCGGCCAGCGCCCGGCAGTGCTCCCGGAATGCGCCCTGCAGGGCGAGGACTCCGACCTTACCAGCCACGCGTCTGCAGCAGACCGTCCTCGCCCAGCTCCGACATCTCGATCCCGACCATGGGCTCGCCCAGGCCGGTCGACACCTCGGCCAGCACGGCCGCGTCGTTGAAGTGGGTGGTGGCCTTGACGATGGCGGACGCCCGCTGGGCGGGGTCGCCGCTCTTGAAGATGCCGGAGCCGACGAACACGCCGTCGGCGCCCAGCTGCATCATCATGGCCGCATCGGCCGGGGTGGCGAGGCCGCCCGCGGTGAACGTGACCACCGGCAGCCGGCCGTTCTCGGCCACGTTCCGGATCAAGTCGTAGGGGGCACGGTGCTCCTTGGCGGCCGAGTACAGCTCGTTCTCGTCCATCGACTGTAGGCGGCGGATGTCGCCCAGGATCGACCGCATGTGGCGGGTGGCCTCGACCACGTTGCCGGTACCGGCCTCGCCCTTGCTGCGAATCATGGCCGCGCCCTCGGCGATCCGGCGCAGCGCCTCGCCGAGGTTGGTAGCGCCGCAGACGAAGGGCACCTTGAAGTCCCACTTGTTGATGTGGTTGGCCTCGTCGGCGGGGGTCAGCACCTCGGACTCGTCGATGTAGTCGACCTCGAGCGCCTCCAGGATCTGGGCCTCGACGAAGTGGCCGATGCGGGCCTTGGCCATCACCGGGATCGTGACCGTCTCCTGGATCTCACGGATCTTGGTGGGATCGGCCATCCGAGCGACGCCGCCGTCACGGCGGATGTCGGCCGGCACGCGCTCGAGCGCCATCACCGCACATGCACCCGCGTCCTCGGCGATGCGCGCCTGCTCGGCGTTGGTCACGTCCATGATCACGCCACCCTTGAGCATCTCGGCCAGGCCGCTCTTGACACGCATGGTTCCGGTTTCAGCCACTGACATCCTCCGTCCGAAGTTCTGGACGGAAGTGTAGTGCAGTGGCGGGCCGCTGCCGCCGCTCAGCTGCTGGTCTTGAGCCGCTCGAGCCCGTCGGCGTCCAGCACCCAGACGAGCCGCTCGCGGACGTCGATCAGGCCGGCATCGCGCATCTCGTTCAGCACCTTCGTCAGCGTCTCGCGGCTGGTTCCGATCATCTCGGCCAGCTGCATGTGCGTGAAGCGCTCGTCGATCCGGATGCCGTTGGGAGTGACCCTGCCGTAACGGTCCATCAGCTCCAGCAGCTTGCCGGCCAGCCGCGATGGCACCGGGCGGAACGCCAGCGCCTCGATCTGGTCCTCGGCCGTCCGCAGCCGCTCGGAGAGCGATCGCATCAGGTTCAGCGCCATCCGCGGGTGCTCGCCGATCGTGCGCTCGAGGTCGGCCACGCGCAGGATTCGCACCACGGAGTCGGTCATCGCCTCGGCGTAGGCGTCGTGCATGGGCTCGTCCAGCACCGACACCTGCCCGAAAGTGGCACCCGGGTCGAGCATCGACAGCGTCACCTGGCGCCCGTCCGCCGCGCTCCGGAACAGCCGCACCCGGCCGCTCTCGATCAGGAACATCGCCTCGCCGCGATCGAACGGCGAGTAGATCAGCTCGCCCTTGCGGAACGTCGCCATGGCGAAACGGTCGTCCAGGTCGGCCAGGTCGGCGTCGTTCAGCCCGTCGAAGATCTCATGCTCGGCGTCTGCGATGATGTGCCCCACGCCCTCTCCATGCTCGATGTCCATCTTGTTCTACGTTCCGCCGACGGTGATGGTTTGAACGGTCGGCCTCGACCATTGGAAGGGAATGTGAAGCGCGTCACCGTTTACCATGGTACGCGCCCTTCGGGGGGTGTAGCTCAGCGGTTAGAGCAGCCCGCTCATAACGGGTTGGTCGCTGGTTCGATCCCAGCCGCCCCCATCGGCGCGCTCCCGCGCCCAGCGATGGACGTCTACTGGTTCTTGACGATCCGGTAGATCGTGCTCTGGGTGGCGAAGTACAGCCACCGGCCTGGACCGGACGAGACATCGATGATCCCGGACGGCGCGTGGTGGGTGAGCGAGATCGACTTCACCGCCGTGCCTGCCCGGTTCAGCCTGATCCGCCGCAGCGTGCCGGTGTTGTAGTCGCCCATGTAGATCGATCCCCGCATGCGCTTGATGCGACCCCGATACCACCAGGGATCGGTCGGGGCGATCGTCGGCGTCCAGCGCTTCAGCGGCGCCACCGGCCGCGGCCCCACGCCGTTGGTGCCGCACACGTAGCCGTTCCCCCAGCCGTAGTTGCGCCCCTTCATGATGTGGTTCAGCTCGTCGTCGCAGTTGGGGCCGTTCTCGGTCTCGTACAGCCGGTTCGTGTTCGGCTTGGCCGTCAGCCCGAAGCCGTTGCGGTGCCCGTACGACCAGATCGCCGTGCGGCGCCCGCCCAGGATCGGGTTGGTGCGCGGGATCGACCCGTCGCGGTTGTAGCGCAGCACCTTTCCCAGCCGAGTGTGGAGGTTCTGGGCGTTCCCGGGATCGTGGTTCTCCCCGACCGTCACGAACAGCTTGTTGCCCAGGAAGAACAGCTGCCCGCCGTTGTGGTAGCCGGCCACCGTCGGGATGCCGGTGATCAGGGGATGCGCATGCCTGCAGCGGTCGTTGATCACGGTGAAGCGCGTGACCCGGTTCTGGAGCGGCGACCGTTTCGTGAAGTAGACGTACAGGTAATGGTTCGTGCGGTAGTCGGGGTCGAGCACCAGGCCGAGGGCGCCGCGCTCGCCGTCGCTGACCACATCCAGGGTGACGCACGGCGTCGGCAGCAGCCTGTGGCTCACGATCACCCGGATCGCGCCCGTCTTCTCCGTGTAGAACAGCGTCGTCGACCGCGGCACGTACGCCATGTCGACGACCTGGTTGAGTCCGCGCTTGAACACCTCCACGTGCGTGCCGCGGGTGAGCGCGTGTGCCTGGCTGGGCGCTGCCAGCGCCACGACCAGGAGCACGGCGGCGACCAGCTTCCTCACCGGCGCACCCCGACCAGCACGCCGTCGCCGACCGGCAGCAGTGCGGCCACCATGTCCGAGCGCTCGAGCAGCGAGGAGTTGACGCGTCGCATGGTCGCGATCGCGTCCTCGGTCCAGCCGCCACCCGCGCGTCCCTCGGCCACCAGGCCACTCAAGAGGGTGTTATCGACAACCACCAGCCCACCGCTTCGCAGCAGCGGCAGGGCCAGCTCCAGGTGAGCCGGGTAGTCGCCCTTGATGCCGTCCAGGAACACCATGTCCCAGGCCTCGAGATCGAGCTCAGCCAGACCCTCACCGGCATCGAGAAGCCGCAGGTCGGCACGCTCGCCGACGCCGGCGCGGTCGAGGTAGGCGCGCGCGGCCCGCTGGCGCTCCGGGTCGATCTCGAACGAGACGATCAGCCCGTCGGGGGCCATCGCGCGCGCGATGTAGAGCGTGGATACGCCGATCGCGGTGCCCACCTCCACGACGCGCCGGGCGCCGCAGGCGGCGGCGAGCACACCCAGCAGTGCCCCGGTCGAAGGCACAACGATCGGGATGCCGTCCCGGCGGCCGTGCTCTTCCATCTCCAGGAGCAGCGCGTCGGGCTGTGGACGCGACTCGAGCAGGTAGCCACTGACTGCGTCGGTGACGATCACTCGGCCGAGCCTAGCGGCTCTGCCGGCTCAGTTCCACTTGAAGGAGTTGGCCATCAGGTTCCAGGCGTCGTTGTTGTCGACGCCCTTCACCGAGCTCATCGAGAGCAGCGCGAGCTTACCGTCCTTCCAGAACAGGTAGCGGCTGACGACCAGCGTGTCCTTGGGCGCATCCGCCCCGGGGCCGGTCGGTCGCACCTGCTCGATCACCGCCATCGTGACCTTGTCCTTGCCGACCGTGATCTCGCTGGCGGGCCGAACGATCTTGGACAGGAGCTTGTCGTCATGCTGCTGCAGCATGGCCTCGAGCTGCTTCTGGTAGCCCTTGGAGGATGGTGCCTGTTGGCGCGGCCGGACCACAACGGTGACGGCATCGCCGAAGCGTGCGATTCGAACGCCGCTGCCCTTCTCGGCGACTCGCCAGCCGCCCGGGTAGTCGAACGAGTAGCCAGCCGTCCTGTTCGTGTACACGGGGAACAGGACGCCGCTCTGGGTGGTGCCGCTGGCGGGCGTGTAGGCACCGGTCTGACCGCCGCTCGGCGACGGGGCAGCGCCGCCCGAGCTACCACCACTGCTCGAGGAGCTGGCGCATCCGGACAGCAGCAGGCCGACGATCACAGCCGCCGTGCAAAGCAGGGATCTGGAACGACAGGTGGCCACGTCTCCGGTACGAATATACATGACAAGTTGCAAATCTACTAGAGCATTCACACCACAAACCAGAGCCCCGCCACCGCGTAGCGTAGCCTGGTCCGGCCGGGCGTCGCTCGCGCCCGCGTTGGTGAGGGTCATTCTCAGGCTCTTGGCTGAATCTTTACGGGTCGCGTACATCAGGCATTCATGCCCCTTACGGTGACCATTTACCGTGAGCTTCCGAGGCTTCACATCCGCAACCGAGTACCAGCGTTGCGCCCGACCAAAGCCAGGGAGATTGATGCTCATGCGTTCACGCCTGTTGATTGCGATCACGGCCATATCAGTTCTCACGGCGGCTCCCGCCGCCGCCCAAGCGAACGTGCTCAGCAGGCTGTACGCCCCACTGCACCTCCATCCCAGGGTTGCGCCTTCCCCATCCTTCGTCCGGTCGCACTTCCCGACCATCACGGTCCAGAAGGCGCAGCTGAGGAAGGGCTACCGCGCCGCACATACGGGGCTCTACACCAAAGGCACCCGGTCGCGGATCGGCACGTACCCGGAGTCGTGGTACATGCACACTGCGGGCGGCGCCCGCGTCCGTGACAGGGCGCGGGGCTTCTACGTGATGAATCCGGCCAGCGCCGGCTGGCGCAAGCAGGTCGTGAAGAACTGCCAGGGCAGCCCATCCTTCTGCTTCCTGGACGCCATGGGCAGCGACGGCTACTCCCGCACCAACGTTCACCCCAACGTCAGCCCGAGTTGGTGGACGCAGCAGACCCTGGGCCTCGCCAACTACGTGTCGAACGCCTCGAGAAAATGGGGCATCGCGGCCAACAACCTGCTCGCCGCCCGCGGCGCCAAGTACATGGTCGCCTACGAGATGTTCGCACGCGTGTCCGCGTCCCGCTCGCTGGACGTGCTGCGCCACACCAGGTGCTTGTGCTTCGCCAAGCTCGGCACCGAGACGGGCGCCCGCTACGGCTTCACGTTGTTCCTGTCCGGGTACGGCAGGGGCGACCGCATCAGCGTCGGCACCGATCAGCAGGCCGGCAAGTGGTGGGACTTCTTCAACCGCGCCGGTCAACTCGGCAGTCCGACGGCCAAGCTGCGCGTCAACGGCGCGATCATCACCCGCACGTTCAAGCACGGGATGGTCGTGGTCAACACCGGCAGCAGCGCCAAGCCACTCGGCCGGTTGGCCGCACGGCTCGCCAGCGGTTCGGATACCGTGAAGGCCCACAGCGGCAGGATCCTGCTGCGCTGAGCTGAGTCAGCCGGCCTGGCGTTCCATGGCCCGCTCGCTGGCAGCTCCGAATCCGAGCTTCCGGTACAGCGGCTGCATATCACCGGTGTGCAGCATCCAGCGGGCGTTCGCCAGCTCGCCGGAATTCACCATCTCGCGCACCATCGCTTCGCCAAGCCCCAGGCCGCGGTGCTCCTGGAGCACATAGACGTCGGCCAGGTAGGCGTGGACGGCGCCGTCGGAGACGGCCCGGCAGTAGCCGACCAGGGCGCCGTCGTGATACAGGCCGATCACCCGGTAGGAGTTGCGCACCAGCAGAGCCACCGTGTCGAAGGGCCGGCCAAGCGCCCAGTAGGCCTCCTCCGAGAGGAACCGGTGCACCGCGGCCACGTCGATGCGCTCGCGGTCGTCGTCAAGCTCGTAGCCGGGCTGGATCTCGCGTCGCATGCGCGGCCAGGCTAGCACCCGCAAGCGTACGATTCGCCCATGGCCGACATCGCGCAGCGGACGGCGCACTGGTGAGGTACCGGACGGCCGCGCTGCTGATGCTGGTGACCGCGGGCTGCACCTCCGCCGGCGTCGCACAGCCGGTGTCGTCCCGGCAGAGCGGTCCGATTGTGGCGCCCACTCCTGCCCGCCATCGCCATACCTACCACCACCACCACCGGCACCACCACGCACACCCGCCGGCGGAAACCCGGCGGGACGTGCCGGCCGTGGACGTACCGCGCCGCTCACTGACGCCAGGGGCGGCGTTCGCCGTGGGCAAGGCGCGAATCTGCGTGGCCGGCTACTCGGCATCGGTGCGAAACGTCCCGCAGGCGGAGGCGACCGCGGTCTACGACCGCTACGGGGTCGCGCACGACCCGTATGCCCACGAGGTCGATCACCTCGTGTCCCTCGAAATCGGCGGGTCGAACGCGATCGCGAACCTGTGGCCCGAGCCCTACGCCGGCCGGTGGGGCGCCCGCACCAAGGACGTGCTCGAGAACCGGCTGCATGAGCTGGTCTGCTCGGGGCGGCTGGCACTGCGCACGGCGCAGCGCATCGAGGCGCGAAACTGGGTTGCCGCGTACCGGCGCTACGTGGGCGGCCCTCCCACGGCCGCCGGCGGCCCGTCCGCGCCCGCGGGCGGCTCGAGCACGGGCGGCTATTACGCCTCCAGCTTCGGCACGGCCAGCACCATCTACTGCGCCGACGACAGCGCATGGCGCGAGCTCAGCGCCAGGTACCTCAAGCACTTCCGCACGTGGGCGGCCGCGCACCGGCGCTTCCCGGGCTATCACCTGCACCGGCCCTGCTAGAAGGCCCCGATGCGGTACGCTGACTGGCCGTGGAACCGATCGAGAACCCGCGGGCCCGTGCGCTTCGCATCCGATTCGGCGTCTGCCTCGTGGTTGCCTCCTGGCTGCCGATCGCGCAGGTCACGATCTGGCTGACCGCTCCGTCGAGCAACCAGGCCGACCGCATCCGCGCCGGGATCTGGGGGATCCAGGTCGTGGTCGGGCTGATCGGTGTGGCGGTCGCGGGATCGCAGACGATCCAGGTGGCAAAGAGCGTCGGATGGCGGCGGTCACCGGGCGCCGTCTGGCGGCTGATCCGCTCACCGAACGCGCCGGTGGATCCGGCCCTCTGACCACCGATGCCCACACAGGAGTAGACTGAGCGTCCACGAGGCGACATCGCGGATCGCTCCCAGGCCGTTGTGCCGTCCCGCTCCAAAGCGTATTTGGAAGGGACTTGAAGTGATCGATGCGAAGCTGTTGGCCTCCGACAGGCTCCTCGACCAGGCGTGGCGCGGCGGCATCGGCGTCGCCAGCGCGCTCGCCCGCGCCCAGGCGCTCGGTGATCCACTCTGCTGTGGGGTGGTGATCGAGGAGGCCAGGCTGATCGTCTCCGCCCACCACGCGTGCAGCCCGGACGAGGCACTGGCGCGACTGGTGTTCGTCTCAAAGCACACGAACCGCAGGCTGCTCGACATCGCCCATGACGTGGTCACGTGCGCCGCCGGCCAGGGTGTCGAGGGGATCTCGACACCACCGGTGTACCGGTTCACGCTCTAGACCAGGAAGCAGGTGCCGACCGTGTTCACGACCGATCGCAAGTGCTCGAACTCACGATGCCCGGTGTTCCGAAAGGCGACCAGACTGCTTGTCTGTCGCCGCTGCCACCGGGCCACGGCCGTTTCCGTCTACCGGCCGCATACCACCTAGCGTGGTGGTATACCGCACGGGTGCGGATCTTCGGGCTGGCGCTAGCCAGCCGCGACCCGTCTGCGCAGTCGGCGTGGCCGACCAGCGAGTTGGCTTCGCCCCCGGCGTGCGGCCGCCGTGAGCTACGTCAGCTGACGGTCAGGGTCGACGTCGGACTCCACGACATGGGGCCGACGCCTGGGCGTCGAAGGCGGGCCCGGAACTGGTACGCACCAG
>DATNEO010000113.1:0-16005 GCA_035553035.1 Gaiellales bacterium | reverse complement strand
AGCGAACGCTGGATCGTCGGCAGCGCGACGTTCACCACCGTGTTGTCCAGCATGATCATGAACAGGGCGAAACACATGGCGAACAACGTCCACCACTTGTGGTTTGGATGGTCTTTGGTCATCCATCCACCTCCTGGGGATTCGTCTGCAGCAAAGCGAGCAGCGTTTGTGGAATCTTGGGCAGCTGGTCTGCGACCTCGGGCCCCTCGAGGGCCATCCGGAAGCCGGCGGCGAGCACGAAGCCCAGCCACAGCCAGCCGATCTGATCGGCGTCGATGTCGGAGCGGGCCGTGCCCATCTCCTGCATCTGGGCGACCGAGCTGACCACCCGGCGCCGCATCTCGGTCACGCTCTGGGCGAGCGCCCGCTTGATCACGGGATCGTCGGCCAGGGTGATCGCAAGCATCCGCAGGCGCGACACCTCGATCATGACCGGGTCGTGCGAGAGGTCGCCGACCATCGTCACCATCTGCTCGAGGCCGTTGTCGCAGCCGTCCAGCATGGTGTGGATGCGCTCCTTCAGCTGGGTCGTGGCGTCGACCAGCACGGCCGCGAACAGGGCCTGCTTGGAGGGGAAGTGCTTGTACAGCATCGGCTCCGAGCAGCCGGCCGCGCGCGCGATCTCGGCGGTGCCGGCGCGGTGGTAGCCATGCCGGGCAAAGACGGTGCGGGCAGCCGCGAGGATCGTCTCGTACCGCTCATCGCGGGTCAGTCGCTGTCTCGGTGCCACGGCCATGACAGGCAGATTAGTGAATATTCACTAACCACGCAAAGTCTGACCGTTAGGGAACGGTTAACCGGCCGCCGCCGCGCCCGCCGGGCCGGTCGCTACCGTAGGCGGGAATGGACACCCCGGGTCAGCTCCCCGATGACCACCTGATCCTGGACGAGGTCACCCAGCAGCTGGCGACCACCTTCCAGCTGTTGAGCGGAGACCCCGACGAGGCCGCCGAGCGGGCGCTGGCGGAGATCGGCGTCGATACGCGCACGGAGGCTGCCCTGCTGGGCGAGATCGCCGCCGCCGGCCCGCTCGCGCACCCCGATCGGTTCGAGCAGAGCCACCGTCTGGTGATGCGGGCGCTCGAGGTGCTTGACCGCGACGGATGGAAGCATCCGGTGCTGCGCCGGCTGGGCCCGTTCTCGGGAGCCGCCGGCGGGGCCGTGCAGTTCGTGGCGCGCACGATCGTGCGCGGCCACGTCTCCAACGTCGTGCACGCGCTGTCTCGCCTGTACGCGCGCCGGGAGAGCCAATCGCAGACGGCCGGCGCCGAGCGCCGCGTGCTGGCGCGGGCGCGGATCCAGGCCGATCGTCTGACGCTCGGATACAAGGGCGGAAGCCTGCCGCTGCCGACCGTGCTGATCGGCGGCGCTGCGGTGCCGGTGCTGGCGTCGATCGCGCGCCAGTTCGGCGCGGTCAAGGGCCAGGGGCCGTTGCTGATCGTGCCGCTGGGTGTGATCCTGGCGATCGTGTTCGCCCTGCTGGCGTGGGTGCTGCTGCAGGGCGCCGGTCTCGCCCATCGCCGCATCAAGGTGACGCTCGACCCGTCGCTGGCGGCGCTGTACGAGACGATCGGCCATTGCGGTAACCCGCCCCGGGACGACAGCGCCGCGATCGCGGCGGCCGCGATCGCGCTGACGGCACTGGCCTGGTTCGTCGTGCCGATCGCGATCGCGATCATCGCGACGTTCCTGTAGCCGCCGACACTGCTCAATCGCTAAGGCATCGGCGCCGGATGGCCGATACCGGGGACCATGACACTCTCGCCAACCGATGCGATGTCGCTGCTGTTCACCAAGCGCGACGTGGAGCTGGAGCTCCACGGCGGCGGCATCCTGCGCATCCATCTGATCTCGCTCGAGGGCGAGCGGGCGACGGTCACCGCGCCGCGCCTGTCCGTCGCCACCGGCATGACGCTGACCGGCCGGGTGGTCGGCCCGGACGCGCGGCCGTGGGAGCTGCACCTGAACGTCGAGGACGCCAGCTACCACACCCAGGATCTTGCGATGGTGCAGCTGGTGCCCGGCGCCATCCAGGTGGACGAGAGCCGGCGGGCGGCCGAGCGTGTGCCGATCGGCGGCGTCGCCTGGCTGGAGGCGGTCAACTGCCAGGAGGTGGTCGACCGCGATCGCGTGGACGGCACGCTCGACGACCTCTCGCGCACCGGCGTCGCCTTCACGACCGCCCGTGTGCTGCGGGTCGGCGACCGGCTCATGTTCCACGGACGCTTCTTCGCCGACTCGATCAGCGGCGAGGTGCGCGTGGCCTCTGTGCGACCCGCCCACCAGCCGGGACATACCGTGGTCGGCTGCCGGTTCCTGCACGTCGACAACGACAGCATCGCCAAGATCGACCGCGTGCTGTCCGGCGGCCAGGAGCCAAGTGAGCAGCCCGGCCTGTCGATCGCGGCGCTGCGCGAGCTGGTCGTGGTCGAGGACGGTGTCGAGCCGGAGGAGGATCCCGGCAGCGGCTGGCTGAGCCGGATCCGCCGCGACCGCTAGATCAGTTCGGACGCGTGCTCGCGGAAGATGGCCGCGAAGTCGCCGGCGCCGGGAGCGTGCAGCGCCTCGACCAGCGCCTTCAGCCGCGGCGGCATCACGAGCACGTACCGCGCCGGACCGTCACCCGCGTTCCAGAACGAGTGCGGCGTCCCCCGCGGCACGAACACCGCCGCGCCGGCACCTGCCTCCACCTCGTCGTCACCCACGCGGAACCCGAGCGTGCCCTCGAGCACGTACCAGGCCTCGTCGTCCGAGTGGTGAACGTGCAGGCCCGCGATCGGCCGCTCGCGGCTGGTGAGGCCGCCCGGATCGGACCATTCGACCAGCACGAACTGTCCTTTCCGGCCGCCTACGGCTCCCGCGGCGAGCGGGTCGGCGCGCGTCGCCATCAGCTCGGTGAGTAGGGCTGGCCGGGCGTGCCGCCGACGCACAGCACCAGCGTTGAATCCTCGAGCGCGACCGCATCGCGTACCACCTCCGAGCTGACGTGCATCATCTCGCCGGCGTCCAGCTCGACCGTCTCTCCGTCACAGGTGAAGCGAGCGCGGCCGCGGAGCAGCAGGTACAGCTCCTCCTGGCCGCCGTACTCGGTCTCGCTGTGCGGAACGATCAGCTCGCGTCCGGCGTCGGCGACGTTGGCGTTGACGCCGAATCCGGCGATCCCGAAGTGATCGCCGATCGACTGCCAGCGGCTGCCGAAGTCGGGCTCCCGGGCCCACTCCTCCCAGAACCCCGGCTCGGCGGTGCTGCCCACCGCCTCGATCCGCGCCACCGCCCAGGCCATCAGCGCTTTACCTGCGACCCGCCCACGATCGCGTCGCGGCCGTCCGGGTAGCGCACCCAGGCCTTGTTGGTGCCGTCGTAGTCGGGCGCCCACAGGATCAGGGTGGCCGGCTCGCCGCGCACCGTGCAGGGGGCGTCGCCCTCCGGATCGACGCCGCGCCAGATCCGGATGAACGGGTTGTGCTCCCACTCGTCGCCGATGGTGGTGGGCAGCGTGTGGCCGGGGTGCACCCGCACCGCCGGGTCGAGCTGCATGAGCCGGTCGATCGACCTGCGCATGTCCGCGTAGCCGTTCGCGCCGCCGCCGGTGGTGCCGCCCAGGGTGCCCTTGAACAGGACGTCGGCGGTGAACACATCGCTCTGGTCGACGAGGAAGCTGAGGTGGTCGGTGCAGTGCCCCGGGGTGTAGATGGCCTCGATCCGCAGATCGCCGGACTGCACTTCCTGCCCGTCGGACAGCTCCGGCCAGCGCAACAGCGGCACGCCCAGCCGGGCGGCCGTCTCCTCCACTCCGACCACGTGGTCGGCGTGGCCGTGCGTGACCAGCACGTGGGTTATCGTGATGTCATCGGTCGCGGCCCGGGCCGCCAGCGGCTCGGTGACGCCGTTGCCGTCGATGTAGACACCGTGGCCGCTGCGGTGATCGGCGACCAGGTAGGCGTTCGACGTCCAGGTCGGATGCTCGACCCGCTCGACGATCACGCGGCGCCGAACCCGATCACGCTGCGGATGCCGTCCTGCGCCTCCATCAGCTCGAAGCCGTGGTTGACCTCGTCCAGCGTGATGTGATGGGAGATGAAGGGATCGACGTCGATCTTTCCCTCCAGCCACATGTCGACCAGGCGGGGCACGCCGTCGCGGCCCTTGACGCCGCCGAACGAGCTGCCGGCGATCCGCCGGCCGGTGATCAGGAAGCGCGGGATCACGTCCAGCGTCTCGCCGCGGCCGGCCACTCCGCACACCGTGCACAGGCCCCAGCCCATGCGCGCCGACTCGACGGCCTGGCGCATCACGTTGACGTTGCCGGTGGCCTCGAAGGTGTAGTCGGCGCCGAAGCCGCCGGTCATGTCGACGATCCGCTGGACGGCCTCGTCGCCGCCGGTCATGGTCTCGGTGGCGCCCTGCCCGCGCGCGAGCTCGAGCCGGCCCTCCGACATGTCGACGCAGATGATGCGCTCCGCGCCCTGCAGGCGGCAGCCGGCAACGGCGCCCAGACCGACCATGCCGGCGCCGAACACGACGCAGGTCGATCCGGCCTCGACCTTGGCGGTGTTCATGGCAGCGCCGAGGCCGGTCGAGAGGCCGCAGGCGAACAGCGCGGCGCCCTCGAGCGGCGCCTCCGGCGAGACCTTCGCCAGCGCGATCTCGGGCATCACCGTGTACTCGGCGAACGTGGACGTGCCCATGAAGTGGCGGATCGCCTCGCCGTCGCGGGACAAGCGCGCCGTGCCGTCGGGCAGGTAACCGTTGCCCTGCATGTCGCGGATGGCCAGGCAGAGGTTGGTCTTGGGGCTGAGACAGTGCACGCACTTGCCGCACTGGGGCGAGAACAGCGTGACCACGTGGTCGCCGACGGCCAGCGAGTCGACGTCCGGGCCGATCTTCTCGACCACCCCTGCGCCCTCGTGGCCGAGCACGGTCGGTGCGTAGCCGGAGGGGTCGGCGCCCGAGGCGGTGTAGAGGTCTGTGTGGCAGACGCCGCAGGCGATCAGGCGCACCAGCACCTCACCGGCACGGGGCTCGGCCAGGTCGATCTCCTGCACGACCAACGGTGCCCCGAACTCCTCAAGCACGGCTGCCCTGATCCTCATGACGCCGAGTCTACAGTTCCCGCCACATGCTCCACCACTCCCATGGACGGCCGCGGTGAACGTCGATGAGGCGATCCGCACGCGCCGCACGCACAAGGTGTACCGGCCCGATCCGGTGCCGCGTGAGCAGCTCGACCAGCTGTTCGAGCTGGCCCGCTGGGCACCCAACCATCACCTCACGAACCCGTGGCGGTTCCGGGTGCCGGGGCCGCGGTCGCTGGAGGTGCTGAAGCAGGCGCACCCGGAGGGCGCGGCCAAGCTCGATCGTGCTCCCACGCTGGTCGTCTGCTCCGTTGTCCAGACCGGCGACGAGGCGCAGGACGAGGAGGACGTGGCGGCGGGAGCGTGCGCGGTGTACGCGATCATGCTGGCCGCTCACGCGCGCGGGATCGCCAGCTACTGGCGCACCCCTGGGGTGCTGCGGAGCGCCGAGGGCCGGGCCGCTGCGGGGGTCGGCGACGACGAGCACGTGCTGGGTCTGCTGCATCTCGGCTACGCCGATCGCGACTGGCAGCCGCCGGCACGGCTGGAGCCGAGTGGCTTTGTCCAGTACCTGGACTGATGCAGCGCAGCGACTGGTCACGGATTGCGCACGGTGACCTGGAGTTCATGGGGCCCTACGACGAGACCAGCTTCGAGCGGCTGCTCGACGGAGCCGCGCTGCCCGCCGGGGCTCGCGTACTCGACCTCGGCTGCGGCAAGGGCGCGCTGCTGCGGTGGCTCGGGTCGCGCGGGCCGATCGACGGCACCGGTGTCGATCTGCACCCGGGAACGTCGCCGATCCCAAGAGTACGGCTGGTGGCCGGCGACGCGCGGTCGTTTCCGGCCGAGCCCGAGTCGTTCGACCTTGTCTGCTCGGTGGGAGCGGTCAGCGACATCGGCCGGCTGGCCGCGCTGGCCCGCCCGGGTGGCCTGGTGCTGCTGGGCGACGGCTACTGGCGGCGAACGCCCGGCGACGTCTACCTCGCCGCACTGGGGGCGACGATCGACGACCTGCTCGACTGGCAGGCGACGCTGGCGATCGGCCCGCCACACGGCCTGACCCTGGTGAGGGCGCTGCCGAGCAGCGTCGAGCAGTGGGATCGCTACGAGGCGACCTGGGCCGCGAACGGCGAACGGTACGCGGCCCGGCATCCAGGCGAGCCGGGCCTGGTGGAGTTCCTGGGCTGGATACGAAACGGCCGGCGGCGCTACACGGAGCTGGGCGGCCGCGACACGCTCGGATTCGCGCTGCTCTTGTTCCGGAAGGACCAGGCATCCGTGACCGGTGCGTGACAGGCAATCCCGCAACGATCGTCACGCCGCCGCAACCATCCCAGCCATCTCCGGCAACGATCCGCACCACGCGACGCCGAAGACATCCCGACCTCCAATCCCGCCGCCGCTCAACCACGCAGCCGCCCGTCACGGTTCCGTGACGACCCGCAACGATCGCGTGCCGGACCGCCGTCCCCGGCCGAGTCGGCCTCTGAGCCCGATTCAGTCGCGCGGGGCGTTGCACGGCTGCACCAGAGCCGTGACAGGACTCGCGTCAGTCGCGCCAGCCGAACGAGCGCGCCCAGCGCTCGGCCTCGTCCCGCCGCGCGACCGGGTCGGTCGGCCGGTGGTCGCCCTCCCGCTCGGCCGCCGCTTGCGCGCTTGCGACCTGGTCGGCCAGCGGCGGCAGTCCCACCGCGGCGCGGCGATCGTCGACGCCCCCGGCGTCCTCGATCGCCCACGGCACCAGGCGGCCCCTCTCGTCCCAGTCGAACATGCTTCCGTAGACCTGCGGCCGGCCCTCGTAGAAGCGGATGCCGTCGAGCAGCGTGGCCGGATGCCAGGCCGGGATCTCGCCCTGCGCGGCCGCCTGCTCGAGCAGCGGCAGGCAGCGGCGCTGCAGCGCCGGATCGCCGATCGCGTGGTGCAGCACCAGCCACGCCGCGTCGGCTCCGTCCTCGCCGACCATCGGCGCCCCGGGCCAGCCGTGCGCGTCCACCATCTCGCCCAGGCGGTCGCCGTTGCGCCGGTGGACGATCGCCATCAGCGGGTTGTAGCCGTCGAACAGGCTGCCGTCCTCGACCAGCCGCTCCCGCATGGCGCCGTCATCGGCGGCCATGGAGATCAGCTCCTCTCGCAGAAACAGCTCAAACACGTCTGTAGGCTATCGGCCGTGAAGGTCTTCATCATCAGCGACATGGAGGGCGTCGCGGGCGTCACCAAGTGGCCCGAGACGGAAGGCGGGGAGGCGCTCCACGCCGATCGGTCGCGCCTCTACACCGAGGAGATCAACGCGGCCGTGCGTGGCGCGTTCACCGGCGGGGCAACGGAGGTGGTGGTGATGGACTGCCACGGCGCCGGCAAGGGCTGGACGTTCAACTCGCTGATCCCCGACCTGCTCGATCGCCGCTGTGACTTCGTCGTGCAGCACGAGTGGAGCGAGTACACCGAGTTCCTGGAGCAGGGCTGCGACGCGGCCCTGTTCGTGGGTATGCACGCCAGGGCCGGCACGCCGGACGGCGTCATGAACCACACCGTGTCCGGCACCGGCTGGCGCAATCTGTCGTTCAACGGCACGCTGGTCGGAGAGACCGGCATCAACGCGGCCCTGTGCGGCACCTGGGGCTGCCCGGTGCTGATGGTGACGGGCGACCGTGCCACGTGCCGTGAGGCGCAGGAGCTGCTGGGCGGCGGCCTGACCACGGTCGCGGTGAAGCAGGGACTGGGCCGCTTCAGCGCCCGCCACACCTCGCCGCTGCGGGCCCGTGAGCTGATCGAGGAGGCAGCCGCGAAGGCGCTGTCCGACCTCAGCGCGGTGCCGCCCTACGACCCCGGCAAGCCCTGTGAGATCAGCGTGGAGCTGGCCACCAGCGAGGAGGTCGAGCGCTACCGCCACCACGCCGTGGTCGAGATCGTCGACGGGCGCACGCTGGTGTCACGCGCCGACGACTGGTGGACGGCCTGGCGGCAGTTCTACTTCACGTTCTTCCGCGACATCGACTAGAACGCGACGCCGAACCTCTCCAGCAGGCAGTCGCGCCACTCCTGCTCGCCGACCAGCTCCCGCTCGCTGACCTCGTCGCCGTGGCGCTCGGCGAGCACGAGCTCGCGCAGGCGCAGGCGACCGTCCGGCAGCGCCACCGTGCAGACCCGCGTCCTCACGAACCCGGACTCCGGTGAGGTCTGCAGGAAGTCGGACATGTCCTGGAACTCCTCCAGCCGCCGCGGGCTGGTGGTGAACACGACGTTCAGCCCGTTCTGGTGCCGCATCACACCGTCGGCCACATGCTCGAGCGGCACCGGCTGCAGCGTGCCCTCGCCGAAGCCGACGTCCACCAGGTAGGGCCGGTCGAGGTCGACCCGAAGCAGCAGGTGGGCCAACTCCCAGCCGCCACCGCGCTCGCCCTCCACCCGCGAGCCGAGCAGCGTCACGTGGTAGCCCAGCTGCTCCAGCAGCCACGCGAACAGCCCGTTCAGCTCGAAGCACCAGCCGCCCCGCCGCAGCTCCACGATCTTCGCGTAGTTGGCGCGGCGGTCGAGCACCAGCCGGCGCCCGAGCGCGATGTCCAGGTTCTCGAACGGAACCGCCAGCATGTGAGCGCGCTGCAGCGCGGCCAGCACCGCATACGTGGGCTCGGCCGGCCCCGCGTAGCCGATCCGGTCGAGGTAGGCCTCGACGTTCACCCGTGCGTGGTGCGACCGGTGTTGTTCAGCTGCGCCTTGGCCGGGAACACCATGCCCGGGTCGCGGTCGAAGCTGAGCAGCGCGATCAGGCGCGTCGGCCCCTCGACCACGGGCGAGACCCGGTGCAGCGACCGCGTGCCGCGGAACAGGGCCAGCGTGCCCGGCTCGAGCGGCGCCACGCGCACGTCGTCGCCGACGCCCTGGAACACGTCGCGGATGCGGTCATTGGCCGGATCCTGCTGGCTACGGATCATGGGCGCGTACTCGAAGTCACCCCCGACCACCGGCTTCTGCAGCAGCAGCGAGACCACGAACTCGTTGTCGTCGAAATGCCAGCCCTGCTCCCCGCCGGGAGGCATGGCCGAGATCATCAGCGCGATCAGCGGGTCGGCGCAGCGGTACACCCGGTAGGAGAGCACCTCCGACAGGAATCCCGTCATGCCCTCCCACTCGTACAGCGCCCGGATCGGAGAGCCCTCGTCGATCAGGTCGTAGGCGATCGTGCGCATGGAGTGGCGATGGGCCGTGCGGACGGGATCGTCCAGCGGTAGCGACGAGTCGATCTCGGACTCGTTCATCGCCACGATCGAGCGCTCCTTGCGGAAGGCGCCCCCCACCCGCGGCTCGAGCTCCGCCACCGACCGCGCCACCGCGTCCGGCCCCAGGAAGCCCGGCAGCAGGCAGAGGCCGGTGCGCTCCAGCTGCGAGCGGCAGTCGGCGATCAGCGCCCGCGCCCGCTCGCCGTCGAGGTCGTCGATCGGATAGCGATCGAGGTCGAGTGGCAGGGGCGCCGGCATGCGGCCATGCTACCTGCCGGGAACGCGTACCTCGACCATGTGGAAGGCGGTCCTCGAGTGGCCCAGCGCCTTCAGCGAGATGTCACACCCGTGGGCGAGCCGTCCGCGCAGCAGCGAGCCGTCGATCGTCGTCGTGAAGTGCTTCCAGCGGCCGGTGCCGGTCTTGTGCACGACGTGCCGTTCCGAGGCCGACCTGCCCCACGACACCCGGAAGCTGCCGTGGCCGCCGTTCAGGTACCAGACCCCGATCACCACCTTGCGGCCGCTCACGCCGGCCACGAAATCATTGTTCAGCCGGAAGCCCATCCACGACCGCGACGTGTGCCCGGCGATCCGCCGCGCGTAGCGGCCGAAGCGCTGGCGGGCCGGCCCGATCATGTGCCTGCCCTGCCCGCTGCTGAGCGCCCTCGACGTGAGGCCGGGCGCGCACTGCGTCATGAATTGCCCGAGGTTCCCGGCGGTGCGGCCGCGGCCCTTGCGCAGCGCGATGAACGCTCCCGGAGACGTCTGCGGCGTGGCCGCGCTGCCCGCGTAGCGGTTCGCGAAGTCGAAGGCGGCGCGGTACTGGGGGTTGCCGCCGTGCCGGATCTGCTCGCCGTAGACGGCGATGTACGACACGCCCTTGTACAGCTCCAGCAGGATCCGCCAGTAGTTCCAGCTGACCAGGTTGTGCTTGCCCCGATACGAGATCGGCTCCCAGTAGCTGACCGTCCGCCCCGCCCGGTCCCACCTGCGGGCGTACACGTCGAATGCGTCGCGGCTGGGGTTGTAGTCGATGTCGGATGCGGTGCCCATGATCCAGGCACCGTTCGGGCCCAGCCAGCTGAGCGGCGCTCCGTCCGAGATGAACGCCTCGGCGCGCAACGCCACGTGGATGTCGGGCATCATGGCGGCGTCATACAGGCCCATCACGTTTCGGAAGTAGGTGTGGGCGACGCTCGGCGACCATCCCCCGCCGACGGTCGCGGCCGGCGCGGCGGCCGTGCACGAGGCGCTGTGCGGCAGCATCGTCAGCTCGGTGCCGATCGCGTTCGGACTGGCCCGCACCAGCGCCACCGTCTCGGGATGCGGATAGGCGCGGATGGCGGCGGCCAGGCCGTTCACGAGCTCGCTCTGCAACGTCAGGTAGGCGGGGTTCCAGTACTGCGGCACCGCTTGGCCGTTGACCGATCCGCAGCGGGCAACGACGTTCCAGATCCACCCGGGCTTGCCGTGGGTCGAGTTGACCTGAACGGTCGCCGTCTTGCCCATCGCCCGGTAGGCATCGAGCTGTGCGTAGAGACTCGACCAGTTGAAGTGGCCGCGCGAGGGCTCGACGTCGCTCCACTGCAGCACGATCTGGCCGCCCTGCACGTAGGGGCGCGAGGCCACGTCCCGGGAGGCTCCCCAGACCTCGTAGATGCCGGGCTTGGCGGCGTGCGACGCGGCGCTGCCGGACAGAAGCAGGGCGATCGCGACCACCGGCGACCAGCGGATGAAGTGCGGACATCCCATGCGATGGCTCCCTGGGGAGCACCGCCGGTATCGGCAGAACGCTGGAATCGCTTTAGGCGCCGCGGCTACGCGACGGACGGCTCGGGCGCCGCCTCCAGCACCACCTCGGGCGCGTGCACCTGGGCCAGGCGTGCCGCCACGTAGATGCCGACCATGTCCAGGAAGCAGTAGCCGCCGGCGATGCCGCTGGGCGGGTTGCCGAGCGAGACCAGGCCCATCGGGGAGTGGTGCGCCCAGGCCCAGGTGCCGACGTTGGTGCCGACGATCTCGAGGTACGCCGTGACCACGAACGCCGCGGCATACACCAGCGGCGCGCGGCCACGCAGGATGAACGCGGCCAGGAACAGGAACAGGACGGCACCGCCGACGTCCGGCCGGCCGCTGATCGCCACTCCCCAAACGGCCCAGGCGCCGGCCACCACCAGCACGGCGCGCGGGAACCAGATGCCGGCGCGGGTGCCGTACATGGCGCCGCCGATCGTCAGCGCGGCCAGGTAGACGAGGCCGTGTCCGGGCGGGACGAAGCTGGGCACGTTGTGCAGCCGGTAGGTGTAGAGGCCGAGCAGCGGCGAGGCCGTGTACTCGAGCATGGTCGCCGCCACGATCACGGCCCCCACCTGGTAGCGCACGGAGCGGCTCTCGCCGCGGAGCAGCGCCAGCAGCAGCAGCCAGGTGAAGGCGCCCAGCGTCCGCTGCATCCAGATGCCGGCGCTGCGGTCTGTGAGCAGCACGGCGGCGATCCACAGCACCGAGATGGCGCTGATCAGCAGCAGGCGGCGTCGGGTGGGATGGAGCACGAGTCGAATACGTAGCGTATAGCCCGGCGGTTCACAACCGCCGTCGTGAGGATGCCACGCTACGATCGCCCCCGTGCCCGCACCGCTGACGCCCGCGCCGTTCGACCACTGGCCCCGCTACCAGGAGCTGACCGAACTGCTCGAGGCCTGGACGGCGGAGCGTCCTCAGCTGCTCACCGTGGCCTCGATCGGGTGCTCCCACGAGGGCCGTGACATCTGGATGTGCGAGGTGACGGACGAGTCCACCGGGCCGGCGCGCGACAAGCCGGCCGTCTGGGTCGACGCCAACATCCACGCAACCGAGGTGACCGGCGGCGCGGCCGCGCTGCACCTGGTGCACACCCTGCTGGCCGGCCACCAAGTGGACGAGCGGATCGGTCGCGCCCTTGCCGGCCGCAGCTTCTACGTGGTACCGCGCCTGAACCCCGACGGCGTCGAGCTGGCCCTGGCCGACGTGCCCCGCTACGTGCGGTCCGGCGTGCGGCCGTGGCCGCTTCCGACCGAGCTGCCCGGCCTGCACTCCTCCGACGTGGACGGCGACGGCCGCATCCTGTCGATGCGGATCCAGGACGAGACCGGCAGCTGGAAGGCGCACCCCCAGCATCCGCGCCTGCTGGTGCCGCGCGGTGCCGACGAGGAGGGCGGCGGCCCGTACTACCGGCTGCTGCCCGAGGGGCATCTGACCGACTACGACGGCGACATCATCAAGCTGCCGCCGACCCTGGCCGGCCTCGACTTCAACCGCAACTTCCCCTACGACTGGCGCCCCCACTCCGATCAGGACGGGGCCGGCGCCTATCCCACATCAGAGCCCGAGATCCGGGCCGCGGTGCAGGCCGTGGTCGACCGCCCGAACATCACCTGCGCCGTCAGCTACCACACCTTCGGCGGCGTGCTTCTGCGGCCCTACGGCGCCCGGCCGGACGACGACTTCCCGCCCGCCGACCTGCGCGCATACGACCGCATGGCCGACGAGGCGGTGCGCCTCACCGGCTACCCGCGCGCGTCCGTCTACCACCACTTCCAGTACGAGCCGAAGACGTGGATGCGGGGCGCCTTCGACGACTGGATCTACGAGCACCTGGGCGTGTTCGGGTGGACGACCGAGTTCTGGAGTCCGATGCGGGCAGCCGGCGTCGACGTCGGGATGCGCTTCATCGACTGGTGGAAGAACCACCCGATCGAGGACGACCTGAAGATGCTTGCCTGGTCGGACAACGAGATGGGCGGACGCGGCTTCATCGACTGGTACCCGTTCCAGCATCCCCAGCTGGGGCCGGTCGAGCTGGGCGGCTGGGACGAGGTCAACGTGCTCAGCAACGCGCCCTTCGAACGGCTCGAGGCGGAGGTTGCACCCCACAGCGACTGGGCCGTCTACCTGGCGCTGGTGTCGCCACGGCTGGCGGTGCGGTCGTTCACGGCGGAGCCGGTGGCCGGCGGCACCCACCGCCTGCGGCTGGTGGTGCAGAACACCGGCTGGCTGCCGACCAACGTGTCGAAGAAGGCGATCGAGCAGAAGGCGGTGCGCCCTGTCGAGGTGGATCTGGAGCTGGGCGACGGCGCGCAGCTGGTGTCGGGCCTGGCGCACACGGAGCTGGATCAGCTGACCGGGCGCGGCGGCGCCATCAGCATGCTGGGCTGGGACGCGGGCCACGAGCCGAGCAGCGAGCGGGTGCGTGTCGAGTGGGTGGTGGCGGCGCCCGCCGGCACGGTGCTGCGTGCCACGGCGCGGCATCCGCGCGCCGGCGTCTGCAGCGCCGAGCTGACGCTGGCATAGCACCACAGCCGCCCGGTGGCACAGGGCCACCGGGCGGCTGTGGTGCGTTGTCTGTCTAGACGCGGACCGGGGCGGGCTCGAGCGCGATCGCCAGCACCTCGTCCACGGTCATCACGGGATGGAAGTTCATGCTCTCCCGCACGTCGTCGGGCACGTCCTCCAGATCGGCCCGGTTTCGCTCCGGGATGATCACGTCGGTGAGCCCCGCCGCGTGCGCGGCCAGCACCTTCTGCTTGAGCCCGCCGATCGGCAGCACCCGTCCCTGCAGCGTGACCTCACCGGTCATGCCGACCGTGTGCTTGACCTTCCGCTCCGTCAGCAGCGACGCCAGCGCGGTCACCATCGTGATGCCGGCGCTGGGGCCGTCCTTCGGGATCGCCCCCGCCGGGACGTGGACGTGGAAGCCCTTGTCCTCGAACGCGTGCGCGTCGATGCCCAGCTCGGCCGTGTGGCCACGCACGTAGGAGAGCGCGATCCGCGCCGACTCCTTCATCACGTCGCCCAGCTGGCCGGTCAGCTCCAGTCCGGAGCCGCCCGCCACCGATGTGGCCTCGACGAACAGCACGTCGCCGCCGGTGCCGGTCACCGCAAGGCCAGTTGCCACACCGGGCACCGCCGTGCGGATCGCAGCCTCCTGGTAGAAGCGCTGCTTGCCCAGCGCCGAGCGGGCCTCGTCGACCGTCACCTCGAGCGGGGCCTTGGCCTTCCCGGACGCGATCTGGGTGGCGGTCTTTCGCAGCACCGTCCCCAGCTCACGCTCGAGCTGCCGCACGCCCGCCTCGCGGGTGTACTCGGTCACGATCAGCTTCAGCACGTCGTCGGACACCTGCACCTCGTCCTCCAGCAGCCCGTTTCGCTCACGCTGGCGCGGCCACAGGTAGCCACGGGCGATCGCGACCTTCTCGTCGGTGGTGTACCCGTCGAAGCGGATCACCTCCATGCGGTCGAGCAGCGGCCCGGGGATCGAGTCGGCGACGTTGGCGGTGGCGATGAACAGCACCTCGGACAGGTCCAGCTCGACGTCCAGGTAGTGGTCCCGGAACGAGTGGTTCTGGGCCGGATCGAGCACCTCCAGCAGCGCGGACGACGGATCGCCGCGCCAGTCGGCGCCGACCTTGTCGACCTCATCCAGCATGATCACGGGGTTCATCGTGCCGGCGTCTCGCAACGCCCGTACCAACCGCCCCGGCAGGGCGCCGATGTAGGTGCGGCGATGGCCGCGGATCTCGGCCTCGTCACGCACGCCGCCCAGCGACATGCGCACGAACTCGCGGCCGGTGGCCCGTGCAATCGACTCGCCGATCGAGGTCTTGCCCGTACCGGGAGGCCCGATCAGCGTGAGGATGGCGCCCGAGCGCTTGTCGGCGGCGATGCCGCGGTCCTGCCGCAGCTTGCGCACGGCCAGGTACTCGGTGATGCGGTCCTTGACGTCCTCGAGGCCGGCGTGATCGGCGTCCAGCACCTCGCGTGCGTGCACCGGGTCCAGCCGCTCCTCGCTGCGCTTGCTCCACGGCACGGCGATCAGCCAGTCCAGGTACGACCGGATCATCGACGCCTCGCCGGACTGGTCGCCCATGCGCTCCATCCGTGACAGCTCGCGCTCGGCCTGCTCATGCACCTCTTCCGGCATGCCGGCCTCTTCGATCTTGGCGCGGTACTCGTCGATCACCGACGCGTCGTCCTCGCCCAGCTCCTTGCGGATCGAGTCCATCTGCTTGCGCAGGAAGTACTCGCGCTGCTGCTTCTGCGCACCGGTCTCGACGTCGTCGCGGATGCGCTGCCTGACCTGGGCCTGCGCCAGCGCCTCGCGCTGCGCCTCCAGGGCCAGCCGCAGGCGCTCGATCACGTCGAGCTCCTCCAGCAGCGACAGCTTCTGCTCGAATGACAGGTCGGGCGAGTAGCCCGCGCTGTCGGCCAATGCTCCGGCGTCGGTGATCGAGCGCAGGAAGGCCGCCACACGGCCGTCGTCGCCGCGCAGCTCCAGCTTCTCCTCGACCACGGCCCGGAACTCCTGCTCCAGCTCGCGCGTCTTGACGGGAGCCGGCGTCTCGTCCACGTGGCGTTCGGCGGCGACCCGCAGGCGGCCGGCCGAATCGGCCTCGGCCGCGCCCAGCACGGCGCGGTGCAGCGCGTTCAGCGACACGGCCGTGACGCCGCGCGGCAGCCTCGCCCGCTCGGTCGCCTCGGCCACGACGCCCACCTTCGCGTACTCGCCCTCGTGTGTGGGCACCAGCAGCACCTGCTGCTCGTCGCCGACGTCGATGGGGAGGGTGATGCTCATGTTCGGGAAGACGACTGCGTCTTCCAGTGGGATCAACAGATAGGTATCCATAATCTGCAGTCTACCTCGATAGTTGAGGTTGTCAAATATGTCGGTTTGTGATTAT
>DATNEO010000112.1:0-13632 GCA_035553035.1 Gaiellales bacterium | reverse complement strand
ATCCCCAGGAGGTGGATGGATGACCAAAGACCATCCAAACCACAAGTGGTGGACGTTGTTCGCCATGTGTTTCGCCCTGTTCATGATCATGCTGGACAACACGGTGGTGAACGTCGCGCTGCCGACGATCCAGCGTTCGCTCCACATCACCAACCCCGAGAATCTCGAATGGACGGTCAACGGCTACGTGCTCACGTTCGCCGCGCTGATCCTGCTCGGCGGCAAGCTCGGTGACCGCTTTGGCCGCAAACGCATCTTCCTGGTCGGCCTGGCGATCTTCACGATCGCGTCGGCCGCCTGCGCGCTGGCCACGACCGACACCCAGCTGATCGCGTTTCGGTCGCTGCAGGGCGTTGGCGGCGCGCTCCTGAACCCATTGTCGCTGTCGATCCTGGTATCCGCCTTCCCGCGCAAGCAGCTGCCGACCGCGATCGGCGTCTGGGCCGGCATCTCCGGCCTGGGCCTGGCGGTGGGACCGCTGCTGGGTGGGTTCCTGGTCGAGAACGTGTCCTGGTCGGCCGTGTTCTGGATCAACGTCCCGATCGGTGTGATCGCCGCCGGCGTCACCTGGTGGGCCGTGGTCGAGTCAAGCGATACCACCACCAAGACGCTCGACGTGATCGGCACCGTGCTGGTGACCGCCGCGCTGTTCTCGCTGACGTGGGGGCTGATCAAGACCGGCAGCCACTCGTGGACGTCGCCCTACACGCTGTTCTTCCTGGGCGCAGCCGCGCTGCTGTTCGCCGCATTCATCTGGCGTGAGGCGCGCACCAGGGAGCCGATGCTTCCGCTCAGCTTCTTCCAGTCGCGGGTGTTCTCGGCCTCGAGCGCGGTGGTGCTGATGGTCGGCTTCGCGATGTTCGGCATCTTCTACTTCGTGACGCTCTACTTCCAGAACGTGCTCGGGTACTCGGCGCTGCAGGCCGGTGTGCGGTCGCTGCCGCTGACCATGATGGTGATCTTCGTGGCGCCGATCGCGGGCCGGATGAGCGGCAGGGTGCCGCCGCGCTACCAGATGACGGTGGGCATGCTGATGATGACGGCCGGCCTGCTGCAGCTCTCGCGGCTGCAGGTGGACAGCTCCTACAACATGATCTGGCCCGCGTACGTCGTCTCCGGCATCGGCATCGCGATGACGATGCCGGCGGTATCGGCGGCCGGCATGGGCGCGGTCGACCACGCCAAGGCGGGCGTTGCCTCCGGTGTGATCAACGCTTCCAGGCAGGTCGGCGGCGCGCTGGGCGTTGCCGTGCTGGGCGCGGTGGTGTCCACCCGGGTCGACAGCGTGTGGACGCACGGCAAGACACTGGTGCCGCTGGTGACCGGCGGTCAGGGTGCCAAGATCCATCAGCTGGCGATCAGCCAGGGCGCCCCACCGGCGGCCGCAAACGCGCTCGAGAACCAGGCGCTGCACGCCTTTGTGCACGGTGTTCAGGGGGCGATGCTGGTGGGCGCGGTGCTGGCCTTCTCGGCGGCGATGACGGCCTTCTTCGGGCTGCGGCACGCGCCGGCCGTGAACCCGGCCCAGGACGCTGTGGCGGTCGAGGCGTAGCCAACCGCAATCGGCGGTGGCCGGCCCCACTGGGCGCGGCCTCGGGAGCGTCCGCAGGGCAGGCTGGATGATGTCCTGGCCGAGGACGATCGTGGCGTCCAGCGTGTCCCAGACCAGGCCGGCGCCACATAGTTCGTGGAATCAATCATCTAGCGTAGGTTTGTGGCGCGCCGCACCAACCTGACTCTGCTGGTAGCGCTGCTGGCTGCCTTCGTGACCGGCGTGCTGGCGCTCTGGGTCGGGGAGTCGCGGACCTGGATCGTGACGTGGGCACACGGTGCCGCCGGCTTCGCGGTGCTGCTGCTGGTGCGCTGGAAGGTGCCGGTGGTACGGCGCGGTCTGCGCCGCGCGCGGGCCGACATCGGCGCGGCGGTGGCCACGGCGGCGGTGGCGGTGGCGATGCTGGCCACCGGCATCGCGCACTCGCTGGGGCTGTCGGCGCTGGGGCCGGTGACGGTGCTGGGCATCCACATCGCGCTCGCGCTGGCGCTGCTGCCGCTGGTGGCGCTGCACGTGGTCAACCGGCCGCAGCGGCCCCGGCGGGGCGACCTGACGCGCGCCGGGTTCCTGCGGTTGGCCGGGTTCGCCCTGCTGGCGGTCGCCGTCAAGGCGGCGTTCGAGGGCACGGTTGGCGCGTCCCGCGCGGCCACCGGCTCGCTGCGCCGCGACCAGCCCATCCCGACCTCGTGGCTGGACGACTCCACGCCCACGGTGGACGCCGGTGAGTGGCGCGACCGCATCGCCGGCCTGGCGCCTCGCTCCGTCACCTGCGCGCTCGACTGCACCAGCGGCTGGTACAGCGTCAACCGCTGGAGCGGGGTGGCCGTGGCCGACCTGCTGGGACCGGTGCCGCCAGGCACGCGCAGCGTGCTGGTCAGCTCCCACACCGGCTACAGCCGCCGTTTCGACGTGGCCGACCTGCCGCAGCTGCTGCTGGCCACCGAGCTGGACGGCCGCGACCTGCCGTCGGCGAACGGCGGCCCGGCGCGGCTGGTGGTGCCGGGCCGCCGCGGCTTCTGGTGGGTGAAGTGGGTCAGCTCAATCGAGCCGAGCGGCCGGCCGCCCTGGTGGCAGCTGCCGTTCCCACTGAACTGAGCGGCGGATCAACCATCTACGATCCGCGCGTGACCTGGTCCCTCTCCCCGAGCCGGCCGCCCGCGATCGGTCGTGGCGGCATGGTCTCGACCAGCCAGCCGCTGGCCGCGCTGACCGGCGCGGAAGTGCTGCGGGAGGGCGGTAATGCGATGGACGCGGCGCTGTCCGCGGCCGGTGTGCTGGCGGTGACGGAGCCCAACCAGTGCGGCGTCGGCGGCGACCTGTTTGCGATCGTCGTTCGCGACGGCGAGCCGCCGGTTGGACTGAACGCCAGTGGGCGGTCGCCTGCAGATCCCGGCGATGCCCTGCCCGAGCTGTTCGGTCCGCGCAGCGTGACCGTGCCCGGATGCCCGTCCGGCTGGTCCGACCTGGCCGAGCGGTTCTCGTCGCGGGGCCTGGCGGCGGCGCTGCAGCCGGCGATCGCGCTCGCCCGGCGCGGCTTCCCGATGCAGCTGCGCAACACGGCCGGATGGACGGAGGACTGGGGCGAGCTTTCGGGTGAGGCCCGCGAGGTGTTTCAGCCACGCCCGTACTTCGCCAACCCGGCGCTGGCCGACACGCTGGAGACGGTCGTTGCCGGCGGCTTCTACCAGGGCGACACCGCCGTCGCCGTCGCCGGCGCCTGCTGGCTCTCCGCCGGCGACCTCGAGGCGCACCGCAACGACTGGGTCGAGCCGCTGGCGTTCAGCTATCGCGGCCACCAGCTGCTGGAGATGCCGCCGAACGGCCAGGGCTCGATCGCGGGCTGGGCGCTCGAGTCGCTGCGCTCACCCGAGCCGCCCGACCAGGTGGAGGCGCTGGCAGCCGCCTACCAGCGCGGCTACGCCACCATCGGCGGCACCGCCTACGTCTGCGCGGCGGATGGTGACGGCATGGCCGTCTCGCTGATCCAGAGCATCTTCTACGGGTTCGGCTCCCAGGTGATCGTGCCCGGCCACGGCTTCATGCTGCAGAACCGCGGCTCCGGGTTCGTCGAGCCGCCCGGCCACCCCAACGGGTTCGCGCCCGGCAAGCGTCCTTTCCACACCATCATCCCGGCCGCCCTGCTCGATGCCGACGGCCGCTGGGCGGCGGTGCTCGGCGTCACCGGCGGCCAGTTCCAGCCGCAGGGCCACGTGCAGGTGCTGGTCAACATGCTCGAGCACGGGCTCGATCCTCAGGCCGCGCTGGACGCGCCCCGCTACCGGCTGGAGGAGGACGGCACCGTGTCGCTGGAGCCGCCGCTGCAAGACATGGTCGACCGCTTCAGCCGGCCGGCCGGCGTGGTCGCGGACGTTGGCAACTTCGGCAACGGTCACATCATCCACCGCGACGCTGAGGGGGTCCTGCGCGGCGGCACCGAGCCGCGGCGCGACGGGCTGGCGATCGGGATCTAGCGTCCTGGACTACCCGGCCAGGCGCTCGTACCGCCCGGCCCGGATCACGCGGTCGCGGCCCGACTCCTTGGCCTGGTAGAGCGCGCCGTCCGCGAGCGCGATCAGGTCGGCACGGTCGTCCGCGTCGTGCGGGAACACCGCCCAGCCGATCGACGCCGACAACCGTCGCGCCGGGGTGGGCGCGACGCCCAGCGCCTTCACCGCCAAACGGGCACGCTCCAGCAGGTCGGCCACGCCGCCCTCGTCAGCCGTCTCCAGGATCAGGGCGAACTCCTCTCCACCGAAGCGGAACACGCGATCGGACGTCCGCAGCGAGTCGCGGATGCCCTCGCCGGCCCGTCGCAGCACCGCGTCGCCCTCCGGATGGCCGAACGAATCGTTCACCTGCTTGAAGTGGTCGAGGTCGACGATCGCGAGCGTGAATCCCAGCCCGCGCCGTTTGGACAGCGCCACTCGCCGCCGCAGCTCCGCCTCGAACGCGCGCCGGTTGGGCAGTCCCGTGAGCGCGTCGTGGCCGGCCGCGCGCTCCAGGTTTTCCTGCCGCAGCACCGTCCGCCACAGCGCCGACAGGTGGCCCAGCAGCAGGTCGAGCGCCTGGTGGTCGTGCTCGTCACCGCGCTCGGGCTGGAAGCAGACCGAGACATGCAGGCCCTCGCCGGCGTCGTCCACCTCGATCGCAAACCGGGGCAGGCCGTGCGAGGGGTGCGTCGGCGCCGCGCCCTCGGTGACGATGAAGCAGTGCGCGCCGACCGCCTCGCGCGGCACCATGTGGGCGAAGCCGATCAGCTGGCTGCGCGTGACCGCGCCCTTGGCGCGCACGCTCCAGGCCATCACCGCCTCGATCTGGGTGCTCCAGCGGGCCTCGCGCGCGCGCCGTGCATCGGCCTCGGCGGCCAGGGTGAACGCCCGCCGCAGCAGCCGCACGCCGCCGGCGAACAGGATCATCAGGCCCAGCAGGAGCGATCCCTGGCGGATCAGGTCGGCGATGTGCGCGTGCCGCCTCGAAGCGGCGCGCGCGTCCTGCATCTCACCCGTCAGCGACGAGGCCAGCAGATTCAGCTGCTGGGAGATCTCGGCCACCTTGCCGTTGGGTGCCGGGTTCCCGGCGGAAGACAGACCCCCCTGCCCGCCGTGGGGCCGGGCCAGTTCCAGCGCGGCTGCGTTCTCCCAGGCCGCGATGTCGTGGCTGGCGTCGGCCAGCAGCTGCATGTCGGTGTGGTGGCGGCCGGCCATGATCGCGGCCTGCCGGAGGGAGGCCAGCGCCGCTCGCATGTCGCGGCCGCCGGCCGAGAACTGCTGGCGGTAGATCGCCTCACCAGTGGACCGGTAGCCGAGCACGTTCGCAGCCTGGCCCTGGATCTGGGCCTGCAGGTGTGCCACGGCCAGCTCGGCGTCGGCGTTCGCACGCGCCCGGCGGGCGGCGTCGTCGCGGTAGTGCGAGGCCACCAGGCTTGCCATCGCCACCGATAGCAGCACGCCGATCGACGCGGCCATCCACAGCAGCGCGAAGCGCCGGATCTGGGCGGAGGTGCGGTCGCGTTCGCGCACGGCGAGGCGACCCGCCTGCGGGGAGACGGTGGGCGTCATGCTCACACCATCGCCCCCGGGGCAGGAATTCAGCATCCCCCGTCGGTGGGGTTGACGCGGGCGCGATGTTAGGGCGCGCGGCGGTCGTTCGCCACGAACGCGGCGTGCGTGACCGGCATCTTCCCGGCGAAGAAGTGCTCGACCGCCTCGGCGTAGCGGCGGATCTCGCGCTGGGCGGTCTCGGAGTTGCGGAGCGACACGAAGTTCATCAGGCTGCGCGCGTTCACCGTCCAGTAGAACTGGGTGTAGATCGCCACCGGCAGCACGTTTCGCGCCACCTCCTTGGCGACGCCCTGCTCGAGCAGCTCCAGGTAGGTGTCGTAGGCGGCCCGGTAGACCGCCAGCTGCGCCTCCCGCGTATGCTCGGCCAGCTCGTCGCCTACCGGCTCGAAGCTGTAGGAGCCGGGCTTCCCGACCTGCGTGCGCACG
The DNA here is from genome assembly GCA_035553035.1 of Gaiellales bacterium. Lineage (GTDB taxonomy): Bacteria > Actinomycetota > Thermoleophilia > Gaiellales > JAICJC01 > JAICYJ01. The sequence goes on along the minus strand of DATNEO010000112.1, from coordinate 7,593 downwards.
TCTTCGGCGGCCGGCACGTAGAACTCCGGCTCGAGCTGCGAGTAGCGGGCCGACCACTCGTTGAACGACCCGATCCGGTGCCGCTGCCACTCCCGGCAGACGAAGATCGGGCACTTGATGTGGAACCGGAAGGCGTTGTGCTCGGTTGGGCTGCCGTGCCGTTCTCTGATCAGAAAACGGATGAGACCCTCCTCGCGGTCCGTCATCTCGCTCGAGTGCTGCGCGAACGAGACGCGCGCGGAATTGACCACCGACAGGTCGTCGGCCATGCTCGCGTCGAGCCGGACGAAGCCGTGGTCGAGCACGTCGATCTGGTCGCTGGCGGCGTTCACCGGCTGCTCCATGGTGGCCATGATCTCAAGGATAGGCGGGGCCGCGGTCGGTATCGGTCACGGCCGCAGGATACGGCCGCCGTCCACGATCAGGTTCTGGCCGGTGAAGAAGTCGGCCTCGATGCAGTAGCGGACGGCCTGTGCCACATCGGCCGGATCGCCGAGCCGGCCCAGCACCGTCTCCTCGTTGTCGCCGCGCACGTCGTCGGGCATCAGCACCGGCCCGGGGGCGACGCCGCAGACGCGCACGTTGTCGCGGCCCCAGTCGGCGGCCAGGCACTTGACCAGGTGGATCTGCGCCGCCTTGGCCGCGCCGTGTGCCGCGAACCGCGGCCAGGGCTGGATCCCCGCCACGTCGGTGATGGCCACGATCACGCCGCCTCCCGCCTCGCGCATCAGGCGGTACGCCGCCTGCGCACCGAACATGAAGCCCTTGGCGGTCGAGCCCATCGCTGCGTCCCACAGCGGCTCGTCGATCTGTTCCGCCGGCCGCGCCTCGAACCCGGCCGAGGGGCAGTGCACGTAGACGTCGAGGCCGCCCAGCTCGGCCGCCGTCTGCTCGACCAGCCCCCGCATCAGCTCCGGCCGCGAGGCGTCCGCCGGCCGCGAGGATGTGTGCACGCCCAGCTCAGCGATCTCGGCGACGGTGCGCGCCGCCGCATCCCCCGAGCTGTGGTAGCTGATGCCGACGTTGGCGCCGCCGCGGGCGAGGTCGAGTGCAATCTCCCGGCCCACCCGGTGGGCGCCGCCGGCCACCAGCACGTTGGTGCCGATCAGCCTCACGGGAGGTCGAGGCGTGCGACTCGAGGGGGCGCCATGGCGGGGTATGCTAGTCGGCACGCACAAGGACAGAAGGAGTGAGCCAGCATGGCCTATGAGGTCCCCGCACTTCCGTACGACTACAACGCGCTGGAGCCGCACATCGACGAGCAGACGATGCGGATCCACCACGACAAGCACCACCAGGCATACGTCGACAAGGCGAACGCCGCGCTCGAAGGCACCGAGTGGGCCGACAAGCCGGTCGAAGAGGTGCTAAAGAACCTCTCCTCGCTGCCCGCCGACAAGCAGGGCCCGGTCCGCAACAACGCCGGCGGACATGCCAACCACTCGCTGTTCTGGACGGTGCTCGGCCCCGGTGGCGGCGGTGAGCCGTCCGGTGATCTGGGCGATGCGATCGCGTCTGCGTTCGGCGGCCTCGATCAGCTCAAGCAGCAGATGACCGACGCCGGCGTAAACCGCTTCGGCTCCGGCTGGTCGTGGCTGGTGGTCGACGGCGACCTGAAGGTGACCAGCACCGCCAACCAGGACTCCCCGATCTCGGACGGCCAGACGCCGATCCTGGGCATCGACGTGTGGGAGCACGCCTACTACCTGAAGTACCAGAACCGCCGGCCCGACTACCTGGCCGCGATCTGGAACGTCGTCGACTGGAATGCGGTGGGCGAGCGCTACGCGCAGGCCCGCTCGGCTGCGGCCGCGGTCTGATCCGGCGACATCCGTGAACTGACGGCGGGGTGGGGCCACGGCGGCCCCGCCCCGCCATCGCGGTATTCGACGAGGGAGCGATGTGAGCGCAAGGACGGTCGTGTTCTTCCCGGAGGGCGCGTTCGGCCCCACCAACAACTGCGTCGGCGTCGGCGAGCAGCTGCGGGCTCGCGGCCACCGCGTGGTGTTCATCGTCGAGGAGTCGTTCGCGGGCACGCTCGAGGCCCGCGGGTTCGAGGAGCGACTGATGCGGCTGGGCCCTCCCCCCGAGGTGGAGGAGGCGCCCGGGCAGTTCTGGAAGGACTTCATCCGTGACACGGCGCCGGTCTTTCGCAAGCCCACGATCGAGCAGCTGGCGGAGTTCATCCAGCCCACCTGGGCGGCGCTGCTGGACGGATCCCGCTACGTGGAGCCGCGGCTGCGCGAGATCTTCGAGGAGCTGCGCCCCGACGTGATCGTCGAGGACAACGTGTGCGGCTTCCCGGCGGTCGTCACGGCGGAGGCGCCGTGGGTGCGGATCGCCTCCTGCAACCCGCTCGAGCTGAAGGACGCCGATCTGCCGCCCGTCTTCTCGGGCTACCCGCTGGCCGACCGCAGCGGCTGGGCCGACTTCGTGCGCGAGTACGACACCGTGCACCGCCCGCTCTGGCAGGACTTCAACGAGTGGGTGCAGGAGCAGGGCGCGCCGCCGCTGCACGACCTCGAGTTCATCCACCAGAGCCCCGACCTCAACCTCTACCTGTACCCGGCCGAGGCCGACTACCCGCGCAGCACCTCGCTCGACCCGTCGTGGCACCGCCTGGAGTCGTGCGTGCGCACCGGCGACGGCGAGTTCCAGCTGCCCGAGCAGCTGCGGGGCGGTGACGGCGCGCTGGTCTACCTGTCACTGGGCTCGCTGGCGTCGGCCGACGTGGCGCTGATGGAGCGGCTGGTGGAGGTGCTGGGAGCGACCCCGCACCGCTACATCGTGTCGCGCGGCCCGCAGCACGACCAGTACCAGCTGGCAGGCAACATGTGGGGCGAGGAGTTCCTGCCTCAGCCGGCGATCCTGCCGATCGTCGACCTCGTCATCACCCACGGCGGCAACAACACCACCACCGAGTGCTTTCACCACGGCAAACCGATGGTCGCGATGCCGGTGTTCTGGGATCAGTACGACAACGCCCAGCGCGTGGACGAGACCGGGTTCGGCGTGCGGCTGCCGACCTACACCTTCGAGCCCGACCAGATCACGTCGGCGATCGACCGGCTGGCCTCCGACCGGGCGCTCCACGACCGCCTGGCCGGCATCTCGCGGCGGCTGCAGGCGGAACCTGGCACCGTCCTTGCGGCGGACCTGATTGAGCGTCTCGCTGCCTGACGGCTCGGCGCTGGCCGAGCAGATCGCCGCGGCCCGCTGGTACGGCGGTAAGGGAGCCGCGATCGAGACCGTCACGGAGCAGGATCGGCTGGAGCTGCCGGGCGGGGCCGCGCTGCACGTGCTGGCGGTGCGGTCGCAGGATCGCGCCGACGAGCGCTACCTGTACCTGACCGGCGAGGAGCGGATCGGCGAGCCGCTGGTGCATGCGATCGCGGCGGGAGGCGACCACGGCGACTGGTCGTTTCGGCCGGGGATGGTGCTGCCGGGGCTGCTGCCCGCCGACCTCTCGCAGCGGCCGATCGAAGCCGACCAGTCGAACACGACGGTGGTGGTGGGCGAGCGGCTGGCGCTGAAGATGTACCGGCGGCTGGAGCCGGGGCGGCATCCCGACATCGAGATCGGGCAGTACCTGACCGAGCAGGCCAGCGTCGCGTTCGTGCCCGCGTACGCCGGCGCCGTGCGCTGGCGCGGGCACGCCATCGCCATGCTGCAGGCCCACGTGTCGAACGCCGAGGACGGGTGGGAGTGGGGAGCCGCGGCGGTGCAGGCGGGCGAGGTCGGCGACATCGCGCGGCTGGGTGCGAACAGCCGCACCCTGCACGGGGCGCTCGCGCAGCTGGAGTCGCGCCCAGCCACGGCCGCCGAGCAGCACGAGTGGCGGAGGGCGGCGGACGCACAGCTCGACCGGGTGCTGGAGCTGGTGGACGCGGACACGCGCTCCGAGCTGCAGGGCTATGCGCCGCGGCTGCGCGAGGAGTTCGCGGCCGTCGGGCAGGGCCCGCCGCCGCTGCTCACGCGGGTGCACGGCGACTACCACATCGGTCAGATCCTGCGTTCCCGCGACGGCCTGCGGGTGGTCGACTTCGAGGGCGAGCCGACCAAGCCCCTGGCCGAGCGCAACGGCCTGGGTACGCCGCTGCGCGACGTCGCGGCGATGCTGCGCTCGTTCGACCACCTCGCTCGCCACGTTGACCGCGACCTCATGCCCGGCCGTCCCCGGCAGATCGAAGCGTGGATCTCAAGCGCACGGGAGGCCTTCCTGGAAGGCTACGGCGACCACGATCCGCGGCTGCTGCGCGCGCTCGAGGTGGAGAAGGAGACCTACGAGTTCGTCTACGCCGCCACGTTCCTGCCCGAATGGACGTACGCGGCGATGGGCGGGATGCGATGGCTGATGGGGGTGCGGGCGCAGTGAACAGCGAGGGGTTCCTGGTCGACATCCTGGGGGAGCCGGAGGCGCTCGAGCGGGTCGTCGCCGCCTACGGCGACCAGCACCTCGAGCGGATGCTCGGCCGGCCGCGCCTGCTCCTGATCGGCATGGGCAGCTCCGGCTATGCGGCCGGCACCGCCGTCGCGGCGCTGCGGGGCGGCGGCCTCGACGCACACGCGGAGCTGGCGTCGACCGGCACCCCACAGCCGGCCGCGGCGGACACGCTGGCGGTGATGATCTCGGCGTCGGGTGGATCCGGCGAGACGCTGGAGGCGCTGCGGCGCCACAGCGGTGCCAGCCGCGTGCTTGCGATCACGAACACGCCCTCGAGCGTGCTTGCTGCCGAGGCGGACGAGTCGCTGGACGTGCTCGCCGGCCCGGAGCCGGGCGGGGTCGCGTGCCGCAGCTTCGCATGCACCCAGGCGGTGCTTGCACTGATGTGCGGCGCGCCCGCAGACGAGATCCGGATGGCGGCCTCGGCGGTCGCGCAGCTGATCGAGGGCCGTGAACGGTGGCTGCCCGGGCTGGTCGAGGTCGCGGAGTCGAGCCGCGGCGTCTGGGTGTGCGGTCCGGCGGAGCGGTTCGGGTCGGCGCAGCAGTCCGCGCTGATGCTGCGCGAGGGGCCGAGGATCATCTCCGACGCCTGCGAGACCGGCGACTGGCTGCACGTGGACGTCTACCTGACCAAGCCGCCGGGCTACGCGCTGCTGCTGCTGGGCGGGTCGCGCCACGACGCGGAGGTGGCCGGCTGGCGGCGGGAGCGCGACTTCCGGCTGGTGTCGGTGGGACGCGAGGCGGCCGGAGCGGACGCGGCGATCAGGTTCGACGGCGGCGACCGGCGGGTGGTGGCGGCGATCGCCGAGACAGTCGTGGCGGAGCTGCTGGCGGCCGAGCTGTGGCGGAGGAACCCGATCTGACCCGGGGCGGCCTGGCAGAGGGGCCGGATGGCCGTGAGCGCTGCTGGTGGGGTGTTTCCGCGCCCGACTACATCGCGTACCACGACGACGAGTGGGGCCGGCCGGTGACCGACGACCGGGGCATCTACGAGAAGCTGACGCTGGAGGCGTTTCAGTCGGGGCTGTCGTGGCTCACGATCCTGCGCAAGCGCGAGAACTTCCGCGCGGCGTTCGCGGGGTTCGAGATCGAGCGGGTCGCGCGGTTCGACGACGCCGACGTCGAGCGGCTGATGGCCGACGCCGGGATCGTGCGCAACCGGCTGAAGGTGGCGGCCGCGATCACGAACGCGCGGGCGGCACAGGCGATGCTGGCGAGCGGCGAGTCCCTGGCCGAGCTGGTGTGGTCCTTCCGCCTTGACCGGCCGGACGCGCCGCCGACGGCAGCCGGCCTGCCCGCGAAGACCGACGGGTCGAAGGCGCTCGCCAGGGAGCTGAAGCGGCGCGGTTTCGCCTTCGTAGGCCCGACCATGGTCTACTCGACGATGCAGGCCTGCGGCGTCGTCAACGACCACCTGGCGGGCTGCTTCGTGCGGCGCGAGGTCGAGCGGCTCAGGCGTTAGGCTTGTGCGGTGTCGCTTCCCAACTGGCTTTCGCTGGGCCGGATCATGCTGATCCCGGTGTTCATGGTTGCCTTGCTGGGCAACATCAGCCATGGTGACCTGATCGCGGTGTTGGTCTTCAGCGTGGCCGCGGCGACCGATTCGCTGGACGGGTACCTGGCCCGCTCGCGGCAGTCGATCACGACGGTCGGGAAGCTGCTCGACCCGCTGGCCGACAAGCTGCTGATCTCGGCCGCGCTGATCTCGCTGGTCGAGCTCGACCGGGTGGCGGCGTGGGTGGCGATGGTGATCATCGCGCGCGAGTTCGCGGTCACCGGGCTGCGGCTGATCGCGGCGACGCAGGACGTCGTGATCAGCGCGTCGGTCTGGGGCAAGGTCAAGACGACGGTGCAGGTGGCGGCGATCATCGCGCTGATCGTGGACGATCCTCCGCACACGGTGACGACGGTGCTGGTGGCGTGCGCCGTCGCGGTCACGATCTGGTCGGGTATCGAGTACTTCATCGCCGGGCGCGACATCCTGCGGGAGCCGGCGTGAGCGGCGTCCTCCCTTCGATCGTGATCGGCTACCTGCTCGGCTCCTGTCCCTTCGGGTACTGGGCGGGTCGCCTGCGCGGCGTCGACCTGCGCAAGCAGGGCAGCGGCAACACCGGCGGCACCAACGCGGTGCGCGTGCTGGGCCCGGCGGTGGGTGTGCCGGTGATCATGCTGGACGTGCTGAAAGGCACGGCCGCGGTGCTGATCGCGGCGCAGCTGGGCGGGGTCGGCGCCGAGGCGCTGGCTGGGGCGGCGGCCGTGGTCGGGCACACGTTCCCGGTGTTCCTGCGGTTCCGCGGCGGCAAGGCCGTGGCCACCGGTGCGGGCGCAATGCTGGGGCTGGCGCCCGGCATCTCGCTGATCGTGGTCACACTGTGGATCGTTCTGGGATTGATCACGCGCTACGTATCGGTGGCGTCGATGCTGTCGGCGGTCGCGTTCGTGCTGCTGGCGATCTTCACCGACAAGCCGTGGCCGATCGTGGTGTTCACGTTGTTCGGGGCCGGGCTCGTGTTCTGGCGGCATCGCACCAACATCGCGGCGCTTCGCAGCGGCACCGAGCGGCGGCTGAACCTGCGCGGGGTGCGGTCGTGACTTCCCTGCGCGCGGCGGTGTACATCGGCGTCGATCGGCCGCTGCAGCTGGAGACGCTGGAGCTGGACGAACCGGGGCCGGGGGAGGTCGCGGTGCGGATCGAGGCCTCGGGGCTGTGCCACTCCGATCTGCACGTGATGCTGGGCGAGTGGAGCGAGCGGCCGCCGATGGGGCTCGGCCACGAAGGCTGGGCGTGGTGGAGTCAGTCGGCGAGGACGTGCACCAGTTTGCGCCCGGCGACCGGGTGGTGCTGTGCTGGTACGCGCCCTGCGGCGAGTGCGCCCGCTGCCGCGCGGGGCGGCCGTGGGTCTGCCTGAACACGCGCGCCAACTCGAGCCTGATGCCCGACGGCGGCACGCGGCTGCGCAGGCCCGGCGGCGAGCCGGTGCGCTCGTACCTGGCGGTCGGCTCGTTCGGCCAGCGCGCGGTGGTGCCGGCGTCGGGCGCGGTGCGGGTGGACGGCAGGCTGCCGGCGGAGCTGGGCGCGCTGATCGGCTGCGGCGTTGCCACGGGCGTCGGCGCGGTCACGAACACCGCGGCGGTGCAGCAAGGCCAGA
>DATNEO010000111.1:0-4573 GCA_035553035.1 Gaiellales bacterium | reverse complement strand
AGATCGTGGTTGTTGGCGGGCGAGATCAGGTCGACGCCGGGTGCGGCCGACCGCGCCGCCGCCACCTTCGGCGTGACCTTGGTGCCGGGCAGGTGGCCACCCTCGCCCGGCTTTGCGCCCTGCCCGATCTTGATCTCGATCATGCCGCATGAACCGAGCATCCGCGCGTTCACGCCGAAGCGCCCGCTGGCCACCTGCTGGGCGCGGTTGCGCGGGCTCGACCCGATCAGCTCCGGCAGCTCACCACCCTCGCCGTTCATGGCGATGATGTCGAGCCGGGCTGCCGCGGCCAGGTAGGAGCGAAACGCGGCCTCGCCCTGCGAGCCGAACGACATGGCGCTGATCACGAACGGCAGCGCATGGTCGCCGACGGACAGATCGGCCGGCCCGCCCGCGGGCACCGCCGCCGGTGCCGCGTCCAGCAGATGCCGCAGCGCAACCGGATGCTCGCGCTCGACCGCGGCCGCCTGGGCCGCGAACTCGTCGTAGCCGCCGCGGCCATCGGCGACTGCGCCGGCGGCCTTCCACAGCTTGGGCGCCACCCGGAACACCTGCCGGGGCCGGTCGGACGCGACCGCGACCGGCCGGCGCCGCCCCGGCAGCAGCGCCGGGCAGGGGAACTCGCGCGCGGCGTCGGGGTGGAGCCCCACCGAGGCGAACGTTGGCCCGTAGCCGGCCAGCTCGTGGGTGCCCATGGTCGAGAGCACCTTCTCGATGCCCTTCTCGAGCGCGCTCCGGAGCCGGGCGCAGCGCCCGCGGCCCGCCAGCGCCCACATCGCATAGGGCTCCACGGCCACCGCTCCGGTGCCGAGCGCCAGCACCACGTCGTGCAGGTTGCGCAGGCCGCCGGCGGCCAGCGCCAGCGATGCGTCTCGGTCGAGGCCGCGCTCGCGCAGCCGCCGCATGGCCATCGCCAGCGCCAGGTGCGGGTCGACATCGGCGGCCAGCCGGTCGTCCAGCAGCACCAGCTCGACGCCGCCCGCCACGGCGCGCTCGGCGGCGGCTGCCACGTCCGCGGTGAGGCCGATCCGCGTCCACGGCATACCCTCGTGCGAGCCCAGCAGGGGCGAGTTGAGCTGCCACATGCGGGCCGGACGTCCCGGCTGCGGCCGTCGCCCGGCAAGCACGCATAGCGAGAACTGCTCGCGCTCGCGGTCACGGTCGATGGCCGGGTTGGTGACGACGGCCACCTCCTGCTTGAAGTGGTCGGATACGGTCGGCGCCTCGTCCAGCGCGGCCAGTGGGCCGTCGTACCCGAGCGACCCGATCGGCTCCTCGCCGGTGTCGGCCATCGCCTCCAGCATCGCCAGGTCGTCGCGGGTGAACCCGTGCGCGGCCGCGTCGACCGTGCCGGCCACGCGCAGTGGGACGCGTGGCCGCGTGAACCGCGAGGCCAGCGCCACGCCGGCCAGGGGGCTCGGTCGGGAGGGGGACCGGAAGCCCCTCGGCCGGCGCAGATCGATCAGCACCCGCTGGCCCGCTGCCACGGGCACGGGGTCGTCGTCGAGCTCGCCGATGTCCAGCACGCCCGGCTCGGACGAGAGCCACAGCTCACCGGGCGTTCGCAGCTGCCACAGCGGTCGCAACCCCAGCCTGTCGACGGCGCCCACCACCAGCTCCCCGCTGCGGCCGATCAGCGCGGCCGGGCCCTGCGCCAGCGGCCCGCACACGGCGCGGTGGTAGCGGTCGAGCGGGCCACGCGGCTGCACCGGCGGAAGCAGCATCGCCAGCACCTCGTCGAGCGCCAGACCGCGGTCGAGCAGCACGCCCACCAGCAGATCCAGGTCCTGGGTGTCGCTGGCTCCGCGCAGCGGCTGCGCCCCCAGGCCGGGCAGCTCCAACCGCAGCCGCCGGATGGTGTTGATCTCGCCGTTGTGGGCGAGGCGCCCGAACGGCTGCACCCGCTCGAAGGCGGGCAGCGTGTTGGTCGAGTAGCGGCTGTGGGCGATCGCCACCCGCGTCGCGAACAGCGGATGCTCCAGGTCGGCCGCGAACGGCAGCAGCCGCGAGGGGTCGCCGAGCACCTTGTAGACGCACGACGACCGCGACAGCGAGGCGACGTGCACGCCCGCCCGCTCCAGCGCCAGCCAGTGCGGCAGCAGCGACGCGCCCTCCGCCACCCGCAGCGCTGCCTGCCACAGCGACGGCGTGCCGTCGCGGCCGCCCGGCCCGACCGCGGCGCGATCGACGTCCTGCTCGACCAGGGCCAGCAGATCGACGCCGAGCTCGCGCAGCGCCGGCTCCGGGTCCGGGCCGGCAAGGTGCGCGACGGCGAACCCGGGCGCGAACGGCAGGTGCGAGCGCAGGCGATCGGCCCACAGCCGCCGCGGGATGTCGACCTGCACCCCGCAGCCGTCGCCCTCCTCGCCGACGCCCCCGGCGCGATGGGCCATCACCTCCAGCGCCCGCACCGCGTGACGCAGCGGCCAGGGGGACGCGCGCCCGTCGCGCGCCACCACAGCGGCCAGCGCGCAGGCGTCGTGTTCCGGCTGATCCCTGCGGTCCGTCTTCAAGACCGTAGTGAATCATATGACTCGGCCTACTGCAACTTGTGAACCATCTGTTACGGTCTGGTTAGTACGTCCCGAACTGCTTCCAGAGCCGCTCCGCCAGGTCGCGGCGCTTGTCGCCGCCGCGGGATCGGGCGGCGATCGCTGCCGCCAGCGCCTCGATCAGGACGATCCCCGGTGCGGCCGTGTCGAACTCCCCGGCCTCGGCCGGCGCGCACACCAGCAGGTGCGTCGCCAGGTCGGCTGCCGGGGCCAGCTGGTCGTCCGTGATCAGCACCACCGGCGCGCCCGCCTCGTGGAAGCTCTGCACCACCTGGGCGGTGATGCGGGCGTAGCGGCGGAACGTGAAGGCGACCAGACGGTCGCGCGGCTCCAGGTCGATCAGCTGATCGGCGATGCCGGGTTCGCCCGCGGCGATCGGCCACGTGTTGGAGAGCAGCGGGTTCAGCAGGTAGTAGGCGTATTCGGCCAGGGCCGCCGACTTGCGGTGCCCGAAGATGCCGATCTTGCCGGTGCCCTTTCCCAGCAGGGCCACCGCCGCGTGGAACTGGGCACGGTCGACCCCGGTGCGCATCGCGGTCAGGTCCGACCCGGCGCGGGCCGCCACCGCGTCCACCACGTCGCCCGAGCCGTCCTGCTGCGGCGGCAGCGACAGCCTCGCCACCGCCTCCGCCCGCAGCGCGTCGTGCAGCTCCGCGAATCCGCTGAACCCGACCCGCACCGAGAACCGCACCACGGCGGCCTTGCTGACCCCGCTCGCGGCGGCCAGCGATTCGGCCGTCTCGAACGGCGCCTCCGCCGGATGGTCGAGCAGGCGGTGGGCGATCCGCAGGTCGTTCGGCGAGAGCTGATCGAGCTGTCTCCGGATGCGGCCGGCGACCTCGGTCACGGAGCGACTCGGTCGGTCATCTCGGCCATCCTAAACGACGAGGGGGGCGCCACCCTCGGCGCCCCCCTTGTCGTACTTCGATCATGAGTGTCGGCTACTCGTCAGCCGGAGCCTCGTCGTGCGGCTCAGCCTCGCCGTCATCCGAGGACGGCACCTCGGCCGCCACCAGATCCTCCGGCGGAGCGTCCGGCACGTCGACCGGATCGATCAGCTGCAGCGAGACCTCCTCGTCGCCCTCCACGTGGTCGACCAGCACGGTCGAGCCGGGCTTCAGGTTTCGAGCCAGGACGAAGTCGGCCAGCGGATCCTCGATGAAGCGCTGGATCGCTCGCCGCAGCGGGCGGGCGCCCATGGTCGGGTCGTAGCCCTTCTCGACCATCATCTCCTTGGCCGCTTCGGTCAGCTCGATCGAGACCTCGTGCACCTTCATCTGCTCGCGCAGCCGCTTCATCAGCTGGTCGACGATCATCTTGATCTCGTCCTTGGACAGCTTGTGGAAGACGATCACCTCGTCGATGCGGTTCAGCAGCTCGGGGCGGAACACCTTCTTCAGCTCGCCCATGATCCGGTTCTTCATGTCGTCATGGGACACGCCCATCTCGTCCTCGCCGACGCTGAAGCCGAGCGTGGTGTTCTTCGCGATCGACGCGGCCCCGATGTTCGAGGTCATGATCACGATCGTGTTCTTGAAGTCCACGTGCCGGCCCTGGGCATCGGTCAGGCGTCCCTCCTCCAGCATCTGCAGGAGGATGTTGAACACGTCAGGATGCGCCTTCTCGATCTCGTCCAGCAGCACCACCGAGTACGGCTTGCGGCGCACGGCCTCGGTCAGCTGGCCGCCCTCGTCGTAGCCGACGTAGCCGGGAGGCGAGCCGACCAGCCGGGACACGGCATGCTTCTCCATGTACTCCGACATATCGACCTGGATCATCGCGTCCTCGTCGCCGAACAGGAACTCGGCCAGCGTGCGCGCCAGCTCGGTCTTGCCCACGCCCGAGGGGCCCAGGAAGATGAACGAGCCGGTCGGCCGCTTGGGATCCTTGATGCCCGCGCGGGCACGCCGGATCGCCTTGGACACGGCCTCGATCGCCACGTCCTGGCCGATCACGCGCTTGTGCAGCTCCTCCTCCATCCGGATCAGGCGCTGCGACTCGGCCTCGGTCAGCTTGAACAC
>DATNEO010000110.1:0-11381 GCA_035553035.1 Gaiellales bacterium | reverse complement strand
TCGAGGCGGCCCAGAACGTCCAGCAGGAGCTGCGCGGCAGCGGCGAGAACCAGGAGCTGTCGGTCGAGGCGCCCAGCGGCCGCTCGCTGTTCGGGCTGCGCCGCGGGCCCGAGCTGCGGTTCGCCATCTCGGTGCCGCACGGCAGCTCGATCGACTCCACCACCGTGTCGGCCGACGTCGCCGGCCGCGGCCGCTTCGGTACGGCCAAGGTCAACACCACCTCCGGAGACGTCTCGCTGGGGGCGGTGGCGGGCGACGCCAACGTGAAGACCGTCAGCGGCGACCTCGACGTCGAACGCGTCGACGGGAAGGCCAATCTCAGCAGCGTCTCCGGCGACCTCGAGCTGGGGCCGGTGGCGGGCGAGATCTCGGCCAGCACCGTCTCCGGCGACCTGCACGTGACGTCGGCCGGATCCTCGGTGAACGCCAAGGGCGTCTCCGGCGACGTCACCGTCGAGAGCGTGCGACGGGGCGAGGCCCGGCTGCAGTCGGTATCCGGAAACATCACGCTGGGCGTGGCCGCAGGCGCCCGCGTGTGGATGGATGTCAGCTCGATGAGCGGCAGCACCCAGTCCGATCTGGAGCCGGACGAGGCCGGCGCGGGCGGCGAGGTCGACCTGCGCATCAAGGCCAACTCGGCCAGCGGCGATATCCGCCTGCAGCGGACCGCGCCGGTGGCCTCGGCCTAGATGGTTGATGGCGGACGGCCGGGCGGCGCCCGAAAGAGGCGTCGCCCGGTCAGCCGGCCGTGAGGCGCAGCAGCGATGCCTCCGGCCGCGCCAGCAGCCGGAACGGCACCAGCGTGGTGCCGGTGCCGCGAGACACCACCAGCGTGGTGTCGCCGACGCGGTGGATGCCGTCCAGGTAGCGCCACCGAGTGTGCGACAGCCGCACGCGCCCGCCCGGCCTGGGCAGGCAGATCTGGCCGCCGTGCAGGTGGCCGGCGAGCACCAGCGAGCAGGTCCCGGGCGGCAGATCGTCGACCACGTCCGGGAAGTGCGCGAGCAGGATCCTCAGCCCACCCGGTCCGGTGAACAGCCGCTCGGGGCGCGACAGTCCCCGGATCCATGGCTCCGGCTCCAGGCCGGCCACTTCGATCGGCACCCCGCCGTGCTCCACCATCACGCTGCGGTCGCGCAGGAGCTGCACGGGGGCATCTCCCCAGCTGTCCGGCACCACCCCTCGCGAGAACGGGTCGCGCGTCGAGCCGGTGTCGTGGTTTCCCAGCGACGCGAACATGCCGAGCGGCGGATCCAGCCGCGCCAGCTGATCGAACACCCGCTGCTGCCCGCGCGGGTGGGCGATGATGTCGCCGGTCACGACCACCATGTCGGGCTGCTGGGACACGCCGTAGGCGACCGCCGCCTGCATGGTGCGCAGGTTCAGAGAGGGCGTGCCGGCGTGGAAGTCGGAGAGGTGCAGGATGCTGAGGCCTTCCAGCTCCGGCGGCAGCCCCGCCACCGGCACGAGCAGCTCCCGGCGCTCGAGCCACTGCGCCTCGAACAGGCCCCAGCCGGCCAGCAGTCCGCCACCCGCGACCAGGGCGGCGAGCGCGCGTCTAGTCGCTGCCACGCACGCTGTCGAACTCGTCGCGAAGCCTGCGACGGGCGGCTCCGATCCGCTCGCGCAGCATCTCGACGCGCTCCTGATCCGCCGTGTGCCCGTTGCCGCTGGCGGCGACCGGGTGATCCCGGTTCGTCAGCAGGCGCGCGATCACCGCGGCGGTCGCGGCGATCACAGCTATGCCAATCAGACGGCGCATGGCCGCAGTCTACCGGTCCTCAACCACAGGCCGCCCACAGCCCGCGGCCGGCCAGCGCCGCCTCCCGCTCGAGTGCGGACAGGTCGGTTGCGTGGGCGGTGTTGGGCGGGATCGACAGCGTTCGGGCGTACCCGGCCGACACCAGCCGCGCGTTCACGAACAGGTCGGGACGGCCCGGCCGCTCCAGGTAGATGTACGCCAGCCAGCGTCCGTACGTGTCGTGCAGCTGGCGGTCGTAGACCAGCCGCACCCGGCGGCCCGTCAGCAGGTGCTTGGTGTACGCGGACGCCTCCGGGCCGAAGCAGCCCACCGGCCGGTGGGGGTCGACCGTCTCGGGCGTGTCGATGCCGAGCAGCCGCACGTCCAGCGAGCGCGATCCGGCCCGCACCCAGACGGTGTCGCCGTCGACCACGCGCGACACCGTGGCCTCGGCCGGTGGCGGCCCGGCCCCGTGCACCCACCACCAGCCGGCGGCGGCCATCGCGGCGACGATCAGGATCGGGATCAGCCGGGACATGTCGCCAAGCTACCGGCGGAAGCAGCAACGGGGTGGTCACGGATGGTGGCGAACCGGTGCCGGAGTCAGCTCCCGGCCGGCAGCGGCCAGAGCAGCTCGAAGCGCTCGAGGTCGACCTCGGTGTCGTCCGCCGGCGGCATCCCGGCGGCGGTGAAGAAGCTGATGTGGGCCTCGCGCCAGTACGCCAGGCTGCGATCGCCCTCGCCCTCGGTCCACGCGAACTCCTCGTCCACATCGGCGAAGCGGCGGATCTCGACGTGGGTGGTGCGGATCACGCACAGCGGATCGCCGTTGCCGTCGAGGATCACGCTCAGCTCACCGGCCCGCGGGATCGGCTCGCCATGCTCGTACGCGGATCGCAGGCTGGCGGTCGCCCGCTTCGGGCCGTCGCGCACCAGCAGGCCGAGCTCGGTGGCCATCCCGGGGTCGCTGCCGAACCCCCATGCGGTGTGGTCGCCGTGCGTGCCGGTGGCCGCGACGAACCCGCTCCAGAACCGGCTGACGCGGTCGTCTTCCATCATTCGTTGGCCGGCGCGCGGCGCACGACCGGGTACCGGCCGTCGGTCTTGACCAGCGTGCCGTCGGCGATCAGCCGGTCGACCACCTCCAGCACCTGTGCCTCGCTGCGGTGGGCGAGGCGGGCGTGGCTCTCGAGCTTGTGGTGGCCCGCGGCCAGCAGGTCGCGGGCGCGGCCGCCGCGCAGGATCTGGGTCAGCCGCGTGCGGCCGACGGCGCCGCGTGTCTCCTCCACGCACAGCAGCACCGCCTCGCGCTCGTCCACCTGCAACGGCGAGCGGGCACGGGTGCCGTGGTTGTCGCAGCACAGCTCGTCGGGCCGCGGCGCCGGCGTGTCACCGAAGTAGCCGAGCAGGGCGGCGCGGCGGCAGCCGTCGCCGGCGGCGTAGCGGTCGATCGCCTTCAGCCGGTCCCAGCGCAGGTTCTGCTGGCGCTTCATCGCGACCATGGCCGCAGCCGAGTGGCGGCGGCTGAGCGACGGCTCCGCCAGCCTGCCCGAGAAGGCGCCGCTTCGGGCCGGGAACAGCTCCAGCGCCCCGGCCCGCTCCAGCACCGCGACAGCGACGCGGGGATCGTCGGCGGGCACGTCCGACTCCGACACCCGGAACACCCCCGACGGGTCGGCGTTCGCCGCCAGCAGCGCGTGCACCGAGCGCAGCTGCGCCTCGGTCAGCTTCGCGCGGTCGATGAAGTAGGCGATCAGGCCCTTGTCGGCCGCGGTGTACAGCAGCGTGCAGACGGCGGGGGCGCCGTCGCGGCCGGCACGGCCCGCCTGCTGGTAGTACTCCTCGGGCGAGGACGGGATCGTCCAGTGCACGACCGAGCGCACGTCCGCCTTGTCGATGCCCATGCCGAACGCGGTGGTCGCGGCGACAGCCTCGAGCTCGCCGGCCAGAAACTGCTGGAGCGTGGCGGTGCGCTCGTGCGCGGGCAGGCCGGCGTGGTAGGGCGCGGCGCTGATGCCGTCGCCGAGCAGGTGCGCGGCCACCTGCTCGCAGGTCTTGCGGCGTCCGCAGTAGACGACAGCCGGGAGCCGTTTGCGGTCCTTCAGGTGCGCCAACAGCATGCGCGGCTTGCCGGCCTCGCCGGCCACGTGCAGCACCTCCAGGAACAGGTTGGGGCGGTCGAAACCGGTGCGCGCCATCACCGGGTCGCGCAGCTCCAGCGCGGAGACGATGTCGCGAGCCACGCGCGGCGTGGCCGTCGCGGTCAGGGCCAGCGTCGCGGGGCTGCCGAGCCGCTTGCGCACGTCCGACAGCCGCAGGTAGTCGGGCCGGAAGTCGTGGCCCCACTCCGACAGGCAGTGCGCCTCGTCGATCGCGAGCCGATCGACGTTGGCCTGGCCGATCGCGTCCAGGAAGCGGCGGCTGGAGAAGCGCTCGGGCGCGACGTAGACCAGACGCGCGCGGCCGGCGGCGATGCGGGCGAGGGCAACGCCCACCTGCTCACCGGTCATGATCGAGGCGATCATCTCGACGTCCTCGTGGCCGCCGGCGCGAAGCGCGGCCGACTGGTCCTGCATCAGCGCGATCAGCGGCGAGACGACCAGCGTGACGCCCTCGCCGAGCAGCGCCGGCAGCTGGTAGCAGAGCGACTTGCCCGACCCGGTGGGCATGATCGCGAGCACGTCGCGGCCCGACAGGGTGCCCTCGATCGCCTCGCGCTGCCCGGGGCGGAAGCGCTCGAAGCCGAACAGCCGCTGCAGCTCGGCGGAGAGATCGGTGGTGGCGGTGCCCGCGCCCATGGTCGTCAGTGTCGCACGGATCACGGACACGCCGGCCGGTGTGACAGCACCGCCACTAGGTCGTGACAGCTACGCGGCAGCGCGGTCGGCGCTGGGCGCCACCGCGCGGCTGGGCTCGCGGCGCAGCCAGTAGCAGGCCACCAGCCCGATCGCGCTCAGGAGCGCGGCCGCGATGTACGTGTGCCGGGCTGCCGGCACCACCGCGGGCACGTGGGCTCCCTTGCGCTCGGCGGCCTTGATCGCCTGATCGGACAACGAGGCCAGGAACACGATGCCGGCCACGGCCGTGCCCAGCCCCGCTCCCACCTGGCGCGCCAGCGGGATCGACGAGGTGGACTTGCCCTCGCGCCCGGCGTCGCCGTCGGCCAGCACCACCTCGAACAGGGCCGGGCTGGCGATGCCCATGCCCAGGCCGGACACGGCGTAACACACGATCGGCAGCACCACCCCGCCCGTGGGCAGCGCCATCATCAGCGTGCCCACGAACACCAGCAGCGAGCCGAGCACGATCTGGTCGCGGGGCGGGGCTCCGATCCGCGCCGCCACCATCGAGCCCGTCGTCCACCCAAGCGTGGTCAGCACCAGCGCCACCGCCACCACCGCCACCGGCTCCCCGAACCCGACCTGGAGCTGCAACGGCAGGTACACCTCGGCGCCGAGGAACGCGGAGCCGGCCGCCAGCGCCGTCACGTTGGCGGCGATCGACACCGGGCGGTGCGTGAACACCGGCACCGCCGTTCGGCGCTCGTGGGCGAGGAACGCGATCGCCGGCACCAGCGCGGCCAGCGCGACGGCCGGCTCGCGGGCGGCCACCAGCAGGAACAGCACGGTGGTTCCGAGCAGCACCGGCCCCACCACGTTCAGCGGCTGGGCATCGTGCTTCGGCTCGCGGGCGGGGTGCGACTGCAGCGCCAGGCGTGCCGCCCAGGCCACGATCGCGATCAGTGGCAGGTTCACCCAGAACACCCAGCGCCAGCCCACCGAGCCCGTCAGGGCGGCGCCCAGCGCCGGCCCGATCAGGGCCGAGACGCCCCACATGGCCGCGTTCAGGCCAAAGGCCCGCGGGCGCAGCTCGTTCGGCACGTACAGCGCGAACAGGCCCAGCGGCACCGCGAACATGAACCCGGCGCCCAGCCCCAGCACGCCTCGGGACAGGGCCACCACCGGCATCGACGGGGCCAGCCCGCCCAGCACGTTCGCGGCCGAGAACAGCACGCAGGCGATCGCAAAGCTGCGGGCAACGCCGTAGCGGTCGATCAGCGCCCCGGCCAGCGGCAGCGTCATCACGATCGTCACCATCGTGGCGCCCACCGCCAGCGAGATCAGGTCGACGCCGCCGATGTCCTGCGCCGCGCTGGGCAGCGCGGTCACCACCATCAGCGCGTCCAGCGATCCCAGGAAGGTGGCGCCCAGGGCGGCCACCATCATCGCCCGGTAGGGCGAGCGGAACAGCGCGGCGTAGCTGGGGCTCACGCGCCCCCTCCGCGTGCAGGCCGGACACCCACCGGGGTCAGACCCCCTGGTAGATCTTGTCCGTGACCGGGTAGGTCTTGACGATGTGGCGCTTGAACTGGAGCTCGTCGTAGCTGAGCCCTGCCGCCGCGCCCACCAGCTGGGCGAGGTGGAAGATGGGCAGGTCGAACTCCATGTCGGCCTCGCGTGATGCCTTGCCCTGCCAGGCGTCCAGCGACAGGTGGCAGAGCGGGCACGGGGTCACCATCGCGTCCGCGCCGGCCTCCTTGGCTTCGGCCAGGGGCTGGATCAGCTCGCCCAGCGCCACCTCGGCGCGGGCCAGCACGATCGGAAACCCGCAGCACTTGATCTTGCTCGGATAGTCGACCGGCTCCGCGCCGCAGGCTTCGATGATCCGCTCCAGCGACTGCGGCCGGTCGGGATCCTCGAACCCCAGCAGGCGCGAGGGCCGCAGGATCTGGCAGCCGTAGAAGGGCGCGATCTTGATCCCCGTCAGCGGCTTCTCGGCGATCTGCTTGAGCTTCTCGTAGCCGTCCCCCTCGGCGATCTCCCACAGCAGGTGGCGGACGTCGACGCCGCCCGAGTAGGACGCTGCGCCGACCTCCTTGAGGTTGCGGTTGACGCGCTGCAGCAGCTCGGGGTCGGCCTGCAGCTTGGCGTTGGCCTGGCGCAGGTTGAGCGTGCAGACATTGCAGATCGTCATCAGCGTGTCCTGGCCGAGCTGCTCGGCCTGGCCGAGGATGCGGGCATTCAGGTGCAGGTAGTACTCCGGGCGCGCCTCGTGCACGTCGCCCGCGCCGCAGCAGGTGAACCCGGGGATGTCGACCAGCGTCATCCCCAGCTTGTCCGCGATCGCGCGGGTGGAGGTGTCGAGCTCCTTCTGCGACAGGCTCGCGAGACAGCCGGGGTAGTAGGCGTAGCTTGACTTCACTCGGATTCCTTTGCTTGTGCCGGGTCGGCGGGCGGCCTGGTCGGGCCGGCGTTCGCGGCCTCCAGCGTCGCCTGCTCCTGGGACTCGATCAGCTTGTTCAGCTTGCGCACCTCGTCCAGCTTCTTGGCCTTGTGTGGCTTCAGCGGGTTCGGCACCTTGCCGGCCCGGGCCAGCCGCAGCGCGAACGGGATCTCCTTGATCGCGTTCACGGGCCCCACCGTCTCGGGCACCAGGTGCGTCTCCAGCAGGTAGCCGGTCTGATGCGTGGACTTCACGAACACCTTCGCGTGGCGCGCGCCGCCGTCCGAGTGCATGCCCTCCTGGTAGATGGCCGCACCCACCTTCGCGATCGCGTCTCGCGGGTGCACGCCCTTGGGGCAGCGCTGGTTGCAGAAGTAGCAGCGGGTGCAGTCCCAGACGCCGTGGGGGCCGTTGTAGATCTCGAGCCGGCTCTTGCCGCCGCGGTCACGGACGTCGTTGACGAAGCGGGCGGCCTTGGCGAGCGCGGCCGGGCCGAGGAAGTCGGGGTCGGCCTCCATCGAGTTGCACTCCGACACGCAGCAGCCGCACTGGATGCAGAGCGCCTCGGTCATGACGCGGTCGAGCTCCTCCTGCTGGACGCGCCACTCCTTGACCGGCGGCTCCTCGCCGCCGTCGTCCAGGTAGGGCTTGATGGCGCGGAACTTCGCCCAGAATGGCTCCATGTCCACGACCAGGTCCTTCAGCACCGGCAGGTTGCCCATCGGTGAGATCACCGGCACCTCGCCGGCCTCGACGACCGGGCGCATCGGCGTCTTGCAGGCCAGCACGGCGGCACCGTCCATGCGCATGCCGCAGGAGCCGCATACCGCCATCCGGCAGGACTTGCGGTAGGTGAGCGACCCGTCCACCTCGTCCTTGATCACATCCAGCACGTCCAGCAGGGTGGCCTCCTCGACCACGTCCACGCTGAACGTCTCCTGCCGGCTCTCGTCGGACTCGGGGTTGTAGCGCTCGATCTTGAGGGTTACCTGCACTCGTGCTCCTAGTAGCTGCGGACGGCGGGCTCGTACTCGGTGATGGTGACGGGCCGGTAGTCGAGGCGCACCTGGCCCTCGTCGTAGAACGCCAGGGTATGCCGCAGCCAGGCCTCGTCGTCGCGCTCGGGGTAGTCCAGCCGGCTGTGGGCGCCGCGGCTCTCGGTGCGGGCGATCGCGCCGGTGACCAGGCAGTCGGCCATCTCAAGCATCGAGCCCAGCTCGATCGCCTGGATCAGGTCGGTGTTGAAATCCCGGCCCTTGTCCTGCACGACAACGCCGCGGTCGTACCGCTCCCGCAGCTCCTCCACCTTCGCCTTGCAGGCCTCCAGCCCCTCGGCCGAGCGGAAGATGCCGGCGTTGTCATACATGGCATCAGCCAGCTCCTGACGCAGAACGTGCGGGCGCTCGCCGTCGTTCTTGTCGAGCATCCGGCCGATGCTGCGCTCGGCGATGGCCGCGGCGGACGGCGAGAACACGCCGCCGCTGCCGTTGCGCCGGACGTCCTGCGCGGCGGCTGCGCCCGTACGGCGGCCGAACACGACCGTCTCCAGCAGCGAGTTGCCGCCCAGCCGGTTGGCGCCGTGCACCGACACACAGGCGCACTCGCCGGCCGCATACAGCCCCGGCATCAGGGTGTGGCCCCAGACGCCGGTGTCGATGCCGCCCATGTGGTAGTGCGATCCGGGCCGCACCGGGATCGGCTCCTCGATCGGATCGACGCCTGCGTAGTCCATGGCCAGCTCGCGCGACCCGTGCAGCCGCTCGTTGATGCGCTTGGCGCCGAGGTGGGTGAGGTCGAGCAGCACGCAGCCGTCGACCCCGCGGCCCTCGTCGATCTCGGTCTGCTCGGAGCGAGACACCACGTCCCGCGAGGCCAGCTCGCCGGCATTGGGCGCGTAGTTGAACATGAAGCGGTCGCCCTCGCTGTTTCGCAGGTAGCCGCCCTCCCCACGCGCGCCCTCGGTGATCAGCACGCCGTTTGACTTGAGCGTGGTCGGGTGGAACTGCATGAACTCCATGTCCTTCAGCGGCACCCCCGCTCGCCAGGCCATCGACATGCCGTCGCCGGTGCAGGCGTAGGCGTTGGTGGTGCCGCGGTACATGCGCCCCAGCCCGCCGGTGGCCATGATCACCGCCGATGCCTCCACGCCCTGCACGCCGCCCCGCACCAGATCCCAGGCTGTCACCCCGACACAGCGCTCACCGTCGGTGACCAGGTCGAGCGCGAACCACTCCTCGTAGACCGTGACGCCGCTCTTCACGAGCTGCTCGTAGAGCACGTGCAGCAGCACGTGGCCGGTGATGTCGGCCGCGTAACAGGTGCGCGGCGCGCCGCCGGCGCCGAACGGGCGCTGCGCGATGCGGCCGTCGTCGGTGCGCGAGAAGACCGCGCCCATGTGCTCGAGCTCGTAGATGTCGCCGGGCCCCTCTTCGCACATGACCGCGATCGCGTCCTGATCGCCCAGGTAGTCGGAGCCCTTGACGGTGAAGAAGGTGTGCTTCTGGGGGTCGTCCTCGCCGGCGTTCCCGAGCGCGGCGTTGATCCCGCCCTCCGCGGCGCCCGAGTGGCTGCGCGTGGGATGCAGCTTGGAGACCACCCCCACGTCGACGCCGTAGCGCGATGCCTCGATTGCAGCCCGCATTCCGGCCAATCCGGCACCGACCACCACCACGTCGTGACGCACCATCCACGCCTCCGCTGCTCGAGGGAATCGCTGTCTGCAGCCTACCAAGCCGCGCCCGCGGGCCGCGCTGCCAGGCCGGTACGAAGCCGTTGTTACAAGCTTTGTCACAAGCTAACCCAAACCCTCCACCTTCGGGTATCCTGGAAGGGCGCGCGACCGCCTCGTCGCGCTCTCATCTGGGAGGAACGTTGGCGAAGATGGCCTTTGCGCTACCTGCCGCACGGCAGGTGCACCACGACCTACCGCAGTCCGAGCTGCTCGCGCGAGCTCTGGCCATGCCCACCGCGCGCCCCACCGAGTACGGCGCGCCGAACGTCCAGACGCAGGTGCTGGCCCGCTCCAAGGGCAGCACCTACATCGTCGCCGACGACCCCGATTCCTATCCGCACCAGGCCATCGACCGCGACGAGTGGCAGCGGGTGGCCGACCTTCAGAACGCCTACATCGCCGACCAGGAGATGATCGTGGTCGACGGCTACATCGGCGACACCGCCGAGCGCCGCGTCCCGGCCCGCCTCTACGTCGAGGCCGCCAACGCCAACATCGCGGGCATGCAGGATGTCCTCTACTTCCACGATCCGGAGGCCGGCGAGTTCGAGCCCGAGCTGCTGGTGATCTACACCCCCAACCTGGCCGTGCCCGGCTACCCCGACGACCGCCTGATCGCGGTCAACCTCGATCTCTACGTCACTCGCGTCTTCAACTCCGACTACTTCGGCGAGTCGAAGAAGGGCGGCCTGCGCATGTGGAACCACCTCGTCTTCGAACGAGGCGGCCTGGCCCTGCACGCCGGCTGCAAGATGATCCCGACCAGCGCCGGCGTCAAGACCGGCCTGATCGTGGGGCTGTCCGGCACCGGCAAGACGACCACCACGTTCACCCGCCAGAACGGATCGCTGCCGGTGCAGGACGACTTCGTCGCCTGGTGGCCGGACGGGTCGATCTCGGCCTCCGAAGCCGGCTGCTTCGCCAAGACCTTCGCGCTCAACCCCACGGACGAGCCGACCATCCACGGCGCGGTCACGAAGCCCGGCGCCTATCTCGAGAACGTCAGCCAGGACGACCACGGCGTCGTCGACTTCTTCGACGAGAGCTACACCAAGAACGGCCGCGCGGTGTTCTCGTTCAAGGACATCGAAGCGGCCGAGGCATCCTCCATCGAACAGGCCGATTTCCTGCTGGTGCTGAACCGGAACGAGAACGTGATCCCGGCCGTCGCCAGGCTGGAAGGCCCGCAGGCAGCCGCCTTCTTCATGCTCGGCGAGACCACCGGGACGGCCGCCGGCGGCAAGGACGAGGAGGGCGTGTTCCTGCGCGTGCCGGGGACGAACCCGTTCTTCCCGATGCACCACGATGGCCAGGGCAACCGCTTCCTCGAGCTGCTCGAGCAGCATCCGATCGACGTATACATCATGAACACCGGCCGCGTGGGCGGCCCCGAGAGCGAGAGCGGCTCCAAGAAGGTGCGGATCCCCCACTCCTCGGCCATCGTCAAGGCCATCGCCGAGGGCACCATCGAGTGGGAGGTCGATCCCGACTTCGGCTACAAGGTGGCCTCGCACGTGCCCGGCATCGACGCCGCGGACATCGACCTGCTGCAGCCGCGACGGCTGTACGAGGCGACCGGCCGCGGCGATGAGTACCGGCAGCGTGTGGAGCGGCTGAAGGCGGAGCGGGCCGAGTTCCTGGCTCAGTATCCGAGCCTCTCCGCCGAGATCGTCAACTCCGTACGCT
>DATNEO010000109.1:0-17500 GCA_035553035.1 Gaiellales bacterium | reverse complement strand
CCCTTCAGCGACTACCTACGACGAAACGGAGTGCCGCCGCCATGAAAGTGACCGTGCTCGTCCGTCCCCGCGACGGCATCCTCGATCCCCAGGGCGAGGCGGTTCGCCGATCGCTGGCCGGCCTCGGCTATCCGGCCGCCGATGTGCGCGCCGGCAAGGTGTTCGACCTCGACGTGGACGCCGACGACGCCGAGGGCGCGCGGCGGATCGCGGACGAGATCGCAGGCAAGGTGCTGTCGAACCCGCTGATCGAGCAGTACCAGGTCGAGGTGTCGGGATGAGGGTGGGCGTGGTCAGCTACCCCGGCGCCTGCGATGACCGCGATGCGATGCATGCGGTCGCGCTGATGGGCGCGGAGCCGGTTCGGCTGTGGCACGCGGAACCCGACCTGGGCGGCGTGGACGCGGTGATCATCCCCGGTGGGTTCAGCTACGGCGACTACCTGCGGCCAGGCGCCCTGGCGGCCCTGTCGCCGGTGATGCGGGGCGTACGCGATCACGCCGGCGTCGGACGGCCGGTGCTGGGCATCTGCAACGGCTTTCAGGTGCTGACCGAGGCCGGCCTGGTGCCGGGCGTGCTGCGGCCGAACGCCAGCCTCAAGTTCCGCTGCCACGACGTGGCGCTCACGATCGAGCGCGAGTCGCCCTGGCTGCCGGGCCGCTTCGAGGGCGATGAGCTGACGATCCCGATGAAGCACCACGACGGCTGCTGGTTCGCCGACGCCGCGCAGGTGGCCGAGCTGGAGGCCCGCGGCCAGGTGCTGCTGCGCTACCGCGAAAACCCCAACGGCTCGGTCGGCTCGATCGCCTGTGTGACCAACGCCGAGGGTAACGTGGCGGCGCTGATGCCGCATCCCGAGCACGCGGTCGAGCAGCTGGTGGGCTCGACCGACGGCCGCGTGCTGCTGCAGGGTCTACTCGACCTGGCCGGCGTCGCCGCGCCGGCCTGACCGGCCCTCGAGCGCGAACCCGGCTGCCAGCACGGTCGCCAGCAGCGTCTCCTGTACGACGTTCGACACGAACATCCCGGCCGGCACCGTGGCCAGGGCGGCGACGGCGATGGCCAGCCGTCCGCGGCTGACTGCGATCCCCATGTAGGCCCGCGAGCTCTGGTCGGCGACCAGGAACAGGGCGGCGCCGGCGCCCAGGTAGAGCGCGCGCACGGTGTCCGTCGAGCTGTCGGGATGGGCGATCGCGTGGTGCAGCCCCGCGGCCACCGCCACCACCGCTCCCAGCAGCGCCGCGAACACCAGGCCGAACGGGCGTACTCCCACCAGGTAGCGGCCGTCCGCGACCGCCCGGATGAAGGCCGCCACGCGCAGCTCGTCGTCGTGGTCGCCGAAGTACGCCCACCACAGACCGGCGCTGATCGCCATTCCCAGTGCCACGGTGCTGATCGTGCCCGCGTTGATGCTGTGGGCGCTTGCGCCGATCGCGATCGCCACCACCGACTCGCCGATCGCGACCAGCACCACGAGCGCGTGCCGCTCCACGAAGTGCTTGGCGCCCAGCAGGCGGCTCTGGTCGGCGATCAGGTACGGCGAGGCCCAGGCGGCCGCCGCCGTCAGCGCCCACAGCGCGTACTGCCAGCCTCCGCCCAGAGCCCCACCGGCCACGATCACCAGCGCGAAGGCCACGTTGACCGGGAAGAAGCCGCGGTAGATCGTGGACAGCGCCACCTGCGTCGAGACCGTGAACAGCCCGCCGTGGACGATCACGACCAGCAGGTAGGCGAGGCCGAACGCCAGCCCGTCGCCCTCGAACGCGCGGGGGATCGCGAGCGCCAGCACCAGGTAGCTGATCATCCCTGCCACCATCGCCAGCCGCCGGGCGGCGCGGTCGGGCGGCACCAGGTTCGTGAGCCAGGCGTAGCCGCCGTACATCCACCACACGATCGCGAGCATCAGTGCGGCCTGTACCACGCCGGTTGCCGAGGGCCGGTGCTCGAGCACGGTCGTGAACTGGGTGATCGTGACCACGAAGACGAGGTCGAAGAACAGCTCCAGGCGCGAGACCTCGGTGACCGGAGTGACGCTCACGGCCCCTCGGGCCGCGCGGCCAGCGTCGCCAGCGCGCCCAGCAGCACCAGCGGCGGAAACGACCAGGTGAAGTCGTAGAGGCCGGACAGCGCGACGGCGGCCGCGGACACGCCGAATGCGACCCGGCCGGGGTCGCGCGAGGAAACCGCCGGCACTCCCGCAAACAGCATCGCCAGCAGTGCCAGCGCCATGCCGGCCGCCGCGATCAGGCCGGCCTCGACCGCCTGCTCCAGCACTGCGTCGTGCGCCAGGCTGACGTGGCCTGCGCCATGCGCGACGCCTGGCGCCGGGGCCGCGTAGATCCGGCGGAACTGGCCCGGCCCGTATCCCACCAGGGGCCGCTTGAGCGCCGCGTCCCAGGCCGCGTGCCAGACGTCGGTGCGGGTCGAGAGCGCGCCGTGGCGGAGGTGCCGCTCGAGGGCGGAACGGCTCGGGTGCGAGACGGCCAGCGCCACCAGCGCGCAGGCGGCCGCCGCGGCGACCACGGGCCAGAGCGCCCGCCGCAGCGCCGGCACGCGCACCGCGAACACCGCCAGCACCGCCGCCGTCTCCAGCCAGGAGACGCGGTCGAACGTCGCCACGGCCGCCGCCGTCAGCACCGCTCCGCTGACGACGGCCGTCAGGCGGTCGAGCCGCCCGGCTGCGTGCAGCGCCAGCGCGAATGCCAGCGCGCAGACGCAGAACAGCCCCAGCGCCGGCGGGTACTCGAAGGTGCCGCCTGCGCGCCAGACGCCTGCGATCCGCTCGGCCAGCGGAAGGCTGCGCAGTGCCAGCCCGGCCAGCCCGGCTGTGGCCGTAGCCAGCCCCAGCGCCAGCACGATCATGGGAAGCCACCGCACCAGCGCCGGCCGCGCCGCCGCGCCCAGCACCACCAGCAGCGGAAGCGCCGTCGCCGCCAGCGCCACCGCCGCCGAGCTGTCGCCGTGGTGCCAGGCCAGCGATGCCAGGTTGGCCAGGGCGGCTGCCGTCAGCCCGCCCACGAGCGCGACGTCCACGGCCCGCGGCCGCGGCCGGAACCAGGCCACGCCGGCAATGGCGATCGCCGCGAACGCAAGCCGCCCGCCGCGGGTGAATCCGCCGTGCCAGAGCGCGACCCCAAAAGCGGGAGCGATGACCACCACGATGGGTGACCACCACGGCACCTGCGGATGCCGATGAGATGTCTGTCCGCTCTCTGTCTTTGTCTTTGGGGGTCTCTTGATGTCCATCTCTCGCTGGATCGTGGTCGTGCCCGTGCTGGTTGGGCTGGCGGTCACCGGCTCTGCGGTGGCGCGCATGATGCCTGCGCAGACGGTTCGGGACACGGTCTACCAGACCTGTCAGCACAACGGCGTCCACTTCAACAAGCAGGGCCACGCCAACTGCGGCCTGCACAAGGGCTGGTCGGACGATCCGACCACATCGACCGGTGACGAGCCCGGCTCGCAGCCCGGCGACCAGCCGACCACCGAGTCGGGCGGCGGCGCCGGCCACGCGCCCAAGCACGGCGGAAAGGCCGATCACGGCAAGGGCCACGGCAAGGGCCAGGGCCAGCACGGCGCAACGACGTCGGGCCACGGTCACGGCGGCGGCACGTCCGCCACCCACGGCGGCGGCCATGGCCACTCGACGACGCACGGCGGCGGCCACGGCCACGCCGGCGGGCAGGGCCACAGCCACAAGCACGGCTAGGTCGGTACCAGGCGGATCGGTGGCCGCTGTCGCGTGCCATCGACCCGCTCCGGTACCATGCAGTGGCGCTCGTGAACGCCGTGACGCCACAGCCGCTCCATCGCGCCCTCGGTCTCACCGATGGCGAACGTGAGCGTATCTGCGAGCTGCTGGGCCGCGATCCGAACGACTTCGAGCTGGCCGTGTACTCGCTGCTCTGGAGCGAGCACTGCGGCTACAAGCACTCCCGGCCGCTGCTGGGCCGCTTTCCGACCGAGGGCGGACACGTCCTGCAGGGCCCCGGAGAGAACGCCGGCGTGATCGACGTCGGCGACGGCCTCGCCGTCGCGCTCAAGGTTGAGAGCCACAACCACCCCTCCGCCGTCGAGCCGTTCCAGGGTGCGGCCACCGGCGTCGGCGGCATCCTGCGCGACATCTTCGCGATGGGCGCGCGGCCGATCGCGATCCTGGACTCGCTGCGCTTCGGCGAGCCTTCCACCGACCACCAGCGGCACCTGTTCGCCGAGGTGGTCGCGGGCGTCGGCCACTACGGTAACTGCGTCGGCGTCGCCAACCTGGGTGGCGAGGTCTACTTCGAGCCGGCATACGAGCACAACTGCCTGGTCAACGCGATGTGCGTCGGGCTGCTGCCGGCGGCGCGGCTCACGTCGGCCGGCGCAACCGGCGCCGGCAACCTGCTGGTGCTGTACGGCTCGAAGACCGGCCGCGACGGCATCGGGGGAGCCAGCGTGCTGGCCTCGCAGGGCTTCGATGAGGCCTCAGCCGACAAGCGTCCCAGCGTCCAGATCGGCGACCCGTTCATGGGCAAGAAGCTGATCGAGTGCACGCTCGAGCTGCTCGATCGGGAACTGCTGGCGTCGCTCCAGGACCTGGGCGCGGCCGGGCTGGCCTCGTCCACGTCGGAGATGGCGGCCGGTGGCGGCGTCGGCCTGGACGTCGACCTGTCGCGGGTGCCGCTGCGCGAAGAGGACATGCAGCCGTTCGAGATCATGATCTCCGAGTCGCAGGAGCGGATGTGCGCGATCGTGGAGCCGTCGCGGCTGGACGCGATGATCGAGGCCTGCGCCCGCTGGGACATCGACGCCACGGTGATCGGCGAGGTCACCGAGGAGGGGATCCTGCGTGCGTTCCATGACGGCCAGGTGGTGGGCGAGATCCCCGTCGAGACGCTGGTCGACGGCGCGCCCAGGTACGAGGTGGAGCGCACCCGGCCGGCCCGCCTGGCCGACCGGCCGCTCGAGTTCGCGCCGGTGACCGACATCGCGGGCGGGCTGCGGACGTTGCTCGGCTCGCCGAATCTCGCCAGCCGCCGCTGGATCTACCAGCAGTACGACCAGCTGGTCGGCTCGGGCACCGCGGTGCGGCCCGGCGGCGATGCCGGCGTGGTGCGGCTGACTCCGTCGCGGCGGGCGATCGCGATCTCGCTGGACGGCAACGGCCGGCGCACCTGGCTGGATCCACGCCGCGGCGGCGCGGCCGCCGTCTGCGAGGCGGCGCGCAACGTCGCCTGCACCGGCGCGCGGCCGGCGGCGGTCACGAACTGCCTCAACTTCGGCAATCCCGAGACGGGCGAGGTCGGCTACGAGCTGGCGGAGGCGATCGAGGGCATGTCGCTGGCCTGCGAGGCGCTGGGCCTGCCGGTGGTCTCGGGCAACGTGTCGCTCTACAACGAGCACTTCGGGCAGCCCATCTACCCGACGCCGGTGGTTGGCGTCGTGGGCGTGCTGGCCGACGCCGAGCTGGCGGTCAAGGCCGGCTTCCAGAGCGAGGGTGACCTGGTGCTGCTGGCCGGCGACGGCGCGGCCGCCCTGGACGGCTCCGAGTACCAGAAGCTGGTGCTGGGCGAGGTGGCCGGGCGCATCCCCGCTCCCGACCTGGTGGCGGAGGCGCGGCTGCACCGGTTCCTGGCCGAGGCGGCAGAGCGGCGGCTGCTGCGGAGCGCGCACGACGTGGCCGACGGAGGGCTCGCGGTGACCCTGGCCGAGTCCGCCATCCTCGGCCGCATCGGGGTGGTTGCCGACTGCGACCAGCCCTTCTCGGAGGGCGACGGACGGGCCGTGATCAGCGCCGGCGAGCAGGACGTTGAGGTGCTGGCGGCGCTGGCCGGCGAGCTGCCGCTGCGGCGGATCGGCCGCGTCGGTGGCGACGCCATCGTGCTGTCCGGCCAGGCACTGCCGCTGGCGGAGGCGGCCGGGATCTACGAGTCGGCGCTGCCGACCACGGTGGAGGGCAGCGGCTGATGTGCGGCGTGTTCGGCATCTACGACCCGCTCGGCGCGCCCGACCGTGACGTCGCGCGGCTGACCTTCTTCGGCCTCTACGCGCTCCAGCACCGCGGCCAGGAGAGCGCCGGCATCGCCGTGTCCGACGGCGGCCGGGTGGTCGCCATGAAGGACATGGGCCTGGTCAGCCAGGTGTTCGACGAGCCCAAGCTGTCGGCGCTGCAGGGCCGCATGGCGATCGGCCACGCCCGCTACTCGACCACCGGCTCCACGGCATGGCGCAACGCCCAGCCGGTCGTGCAGCACGCACCCGGCCGCACCGTCGCGCTCGGTCACAACGGCAACCTCACGAACACGACCGCGCTGCGAGACGAGCTGCGTGGCAACCGGGTGCGGCTCCAGTCCACCTCCGACACGGAGGTGATCGCGGCCCTGATCGCGCGGCACCCCTCCCCACTGCTGGACGACGCGATCGCCGACACCATGGGCCGGATCGAGGGCGCGTTCGCGGCCGTGCTGCTGACCGAGGACGCGGTGGCCGGCTTCCGAGATCCCGACGGCATCCGCCCGCTGGTCGTCGGCCGCCTCGACGACGCGTTCGTGCTGGCCTCCGAGACCTGCGCGCTTGACATCATCGGCGCCCGGGTTGAGCGCGAGCTGAACCCCGGAGAGCTGGTCGTGATCGACGCCGACGGGCCTCGCTACCGGCAGGCCGTGGAGCCCCGCTCCGCGTCGTTGTGCATCTTCGAGTACATCTACTTCGCCCGGCCCGACTCCGAGATGCAGGGCCAGGGGCTACATGAGGTGCGCGGCCGGATGGGCGAGCAGCTGGCGCTCGAGGCACCGGTCGAGGCCGACGTCGTGATACCGGTGCCCGACTCCGGCACGCCCGCCGCGATCGGGTACGCCCGCGCCAGCGGCATCCCGTTCGGCGAGGGCCTGGTCAAGAACCGCTACGTCGGTCGCACCTTCATCCAGCCCGACCAGGGCCTGCGCGAGCGCGGCGTCAAGCTCAAGTTCAACGTGCTGCCCTCGATGCTGCGCGGCAAGCGCGTGGTGGTCGTGGACGACTCGATCGTGCGCGGGTCGACGACGCGCAAGCTGGTGCAGATGCTGTTCGAGGCGGGCGCCACCGAGGTGCACCTGCGCGTCAGCTCGCCGCCGATCATCTCACCCTGCTTCTACGGGATCGACATGGCCGACCAGAACGAGCTGATCGCCTCCGGGCGCACCATCGAGCAGGTGCGGGAGCGGCTGGGCGCAACCTCGCTGGCGTACCTGTCGCTGGACGGGCTGCAGTCGTCGACCAGCCAGTCCAGCGAGCGCTTCTGCCGGGCCTGCCTGACCGGCGAGTATCCGACCGAGATCCCCGGCGACATGCGAAACGCCAAGCTGCGGTTCGAGGAGCTGGCAGCGGCCGAGGCCGCGGCCGCTCGATGAGCGGCGAGGCGCCGCTCACCTACGGCGACGCCGGGGTCAGCCTCGGGGCCGCCGACGAGGTGGTGCGCCGCATCTCCGCTGCCGTCGAGTCGACGCACACAAAGGACGTGCTTGGGCGTCTGGGTGGCTTCTCCGGCCTGTACACGCCCAGCGCCGGTGACCCCGCGATCGCCGCCGGCTGCGATGGCGTCGGCACCAAGATCCTGCTCGGTGCCGCTGCCGGGCGGCTGCACGGGCTCGGCATCGACCTGGTGGCGATGAGCGTGAACGACGTGATCACCACCGGGGCGCGGCCGGCGTTCTTCCTGGACGTGATCACGTGTGGGCGGATCCAGCCCGACCGGATCGCGGAGCTGGTCGAGGGCATCGCCGCCGGATGCCGCGCCGCCGGCTGCGCGCTGCTCGGCGGCGAGACCGCGGAGCACCCCGACATGATGGAGCCGGACGAGTTCGACATGGCCGGGTTCGCGGTCGCCGTCGGCGAGCGCCGCGACCTGATCGGCGGCGCCCGCGCCCGGGCCGGCGATGCCCTGATCGGCCTGGCCTCGAGCGGCCCGCACTCGAACGGGTTCTCGCTGGTGCGGCGACTGCTGGAGCGAGCCGGCGTCTCGCTCGACGACATCCCCTCCGAGCTGGGCGGGGCGTCGGTGGCCGACGCGCTGCTGGAGCCGACCCGCATCTACGCCGGCGCTGTGCGGTTGCTGACCGCCACCCTCGACGTGCGCGCGATGGCCCACATCACCGGCGGCGGGATCGCCGGCAACCTCGGCCGGCCGCTGCCCGCCGGGCTCGGTGCCGAGATCGATCTGTCCAGCTGGGAGCGGCCTGCGGTGTTCACCTGGCTGGCGTCACTGGGCGTGGACGAGGACGAGATGCGGCGCGTGTTCAACCTCGGCCTCGGCTACGCGGTTGTCGTTGCCGCCGAGTCGACCGAGCTGGCGCTGCAGACGCTGGAGCAGGCGGGTGAACGAGCCTGGGTCGCCGGCCGCCTGGTCGAGGGCGACGGGGTCATCCTGCGGTGAGGGTGGGCGTCCTCATCTCGGGGACGGGCAGCAACCTGCAGGCGCTGATCGACGACGACGCCATCGACGTCGCGTGCGTCGTCTCCGACCGGGCGCAGGCGGCGGGGCTGGAGCGGGCGGCGCGGGCCGGCATCGAGTCGCTGGTGACGGTCGACGAGGCCGAGACGGCGGCCTTCCTCGATCAGCACGAAGTGGGGCTGGTGGTGCTGGCCGGCTACATGCGGATCCTGTCCGGGGAGTTCGTGCGCGGCTTCTCCGGCCGCATCATGAACGTGCACCCGTCACTGCTGCCCGCGTTCCCGGGCGCGCACGCGGTCGCGGACGCCGTGGAGCACGGCGTGCGCGTGACCGGCGTCACGGTGCACCTGGTGGACGACGGCCACGTGGCCCCCGACAGCGGGCCGATCGTTCTGCAGGAGGCGCTGGCGGTCTCGTATGATGACCGCGCCGAGGACGTGACCGAGCGTCTGCACGAGATCGAACATCGGTTGCTGCCGCGGGCTGTGCGGCTGTTCTCTGCCGGCGGGATCGAGGTCGTCGGCCGGCGTGTGCGCGTGAGGGACGAGCATCTGGCATGACCATCAAACGAGCCCTGATTTCGGTGAGTGACAAGAACGGCCTGGCGGGCTTCGCCGCCGGCCTGCATGAGCTCGGCGTGGAGCTGATCTCCACCTCCGGAACCGAGAGCTTCCTGACCGACGCCGGGCTGCCGGTCACGTTGGTCGAGCAGCTGACCGGATCCGCGGAGATGCTGGGTGGCCGCGTGAAGACGCTGCACCCCCACATCCACGCGGCGATCCTGGCCCGGCGCAACCATGAGGAGGACATGGCATCGCTCGAGCGCGAGGGCATCGTGCCGATCGACCTGGTCGTCTGCAACCTGTACCCGTTCCGGCACGTGGCCCGGCGCCGCGGTGTGACCGAGCCCGAGGTGATCGCGAACATCGACGTGGGCGGCCCCGCGATGGTGCGTGCCGCGGCCAAGAACTTCGATTCGGTGGCGGTGGTGACCGACCCGGAGCGCTACGGATTCCTGCTGGACGAGCTGCGCACGGGCGACGGCGACCTGTCCGACGAGACCCGCCGCGAGCTCGCGGCCGAGGCATTCGCGCACACGGCCGGGTACGACGCGGCCATCTCGGAGTGGTTCAGCGAGACCGAGCCGTTCGCCGACCGGATCGTGCTCGACCTGGCGAAGGCGGCCGACCTGCCCTACGGCGAGAACCCGCACCAGCGCGCCGCCTACTACGTCGAGGTGGGCGCCCGCCGCCATCTGCTGTCGATGATCGAGCAGCTGGGCGGGCCGCCGCTGACGTTCAACAACCTGCTCGACCTGCAGGCCGCGCGCTCGATCGCCGCGTCGTTCCAGCTGCCCGCATGCGCCATCATCAAGCACGCGACGCCCTGCGGCGTGGCGGTCGGGGCCACGATCGAGGAGGCCTACGAGCGGGCGCTGGACTCCGATACCGTGGCCGCGTTCGGCGGCGTGATCGCCGTCAACCGGCCGGTCTCGGCCGAGCTCGGGGAGCGGCTGGCCGAGCAGGTCGTGCACGTGCTGTTCGCGCCGTCGTACGAGCCGGAGGCGGTGGAGGCGCTGCGCCAGAAGCCGACGCTGCGGATCCTCGAGGACCGCGAGCGGCGCAAGGCCAGCCCGGGCGAGCGCGACCTGAGACGCGTGCTGGGCGGCGTGCTGATGCAGGACCGCGACACCGAGACCGAGGACCGGGATTCGATGCAGGTGGTGTCGGTGGCGGCGCCCAGCGAGCAGGAGTGGGGCGACCTGCAGTTCGCCTGGCGGGTCTGCAAATTCGTGCGCTCAAACGCGATCGTGATCGCGCGCGACCTGGCCACGGTCGGCATCGGCGGCGGGGATGTCAGCCGGGTGGATGCGGTGCGGCTGGCGGTGGAGAAGGCGGGCGGCCGCAACCAGGGCGCGGTGCTGGCCTCGGACGCGTTCTTCCCGTTCGACGACGGGCCGCGCACGGCGGTGGCGGCGGGCGTGCGGGCGATCATCCAGCCGGGCGGCTCCAAGCGTGACGACGAGGTGATTGCGGCCGCCGACGAGGCCGGCATCGCGATGGTCTTCACCGGGCGACGGCATTTCCTGCACTGAAGGATGAACGCTGGCGGACGCGATCTGTCTAAAGGGAGCCGGCCCGGCAGCGGCGGGCTCCCGCCCGAGTGCGGGTTGCCGTTGAGATGAAGCGGCCGGCTCGTGCCTACCGCTGCTCCACCGGGATCACGAACTTCATGCCGGTGTGCGTGACCGAGATGCGCGCGATCTTGATGTCGTGCATGCCGGCGCTGCGGCCGGCCGCGATCACCATCCCCTCGGTCAGGTCGTCGCGGCCCTTGGGCCGGATCACCCAGATCGCGCCATCGCGGGCGATCTGGTCGCGGAGCGGGGCGATCTGCTCGAGCGCGGCCGGCGTCTCGGCCGCGAGGAACACGACGTCCGCCTCCCCGTCGGCGACCCGCTGCCCGGCTCCCACCAGCCCGGCATCGGCGCCCCTCTCCAGCCGCACCCGCTGCCCGGCCTTCACGCCCAGCTTGTCGGCCAGCGTCTTGGGATTGGCGATGTCGGCGGCCCACTTCGCAGCCTCCCGCTCGCCCAGCCGAAGCGTCAGCGACCCGCCGTCGTAGACCACCTCGAGTGCCTCACCCGCCGCCGTGGCCGATCGGATCCCCGCTCGCGGCACGGTCAGCCGGAACGGTGAGCGCACGATCAGCTCGTCGGTCTCGAGCAGCGCCTTGGCCTCGGCCTCCTGGCCGTCATGGCTCACCGCGCAGCGCGCCTCGCGTCCCATCAGCAGATGCTATCCCGATCGCTTGAGCCGGCCGTGCTGCTTGGCGTAGCGCTCGCCGCGCCGGAACACCGCCAGGCCCAGCGGCACGGCGATGCCGCCGATCACGAGCAGCGGCCAGATGTCGGGCCACATCTGCGACACGCTGGCACCGTCCAGGATCGCGTTGCGACAGCCCTCGAGCGTGTAGGTCGCGGGCGAGATCACCGACAGCCACTGCATCCAGTCGGGCAGCACCGTGACCGGGTAGTAGACCCCCGAGACCACCAGCAGCAGCCCCTGGGCGATGAACCCTAGCTGGGTGCCTTTCTCGGGCGAGATCAGCGGCAGCACCGCCGTCATCATGCCGATGCCGATGAACGACACAGAGCTGATCAGCAGCACCACACCCGCGGCGGCGAAGTCGGCGTTGCCGAAGCTGACGCTCAGGGACGCCGCCACGACCGCGAATAGGAGCGCTGTTCGCAGCACGCCGTAGATGACGGCGAAGGCGCCCATCCCCAGCAGGTGCGACGCGCGTGAGATCGGCGCCATGAACGTGTACTCGATGGTTCCCTCCCATCGCTCCCAGGCCACCGTCTCGGTCACGATCTCGAAGATCAGGCCCAGGTACGACCAGATCACGGCCCCGATCAGGAGCACGATGGTCGTGCTGTTCACGTCAAGGTGTCCACCGCCGGCCTCGATGCCCTTGGCGATGAACACGATCGTGAGCGTGTTTGCGACCGTGTACAGGAACCAGGCCAGCTCCCACCAGGCGAATCGCCTGATCAGGTACATGTTGCGCTCGACGATGCCGGCGAAGCCGATCAGCTCACGCCGCAGCGCGCCTCCCTGCTCCGGGCGGATCATGCCGGTACCCCCCTTCGGCTCTCCTCGTCCTCATCCTCGAACGAGCGGCCGGTCGCGTTCAGGAATGCTCGCTCGAGCGTGTCGGCGTGGTAGCGCTGCCGGATCTCGTCGGCGCTTTCCAGGCACAGCAGCTCGCCCTGGTGCAGGATGCCGATCCGGTCGGCCAGCGCCTCCGCCTCGGCCATGTCGTGCGTACACAGGAGGATCGTGGAGTCGTGGTGCTCGCGCATCTGACGGATGAAGTCCTGCACCTCCAGCTTGCTGCGCGGGTCGAGGCCGGTGGTGGGCTCGTCCAGCAGCAGCAGCACGGGCGCGGTCAGCAGCGCCCGGGCCAGGGCGATCTTCTGCTGCATCCCGCGTGACAGATCCTCCATCGGCTCGTGCCCGCGCTCGGGCGGGAACCCGACCAGCGCCAGGATCTCGGGGATGCGGGCGCGCGTCTCGCGCGGCCCCATCCCGTAGAAACGGGCCGAGTAGCTGAGGTTCTCCATCGGCGACATGCGCTTGAAGAACGACGCCTCGACCGAGACGCGGTTGACCAGGCGCTGGACGCTGCGCGGCTTGTCGAACACGTCGATGCCGAACACGTGGGCGCTGCCGCCGTCGTTGATCAGCAGCGTCGATAGCAACCGCACCAGCGTCGACTTGCCGGACCCGTTCTGGCCGAGGATGGCCAGGCACTCGCCCCGCTGCATCGTGAAGCTGAGCCCCTGCAGGGCGGCGACGCGACGCCTGCGCCCGCGCTTGCGCGAGCCGCCGTCACGGCGGATGAACTCCTTGCGCAGGTTGTGGACTTGGACAGCCGGAACGGCGGACACGGTGGATACCTCATCGGTTACGCGGATGGGCTCGTTGCGACGCCCCGAAGGGCGGACGAGCAGGACGCGTTGGGATTGGGCGGCGGCGCGGGCACGCCGGATGTCCTCGGCGCGACCACCGATCGTAGCACGGCCGCAGCTCGGTCTGCCATTGCGATTACCCCAGGTCGATCGGCGATATTGACATCGGGTGGCACGAGATGGAAGATGCGCCGTCATCTTCCACCAGGGCTTTATCTGAGAAAGGGGTACGCATGGCCTCGGAGCAGCGCTCGGATGCCGAGCAGCTCGCGGAATTCGGCTACAAGCAAGAGCTCCACCGAACGCTCGGGAGCTTCTCGTCGTTCGCCGCGGGTTTCAGCTACATCTCGATCCTGACGGGCATGTTCCAGACGTCGTACCTCGGCTTCTACTTCGCCGGGCCGGCGTTCATCTGGGCGTGGCTGGTCGTCCTGTTCGGGCAGATGATGGTCGCGCTGCAGTTCTCCGAGCTGGCCGCGCACTATCCGCTCGCGGGCTCCGTCTATCAGTGGTCGAAGCAGGTGGCCGGCAAGGCGTGGTCCTGGAACACGGGCTGGATGTACCTGTGCGCGCAGATCGTGACCGTTCCCGCGGTGGCGCTCGCATGGCAGGTGATCCTGCCCCAGATCTCGACCCGGTTCCAGGTCTTCAAGTGCAGCCCCAGCGCGAGCTGTCCCGATCCGAGCTTCCCGCTGTTCAACAACCCGGACTTCGCAAAGAACGCGATCCTGCTCGGCATCGTCATGATCACGCTGACCACGATCATCAACGTGATGGGCGTGAGCGTGCTGTCCAAGATCAACAACGTCGGCGTCGCCGCCGAGCTGGTCGGCGCCAGCGGCCTGGTGATCCTGTTCCTGATCCACGCCAACCGCTCGCCGTCCGACGTGCTCACCAACACGGCGAACACCGCCAACGTGCCGGTCAACCACGCCTGGGGTTACCTGGGTGCGCTGCTGGTGGGCGCGATCATGCCGTTGTACGTGATGTACGGCTTCGACTCGGCCGGCTCACTGGCCGAGGAGACGGACAACCCGCGCAAGCGGGCTCCGCGGGCGATCATCCAGGCGTTGGCCACGGCCGGCACCATGGGCTTCCTGCTGATCCTGTTCGGGACGATGGCGGTCAGCGACAAGCTGTTCCCCACCGGACTCGGCGCCGGCGGTCTGGCGCTGATAACCAAGGACGTGCTGGGGTCCTTCTGGGGCGACGTATTCCTCTGGGACTGCGCGCTGGCGATCTTCGTCTGCTGCCTCGCCATCCACGCGATGTCGGTGCGGATCCTGTTCGCCATGGCCCGCGACAACAACCTGCCCGCGGGCGACAAGCTGGCGTCGGTGTCCGGCACCCGCCGCGTGCCGGTGGTCCCGGCGCTGCTGGTGGGCGCCATCGCGATCGCCATCCTGGCGCTCAACATCGCAAACCCGTATGCCGTCACGATCGTGCTGGGACTGGGGATCATCTACATGTACCTGGCCTATCTGGGGGTGACCATCCCGCTCTTCCAGCGGCGGCTGGAGGGGTGGCCGGGGAGCCTGCCAACGGCCAATCAGGGCCTGTTCCGGCTCGGTGGCTGGGCGCTCGTGACCAACGGGATCGCCATCCTCTACGGCGCGGCGATGGTGATCAACCTGGCCTGGCCGCGTGACTACTTCTACGGCACCAAGTGGTACCAGCAGTACGGGCCGATCACGGGAGTCGCGCTGGTCTTGATCGTGGGCCTGGTCCTCTACTACGGCTACCAGAAGGACAAGATGGAGGTGCTGCCCGAGCACCGGGCGGGCTCCACGGCCGAGGCGCTGGCCGAGATCACGCAGCCCCCGATCCATGGTGGGCCGTGAGCTGATCGATGACGTGGGCGGCCCGCAGCGGCGGGCCGCCCACGCGGTCTTGCGAAGGAGCCTGTGTGACAATGGACGCAGTGGCTATCGACCCCGAGCAGCTGCGAAAGCTGGTTCGCCGTGACCTGATCGTGACCGCCACCGGCAGCCTGATCGCGATCTGGACGTACAGCCTGGTCGCGGCCGCCGCGTTCGGCTCGGTCTCGGAGCTGACCGCCGGGCGGGTGGAGGTGGCGGTGGCCGTGCTCGTCTCCGCGTTCTGCGTGTGGTGGTGGGCGGCGGGGCCACCCGGGATGATGCGCGACCGGCTGATGGTGCTGATCCCGGTGTTCCTGATCGCGGGGCCTGGCCTGATCGGCGTCCACAACCTGGGCGGCGGCCTCGTCGTCGGGATCCTGTCGGGCGCGATCGGGTTTGCGGCCGCCGGCGTGCTGGGCCTGCTCTGGGGCGGGCGCCACCGCGGGCGCGTCTCCGGCGGATAGCCGCTCCGCCGTCGCGCCGGCGTCTGCCAGCGCCTATCCTGCCGCCGTGAGCACGTCCTACATCTACGCGATGCATCGCGTGAACAAGTTCCACGGGCCCGACAAGCAGGTGCTCGCGGACATCTCGCTGTCGTTCCTGCCCGGAGCCAAGATCGGCGTTTTGGGGCCTAACGGCGCCGGCAAGTCGACGCTGCTTCGGATCATGGCGGGACTTGACGAGCCCTCGAACGGCACCGCCCAGCTGGCGCCCGGCGCAACGGTCGGGTTCCTGCCGCAGGAGCCCGAGCTCGATCCCTCCAAGGACGTGCGCGGCAACGTGGAGGACGGGGTGGCCGAGAAGCGCGACCTGCTGGACACCTTCAATCAGCTGTCGGCGCGCTTCGCCGGGCCGATGTCGGACGACGAGATGGCCGCGCTGCTGGAACAGCAGGGAGAGGTGCAGGACCGGATCGAGCGGATGGGTGCCTGGGACCTCGAGCGCGATCTGGACGTGGCCATGGACGCGCTGCGCTGCCCTCCG
Source organism: Gaiellales bacterium (assembly GCA_035553035.1). Taxonomy (GTDB): domain Bacteria; phylum Actinomycetota; class Thermoleophilia; order Gaiellales; family JAICJC01; genus JAICYJ01. The sequence continues at coordinate 1,770 of DATNEO010000109.1, read as the reverse complement.
CCCGACGCGGGCGTGTCCACGCTGTCCGGCGGTGAGCGCCGCCGGGTGGCGCTGTGCCGGCTGCTGCTCTCGAGCCCCGACCTGTTGCTGCTGGACGAGCCCACGAACCACCTCGACGCCGAGTCGGTGGCCTGGCTGGAGCAGTTCCTGGAGCGGTTCTCCGGGACGGTGCTCGCGGTCACCCACGATCGTTACTTCCTGGACAACGTCGCCGGCTGGATCCTCGAGCTCGACCGCGGCCGCGGCATCCCGTTCCAGGGCAACTACTCGTCGTGGCTGGAGCAGAAGCAGGCGCGGCTGGCGGTGGAGGAGAAGCAGACCTCGGCGCGCCGGCGCACGCTGCAGCGCGAGCTGGAATGGGTGCGGATGGCGCCGCGGGCACGGCACGCCAAGTCGAAGGCGCGGCTGGCCGCCTACGAGCAGCTGCTGGCCGAGGAGGATCGGGTGCAGCTCGACCGCGTCGAGATCCACATCCCGGCCGGTGAGCGCCTCGGCGACAAGGTGGTGGAGGCGACCGATCTCGGAAAGGGCTTCGGCGATAGGCTGCTGATCGAGGACCTCAGCTTCTCGCTGCCGCCGGGCGGGATCGTCGGGGTGATCGGGCCCAACGGCGCCGGCAAGACGACGCTGTTTCGCATGATCGTGGGCCAGGAGCAGCCGGACGCCGGCAAGCTGGAGCTGGGGGACTCCGTCCAGGTGGCCTACGTCGACCAGGCCCGGGCCGACCTCGATCCGGCCCGCAGCGTGTGGGAGGAGATCTCCGACGGCAAGGATCGGATCTCGCTGGGCAAGCGCGAGATCGCATCGCGCGCGTACGTCTCCTCGTTCAACTTCAAGGGGTCCGACCAGCAGAAGCGGGTCGGCGACCTCTCCGGCGGCGAGCGCAACCGGCTGCACCTGGCCAAGCTGCTGCGAAGCGGCGGCAACCTGCTGCTGCTGGACGAGCCCACCAACGACCTGGACGTGGACACGCTGCGCGCGCTCGAGGACGCGCTGCTCGACTTCGCCGGCTGCGCGGTGGTGATCTCGCACGATCGCTGGTTCCTGGACCGCGTGGCCACGCACATCCTGGCCTTCGAGGGCGACTCACAGGTGGTCTGGTTCGAGGGCGCGTACGACGAGTACGAGGAGAACCGGCGAAAGCGGCTGGGCGAGACGGCCGCTCAGCCGCACCGGATCAAGTTCAAGCCGCTGGCGCGCGCAACGTAGGCCCGCCGGCTCGGTCGCGGGCGCTCTGCTATCACTCGGGCGGTGAGCGACCACGCCAGGATGCCGCGCGACCGGGAGATCCTCGCGATCGCCGTCCCGGCGCTGGGCGCCCTGATCGCCGAGCCGCTGTACGTGCTCGGCGACACCGCCATCGTCGGCCATCTCGGCACCCTTCCGCTGGCCGGGCTGTCCGTCGCGGGCCTGCTGCTCTCCGAGGTGTTCGGGTTCACCACGTTCCTCGAGTACGGCACCACGTCCCGCGCCGCCCGGCTCTACGGCGCAGATCTGCACCGTGACGCGCTCGATGCCGGCGTGCAGGCCACCTGGCTGGCGGTGGCGCTGGGCCTGCTCCTGATCGTCCTGATCGAGCTGCTGGCCGCGCCGGCGGTGCACCTGGTCGCCGGCGGCGCCACGCCCGCCGCCGCGCAGGGCCTGACCTGGATCCGCATCGCTGCGCTGGGGGCGCCGTTCGTCCTGATCACGGCCGCAGGTCAGGGCTGGCTGCGCGGCTTCCAGGACACGAAGACGCCGCTGTACGTGCTGGTGGTCGCCAACGTGTTC
>DATNEO010000108.1:0-5465 GCA_035553035.1 Gaiellales bacterium | reverse complement strand
CTGCCCGACATCGACGGGCTCGAGGTGTGCCGGCAGATCCGCTCCACCTCGGACGTGCCGATCCTGATGCTGACCGCCCGCGACGACGACATCGACAAGATCGTCGGGCTCGAGGTGGGCGCCGACGACTACCTGACCAAGCCGTTCAACCCGCGCGAGCTGGTCGCCCGCATCAAGTCGATCCTGCGCCGGGCGACCCAGACCCAGAAGAGCGGCCGGCCGCCGGAGGCGGTGATGGAGCACGGCGCCATCAAGATCGACGCCGGGCGTCGCGAGGTCACGGTCAGCGGCGACCAGGTGCAGCTCGCTCCCAAGGAGTTCGACCTGCTATGGGAGCTGCTCGACCACCGCGGCCTGGTGCTGACCCGCGATCAGCTGCTGGAGCGCGTCTGGGGTTACACGTTTGCGGGGGACACGCGCACCGTGGACGTGCACGTGCGCCAGCTCCGCCGCAAGCTCGGTGACGAGTGCCCGGTTGCCACCGTCTGGGGCGTCGGGTACAAGGTCGCTGACGATGCTCCGGTCACTTAGAACACGGCTGACGCTGCTGTTTGCGGGGACGCTGCTGCTGGCGACGGTGATCGCCGGGGCTGCCTCGATCCGCCTCTACCAGAGCTACAACCGCGACCAGACAACGAACGAGCTGCGCCACCAGGTGGGCGGCGCCGCCCAGTACTTCGATAACGCTCAGAACGGGTACGGCGGGGCCAACAAGCGTCCGCCCACCCGCATCACCATCCAGCAGATGGAGCAGATCTGCGGCTGCGACCTCCTCTACGCCGGCGGGGTGCCATTTTTCGCAAACTCCAACAAGCTGATCGAGTTCGCCGGCCCGGTGAAGCTGAACTGGCTGACCATGAAGCCCGACGATCGCGTCACCTTCCGGTTCGTGCCTCCCGGCCACGACCAGACGTACATCGGTGTGGCCGCGCCCGTTGTGCTCCATGACCAGCCGGTGGGGGCGGTGGTGATGGCGAAGCCGCTGGCCGACGTCAACAGCGCCTGGACGAAGGTGGCAGGGCGGGTGGCGGTCGGCACCGGCATCGGCCTGCTGGTGGCCTTCATCCTGGCCACCTTCGTGGCGCGGCGGATCACGCGGCCGCTGAAGGAGCTGGGCGCGGCAGCCGACCGGGTTGCCCGCGGCGACCTCGAGGTGCACGTGGCCGGCGACCGCACCTCCGACGACGAGCTGGGGCAGCTGGCCCACCGCTTCCAGGGGATGGTCGATCGCCTGCGCGAGGTGGACGAGCTGGAACGCAACTTCCTGATGCGCGTCACCCACGAACTGCGCACGCCGGTGACCGCGATTTCGGGCCACGTGCAGGCCATGAACGAGGGACTGGTCGGCCCCGAGGACATGGACACCTCACTCGACGCCGTCAGCGAGGAGGTGCGCCGCATCGGCCGCCTGGTCGACGACCTGCTCGACCTCACCCGCCTCGAGGCCCACCAGTTCCGGCTGGTGCGCGAGGAGGTGGGGCTGGAGGCGCTGCTGGAGCAGGCCGCAGCATCGTTCCGCGACCGCGCCCGCGCCAACGAGGTCAGCTTCGATACGCCGATCGCCGGCGCGCCCACGATCCTCTCCGACGGTGACCGGGTGCTCCAGATCGTGTCCAACCTGCTCGACAACGCCTTCCGCTGGACGCCCCGCAAGGGCACCGTCACGCTCAGCTATGCGACAGCCAACTCGACCGCCGCGATTCACATCTCGGACACCGGCCCCGGCATCCCGGCGGCCGATCAGGACGCCGTCTTCCACCCGTTCTACAGCCGCCGCGGCGAGGGCGGCACCGGGCTGGGACTGTCGATCGGACGCGAGCTGGCGCACGCCCTCGGCGGCCGGCTGACCGTCGACAGCGAGGTCGGCCAGGGAACCACCTTCACGCTGTCGCTGCCGTCGAGCCACCTGAACGGGGGCGGAGCGCGCTGATGCGCTACCGGCTTTGCGACACGGCGCAGGACGTCTCGGGGATCTGTGTCGAACTGGAGCTGACGGTCGAGCCGTTCGCGGACGAGGTGCCCTACGCGCTGTCCCTGCACGCCGGCGGCCTGCAGGTCGCCCAGGTCGAGCGCGGCGCCCTCACGCCCGCCGAGCTGTTCGCGCTCGGCCACGCGCTGCTGGACGCCGCCGCCGACGGTTTCGGCCACTTCGTGCCCGCCGACGAGGTGTTCGGGCTCGACCTGGCCCCGCCCAGCGTGCCGGTGGCGCTGCACGAGGTGGGGGTGACGGTATGGGTGGACGCGGGCCGCGCGGCCGCGACCCGGGCCACCCGCAGCGGCGTGGCGGTGCAGCTGGTGATCGACGCGCCCTCGCTGGCGATGGTGGCCGAGTCGGTCTGCGACGACGCCGCGCGCGTACTCAGCCGCTGACGACGACGAGCAGGCCGAGGTCGGCCGCCGCGGACACCCAGGCCGCGTGATCGCGCCCCGAGAACAGCACGTGGCGCACCGTCCGCACGCTGCCCGACGCAAGCGCCGCCGAGTGGGACACCTCGAGTGCGATCGGCGCCGCCCGATCGACCGGATAGCCGAAGATGCCGGTCGAGATGGCCGGGAAGGCCACCGACGCGCATCCCAGCCGCGACGCCACCTCGATCGAGCGGCGATAGCACGACGCCAGCAGCTCCGGCTCGCCGTCATCGCCGCCTCGCCACACCGGCCCCACCGTGTGGATCACGTAGTCGGCGTACAGGTCGCCGGCGGTGCTGGACTTCGCGTCACCGGTCTCGCATCCGCCCAGCAACCTGGTCTCGGCCAGGATGGCGGGGCCGCCGGCGCGGTGGATGGCGCCGTCCACGCCGCCGCCTCCCAGCAGCGACCCGTTCGCGGCGTTCACGATCGCATCGGCCGCCTCGCGGGTGATGTCTCCCTGCACCAGTTCGATGCTGACGGCCATCAAGCCTCAGTCCCCGTCGGAGGCCATGGCCAGCTCGCCGTCGCCCGACTCGACGACGGGAAGTACGTGCTCCCCGTCGTGCACGTACTTGCCGCCCCGGAACCAGGAGGCTGCGGCGGCCGTGAGGCAGGCGAAGATGGCGAAGTCGAACGCCTCGCTGAGCCCCTGCTCGAACGGCTTGGCGATCAGCTGGGGAAAGTACTGGCGGCTGGTCAGGTAGGCGGCCTGGTGGGCGCTGAGGTGATTGATCGAGCTGCCCAGCAGCTGGTGCATCGGGTTGTAGCCGAGGAACGACGAGAACAGGAGGCCCACCGGCGGCAGCTGCGAGATGCGCTGGGCTGCGTCCGGCGCGACGCCCTGGGCCCGCAGGCCCTGGTCGAGCGTGCCCGGCAGCGACCCGGCCAGGCCCAGCACCATCAGCGTGAAGAAGATGCCGATCGAGAGCACCAGCGCCGAGTTCTGGAACGTGGTGGCCATGCCCGCTCCGGCGCCGCGGCGGTTGGGCGGCAGGCTGTTCATGATGCCGGCCTGGTTGGGCGAGGTGAACAGGCCCATGCCGATCCCCACCAGCACCAGCAGGGCGGCGAACTCGGGGTAGCCGAAGTCCACCGGCAGCCGCTCCAGCAGGTAGAAGGAGAGCGCGGCGATCAGCATGCCGCCGGTCGCGAACGGGCGCGCACCGAACCGGTCCGAGAGCAGTCCCGACGTGGGACCGGCGATCAGGAAGCCGACCGTCAGCGGCAGCATGTAGACGCCCGCCCACAGCGGCGTCTGCTCGAAGCTGTAGCCATGCAGCGGCAACCAGATGCCCTGCAGCCAGATGATCAGCATGAACATCAGCCCGCCGCGGCCGAGCGAGGCCAGCAGGGTGGCGATGTTGCCGAAGCTGAAGGCCCTGATCCGAAACAGGGAGAGCCGGAACATCGGGTCCTCGGTGCGCATCTCGATCACCACGAAGGTCGCCAGCAGCGCCAGGCCTGCCACCATCGCGCCCACCACGCGCGGGTTCGTCCAGCCCAGGACGTGGCCGCCGTAGGGCTGGATGCCGTACGTGATCGCAACCAGCACCGCGATCAGCCCGAGGGCGAACGTGATGTTGCCCCACCAGTCGATGCGGGCCTGCTGGCGGATGCCGCGCTCCTCGAGCTTCATCCACGACCAGACCGTCCCGAACAGACCGACCGGCACCGATACCAGGAACACCAGCCGCCAGTCGATCGGGCCGAGGATTCCGCCCACCACCAGGCCGATGAACGAGCCGGCGATGCCGGCCACGGCGTTCACCCCCAGCGCCATGCCGCGCTGATCGGAGGGGAAGGCGTCGGTCAGGATCGCCGAGGAGTTTGCGAACAGGAAGGCACCGCCGACGCCCTGGCCGATGCGCATCACGATCATCCAGATCGCGGCCGGCGGCCCGGTCATCCAGGTCACGGACAGGAGCAGCGAGAAGACGGTGAAGATCGCGAAGCCGAGCGTGAACATGCGCACACGGCCATAGATGTCGCCGACCCGGCCGAAGCTGACCACCAGCACCGCCGTGGCCACCAGGAAGCCCATGATCATCCACAGCAGGTAGCTGGAGTTCTCGGGGCTGCAGCGGGTTCAGGTTGATGCCGCGGAAGATGTCCGGCAGCGCGATCAGCACGATCGACGAGTTGATCGTGGCCATCAGGATGCCGATCGTCGTGTTCGAGAGCGCAATCCACTTGTAGCGCTCGGGATGGGTGCGGCTCACGCCTGCGCCTGCTCGATCTCGGCCAGCATCGATCGCACCTTCCGCCGCTTGGCCGACAGCTCGTCCTCCAGCTGCTCCAGCGACCCCAGGCGCGACCGCACCAGCAGCAGCTGCGTGTCCATGTGCGCGATCGCCTGGCGGATGATGTCGGCGCGGGTGCTCTCGTCGGGCGCCGGCTGCTCGTTCCAGCGCTCGCGCAGCCGCGCGCGGGCATCCTCCGCGTCCATCCATTCGCGCAGCTCGACCAGGGTCAGGCCCAGCAGCTCACGCACCCGCAACAGGTCGCGCAGGCGCACCTCGTCGTGCTCGTCGTAGACCCGGTGTGCGCCGTCGGAGCGATCGCTGCCCGGCAGCAGGCCCAGCTCCTCGTAGTAGCGCACGGCGCGGGGCGTGGTGCCGACCCTGCGGGCCAGCTCGCCGATCCGGAACTGGGGGGGGGCCATCACCATGATTCTCACGATAACGTAAGGTTCGGATCCGCGCAAAACCCTACCAATCACAGTGATAGAGTGACGCTCATGTCAGAAACTCGGAGGGACACATGAATATCGAGTGGCACGGCCAATCCGCTTTCACGCTGCGCGGCGGCGAGCGTTCGGTGCTGATCGACCCGTTCGACCAGCGCCTGCGGCCGGAGGGGATGTCCATCCGCTTCGACTACCCCCAGATCCCACAGCAGCAGGTCGACCTGCTGCTTATCACGCATGAGCACTTCGACCACAACGGCGCGGCCGTCGCCGACGGCAGCCCGCACGTGGTGCGTAGCACGGCCGGAAGCTTCGACGGCACGCCGGTGGGAGAGGTGATCGCGATCGCCTCGGAGCACGACGACCA
>DATNEO010000107.1:0-4205 GCA_035553035.1 Gaiellales bacterium | reverse complement strand
GACAGCTCGTGGTGGGCTCCCGCGTTCTCGGACAGGATCAGCACGCCGTCGCGCTGGTTCACCAGCGGCGCCTCCTTGGCCACCAGGTTCATGCCGTCGAAGATCGCGTTCACCAGCAGCACGTCGTAGTGCTTGTACGCGGCCACCGCCTGCGGGAAGTTGTCGGAGATGCGCATGTCGACCGGCGTCCACATGCCGGTCATGTACCAGCGGTCGTTCACCTCGCGCACGGCCCGCTGGATGGCGCCGACGTACTCGGCGTACTCGGGGATCTCCGGCCGGGACGGGTCGAGCAGCGCCAGCATGGTCACGCGGCCACGCCACTCGGGGTGCTGGGACAGGAACAGGTCGTAGGCGCGCAGGCCGCGCACGACGTTCTTGGAGGGGTCGGTGCGATCCACACGCAGGATCATCTTCTCGGGCCGGGCCAGCACCACCGACGCCTCCTCCTCGTGCACCTCGTCGGAGGCCGCCAGCCGCTCGAACTCGGCCGGGTCGACCGAGATCGGATAGGCGCGCACGTGCACGTCGCGCCCCTGGAAGCGGACGCTGCGGGTGGCGAAGTCCACCTCGCCATCGGTCAGCTCGTTGCAGCAGTGCAGGAAGGCGCGCACGTAGCGATCGGTGTGCAGCCCCACGATGTCGCAGTTCAGCAGCGACTCATGGATCGCCCTGCGGATGTCATCGGGCAGGATCCGCCAGTAGTCGGGCATCGGCCAGGGGATGTGCGTGAAGTGCTGGATGCGGGCCCGCGGCGCCCGCTCGCGCACGCCCCGCGGCACCATGAACAGCTGGTAGTCGTGCACCATCACCACCGGCGAGTCGTCGGCCGAGTCCTCGATCTCGGCGGCCACGGCCTCGGCAAAGCGCTCGTTCACCGGCAGGTAGCCGGCATCCCAGGCCAGCCGGATGTTGCGGTCGACGTCCGGCTCCATGGCCAACCCCCACAGGTAGTGGTGGATGAACCACAGCGTCGGGTTGGCGAAGACGTTGTAGTAGCGGTCGTACTCCTCGCGGTCGTGCGCAACCAGGCTGAGACGCAGGTTGCCGTCCTCGTAGACGCCCTCGCCCGCCACCTCGGCATCGTCATCGGAAAGCGCGCTCGCCACCCAGGTCAGCGGCCGCTGCGTCGTCAGCGCCGACAGCGCGGTGACAAGCCCGCCGCCGCCGCGCTTGGCGGTGTGCGACCCGTCGGGGAGCGATTCGAACCGCATCGGGCCGCGGTTGGACACGATCAGGAGAGGAGGCTCTTCCATCCGCATGACAGGGTAGTCCATGCTCGCAGGCGAGACCGGCTACCCCCGGGCGTCGTGGAAGTCGAGGTCGACCTGCTCGCCCTCGAAGTGGTGCATCAGAGCCAGCCAGTTGCGCATCAGCCGCGGCGTCAGGAACCGTAGGCGCACCTGCTCCTTGCCGCGCCGCGCCATCTGGCGTGCCTCGGCCGGGTCGGCGAGGATCTCGAGCGCGCGCTGGGCGCACTCCTGGGAGGAGCTGACCAGGTGCCCGGTCACGCGGTCCTCGATCTGGGAGGTGATGCCGCCGACCTTGCCGCCGATCACGGGGCGCGACTTCCACAGCGCCTCCGAGACGGTCAGGCCGAAGCCCTCCTTGATCGACTTCTGGATGCAGGCCGCTGCGTGCACCTGGAACGCGTTCACCTCGACCGCGCCCACGTTGTTGAGGTTGCTGAGGATGTGGACGTCGGGGTCGTCGCCGGCGAACTCGACGGTCTGGTTGTAGAACTCCCAGCCCTCCGGGTCGTCGTGCGCCATCGAGCCGACCAGCGCCAACTGCATCCCGGGATGCAGCGACTTCACCTCGTGGTAGGCCTGGATCACGCCCAGCGGATCCTTCCACGGGTCGAAGCGCGAGACCTGCAGCAGCATCGGGCGGTTGGCGTCGATGCCGAACTGGTCGACGATGTAGGCCGCATCCTCCGGAGCCAGCGCCATGTTCTTGGGCGCCAGCGGGTCGATCGCGGGCGGCCAGATCACGGCGCCGGTGAGCCCGGCCGCGGAAGGCACGTAATCGTGCATGTGGAAGATGGAGGCGTCGTAGCTCGAGATCGACGGCAGCAGGAACTCGAGCACGTCCGGGTTCGGGGCGGACAGGTCGATGTGGCAGCGCCACACCCAGCGCGGCCGGGTGGTCGTCAGCATGCTGCGGATGGCGGCCGGCTGGGGATCGTGCACGACGATCATGTCCCAATCGTCGGCGTCCTCCAGCTCGTCGGCGTTCAGCCGGTTGTACCGCACGAACACGTCCTTCTGGTCCTCCGTCAGCGACTGCGGGTTGCCCTGCAGGCCGTTGTGGATCGCCTTGGTGACGTCGAAGAACTCGTCGCGGCCGTGGATCACGCGCCACTCGGCCTCGATGCCGACGTCGTTCAGCAGCGGGATCAGGGTGTACTGGATCTCGGCGACGCCGCCGCCGAAGGCGGTGGCCGACAGGTGCAGCATGCGCTTGCCGCGCAACGGCTCGGCCAGTGTGCGGATCTCGTCGGCCAGCGACCGGCCCACGATCGACGCGTAGTCGGCAAGGGTCTTGTGGCCCACGTTGACGCGTTGCATGGCCGCGCACACTACCAACCGCCCTCGACGTGGGACGCACCCTTCAGAACCGCTCTCTAAAGCGGTCTCACGCCCAGCGTCACGTTGACCGAGCGCGACCGGTCGCCACGCTGCACCCGCAGGTGCAGCACCTGGCCCGGGGCAGCTTCCGCCACCAGCCGCACGAACTGGTCGGAGCCGACCACGGGATGGCCGTTGACGGCTGTGATGATGTCGCCGTCGGGCCGGATCGAGGTCTCCTGGAACTGCTCCAGATCGCCACCCACCTTCAGCCCGGCGTCGTCCGCCGGCCCGCCCGGGGTCACCTCCACCAACAGCGCGCCGTGCTTCACGGATAGCCCGAACCTGTCCGCGATGGCCGGCGTGACCGTGCTCAGCCGCACGCCCAGCCAGCCGTAGGAGACCTTGCCGTGCTCGACCAGCTGCTGCATCGAGTGCCGGGCGAGGTCGATCGGCACGGCGAAACCGACGCCCTCGCCGCCGCCGCTGGTGGTCTGGATCTGCGCGTTGATGCCGATCACCTCCCCGGCCGAGTTGAACAGCGGCCCGCCGGAGTTGCCGTGGTTGATCGCGGCATCGGTCTGGATCGCACCCGGGATGGCGAACCCGGTACCGCTCGAGAGCGAGCGGTTGATGGCCGAGACGACGCCGACCGACAGCGAGCCGGCCTCGAGGAACGGGCTGCCGATGGCCGCCACCGGCTCGCCCACGCGCACCCGCGAGGAGTCGCCCAGTGGCACGGGCTGCAGCTTCTCGCCGTCGGCGCTGACCCGCAACACGGCCACGTCGGCGAACAGGTCGTAGCCGACGATGCTGGCCGAGATCTGGTCGCCGTTCTGGAACCGCACGAACACGTGGTCGGCCGGCTTGACGTCGCTGGGCTGCACGTTCTGGTCGGCCGAGTTCGTGACCACGTGCGCGTTGGTCAGGATCAGCCCGTCGTTCGAGACCACGAAGCCGCTGCCGCCGGCCTCGCCGTCGGGGAACATCGAGGTGATCGTGACCACGCCGCGGATGCGCGCCCGGTAGACGGCGGCGGGATCGAAATCGCTCTGCGACGCGGTCACGTTGACCGGGGCGACGGTCGCCGCGCCGGCCGTGATCACGGTGGTCGATCCGTCGAAGGCGCCGTTGGAGGACGCGATCGCGACGGTCACGATTGCAGCCACCACGCCGGCCACCAATCCGGCGATCGCGGCGATGATTGCGGTCGGTCGCATTGACGCAGGTTAGCTTTGCTCGGCCGGGAGGCTGAACGCGAACCGCGTCTCGCCATCGTCGCTCACCAGTTCCAGTCGCCCGTCCATCCGTTCCGCCAGCTCGCGCGCGATCGCGAGACCGAGGCCGCTGCCGGCCGCGCTGGTGGCCTCGCCGCGGTAGAACCGCTCGAACAGGTGGCGGGCGGTCTGATCGTCGATGGCGGGGCCGTCGTCGGCCACGTCCAGCCGCACGCTGCCGTTGTCGGCGGTGACAGCGACGCGCACCTGCGTGCCCGACGGGTTGTGCCGGATGGCGTTGTCGAGCAGCGCCCTGCCCACCTGCTGCACCCGCAGCTCGTCCCCGATCGCGTGCGGCAGGTCGGCGTCCGGCTTCACCAGCGAGATGCGGCTGCCATGGCCGACGGCCAGGCCGCGG
>DATNEO010000106.1:0-22339 GCA_035553035.1 Gaiellales bacterium | reverse complement strand
TCACGATAACGTAAGGTTCGGATCCGCGCAAAACCCTACCAATCCCGGTGGTAGAGTGACGCTCATGTCAGAAACCTGGAGGGACGCATGAATATCGAGTGGCACGGCCAATCCGCTTTCACGCTGCGCGGCAGCGAGCGTGCGGTGCTGATCGACCCGTTCGACCAGCGCCTGCGGCCGGAGGGGCTGTCCATCCGCTTCGACTACCCCCAGATCCCACAGCAGCAGGTCGACCTGCTGCTGATCACGCATGAGCACTTCGACCACAACGGCGCGGCCGTCGCCGACGGCAGCCCGCACGTGGTGCGTAGCACGGCCGGAAGCTTCGACGGCACGCCGGTGGGAGAGGTGATCGCGATCGCCTCGGAGCACGACGACCAGGCCGGCAGGCGCCGCGGCCCCAACTCGATCTTCGTGTTCGCGTTGGACGGCTTCCGCATCTGCCACATGGGCGACTTCGGCCAGGCGGCGCTGCGGCCCGAGCAGCAGGAAGCGATCGGCACCGTCGACCTGCTGTTCGTCCCGGTCGGCGGCGGGCCCACGATCGGCGCCGACGCCGCGGCCGAGATCACGCGCGCGCTCGACCCGCGGTGGGTGGTGCCGATGCACTACCGCACCGACCTGATCGACTTCCTGGAGCCGGCCGATGCCTTCCTGGCCGCGTTCGACGGTGCGCACACGCCGGGCGCCGGCGAGTTCGACCTGTCCGGCGTGCCGGCCGGCGAGCGACCCCGGGTCGTACAGCCGAGCCTGGCCGCCGTCCCGGCCTAGGCCGCGCCGCGGATACACTCAGGGGCGTGAAGCGCTACCACGTACAGACCTTCGGCTGCCAGATGAACGTGCACGATTCCGAGCGGATCAAGGGCCTGCTGGAGTCGCTGGGAATGGGGGAGGCGCGCGATCAGGGCGACGCCGACGTGCTGGTGTTCAACACCTGCACGATCCGTGAGAGGGCCGACGAGCGGTTCGTGGCGCACCTGATGGAGGCGCGCGCGGCCAAGCAGCGCGACCCGGGGAAGCGGATCGTGGTCGGCGGCTGCTGGTCGGAGTCGATGAAGCAGGAGCTGTTCGACCTCTACCCGTTCGTCGATCTGGCGTTCGGCCCGGGCGCCATCCACAAGCTGGGCGACTTCATCGCCGCCGGCGGCGAGCTGCCGGAGGGCCACTTCTCGACCTTCGACCACTTCGCCGGCCACCTGCCCGGCAAGCGCGAGCGCCGCCACCAGGCCTGGCTGCAGATCTCGCAGGGCTGCAACTCGAAGTGCAGCTACTGCATCGTTCCCAGCGTGCGCGGCCGCGAGCAGAGCCGCTCGCTGGACGACCTGGTTGGGGAGGCGCGCCGGCTGGCCGCCGACGGCGTCCGCGAGCTGACGCTGCTGGGCCAGAACGTCAACTCCTGGGGGCGCGACCTGCCCGCCGGGGAGCGAGCCGGGTTCGGCGGTCTGCTCCGCCACCTGGACGCGGTGGACGGGATCGCGCGCATCCGTTTCACCAGCCCCCATCCGAAGGACATGCGCGACGACGTGGTCGCGGCCATGGCCGAGTGCGAGTCCGTCTGCGAGCACCTGCACCTGCCGCTGCAGTCCGGCTCCACCCGGGTGCTCAAGGCAATGCGCCGCACCTACAGCGCCGAGCGCTACCTGGACCTGGTCGAGCGGATCCGCGCGGCCATCCCCGGCATCGCCCTCACCACCGACGTCATCGTCGGTTTCCCTGGTGAGACGGAGGCCGACTTCGAGCAGACCATGGCGGTGGTGGACGCCGTCGGCTACGACCACGCCTTCACCTTCGTCTACTCGCCGCGGCGCGGCACCGAGGCGGCCGCCATGGCCGAGCAGGTGCCGGACGACGTCAAGCGCGATCGCATCACGCGCCTGGTCGACCTCGTGCAGCGCCACGCGGCCGGGCACAACGCCGCCCTGGTCGGCACCGTTCAGGAGGTGCTGGTGGAGGGACCCAGCCGCACCGATCCGTCAATGCTGCGCGGCCGCACCCGCGGCAACAAGACCACGCTGTTTCGGGGCGATGCCGCCGAGGGCGAGCTGGCGCTGGTCGAGATCCTGCGATCGACCTCCCAGACGCTGAGCGGCCGCCCCGCCGTCACCGCCGCGGCCTGACCGATGGCGCGCGTGATCGCGGTCTACGGGCCCACCGCGTCCGGCAAGAGTGCGGCGGCGCTGACCCTGGCCACGCAGTTCGATGCCGAGATCGTCAACTGCGACGCGATGCAGCTGTATGCCGGGCTGCCGGTGCTGACCAACCAGCCCACGCCCGAGCACCTGGCGCAGGCACCGCATCACCTGGTGGGCGTCTGGCCCCTGTCGCACGAGGGGTCGGTGGCCGAGTACGCCGAGCTGGCGCGCGCGGCGATCGATGACGTGCATGGACGCGGCCATGACGTGATCCTGTGCGGTGGCAGCGGCCTGTACCTGCGCGCTGCGCTCTCGCCGCTCGAGCTGCCGCCGGCGCCGGCCAACGGCGTGCGCGAACGCTACCAGCGGATCTACGACGAGCGTGGCGCCGGCGCGGCGCACGCGTTGCTGGCCGAGCTCGATCCCGCGGCCGCCGAGGCCGTGCACGAGAACGACCGCCGTCGTGTGGTGCGCGCGCTGGAGCTGGCCGACGCGGGCGCCACGCTCGCCCCCGCTGCCGGGACGCTGTGGCTGGAGCCTCCGGCGGGAACGGTGATCCTGGGGCTGCAGGTGCCGGCCGACGCCGTGCGGGAGCGGATCGAGGCCCGCACCCGGGCGATGTTCGCGCTCGGCGTCGAGCGCGAGGTGGCCGACGCGGTCGCGGCGGGGCCGTTGTCGGCCACGGCCGCCCGCATCCACGGCCTGTCCGACGTGCGTGCGCTGCTGGACAGCGAGATCGACCGCGACGAGGCGGTGCGGCGCCTCGTCGTCCGCACCCGCCAGTACGCCCGGCGCCAGCGGATCTGGATGCGGCGACTGCCGGGCGTGCGGCCGGTGGCCGGGCCGGATCAGCTGCTGGCGGAGGCGACGGCGTGAGCGGGCGCGAGCACGACGCGGTGCGCGAGGCCCGCGACGCGCTGCTGGTGATCGCCGTGGTCACGCCGCCGCTGCTCGTGGTCGCGATCCTGTTCGGGGTCGCCAGCAGCCAGCTGGAGGAGTTCCTGCGCTGGGTGGGCGGGACGCTGCTGATGGCGGTGGTGCTGCTGGTCTGCCTCGCCTCCGCGCTGCTCGCGGCCGATCGCGTGGCCCGCCAATGGTGGAACCTGCGCCCCTATCCGCTGCGACGGATGCAGCTGATCCCGGCCAGCCTCGGGGTGGGCCTGCTGCTGGTGGCCGGCTACCCGACCACCAAGCCGGTGATCCTCGGCCTGGTGCTGGTGGCGGTGCTGATGGGCGCCCTGGTCGTGGCCGCGGCCGCGCTCGACCTCTAACTTCGCCCGAGCGGGGCCGTCCAAGCCGTGTCGGGGTCAATCGGGGGGCGGCCGGGCCGCTTCGGCCCGTCGCCTCCCGATCTTCCTGCGGCGGATATCCTGCCGCGATGCGCTTCGAGAAGTGGCACGGGATCGGCAACGCCTACCTCGTGATGGAGCAGAACGACCTGCCGATGGAGGCCGGAGCGGCGCGCGTGCGCCGCATCTGTCATCCCGACCTGGGCGCGGGCGGCGACGGCATCCTGCTGATCGGCGACGGCGACGCGGGGCGCCGGCACGTGCGCATCTTCAACCCGGACGGCGGCGAGGCGGAGTTCTCCGGCAACGGCACCCGCATCGCGGCCGGCTATCTGATGGAGCGCGACGGCGTGGACGCCGTCGAGATGCTGACGATCAAGGGCATCATCCGCGGCGAGCGCCACGACGGCGTGATCACGATCGACGCCGGCCGCGCCACGCTGGAGTCGCCCGACCACGTTCCCGGCCCGGGCGCGGCCCCAGCCGAGAGCTACACGTTCGTCTCGGTCGGCAACCCGCACTGCGTGATCGAGGTAGATGACCCCGACCCGCTCGACCTGACGGCGGTGGGCGCAGCGATCGAGCTCCACCCGTGGTTTCCCAACCGCACCAACGTCGAGTTCTACCGGCCGATGTCGCGCCACGATCTCCGCATGAGGATCTGGGAGCGCGGCGCGGGGGAGACGCTCTCCTCGGGCAGCGGCTCCAGCGCGACCGCCGTGGCCGCGGTCGTGAACGGCCTGGCCGACTCGCCGGTGACGGTACACCTGGACGGCGGTGACCTCACGATCGAGGTGTCGGCCGACCTGGACGTGCGGCTGACCGGGCCGGTCGAGCGGATCCTGCGCGGCGACTTCGACCAGACCTTCATCCGCGAACTGGAGCGGTTGTAGGTGCGCATCGCCGACCGCGTCACCCAGCTGCCGCCCTACCTGTTCGCCGAGCTGGAGCGGAAGATCGAGGAGAAGCGCGCGGCCGGCGTGGACGTGATCTCTCTCGGCATCGGCGATCCCGACCTGCCGACCCCGGCGGCGGTGGTGGAGGAGGGCCAGCGACAGCTGGCACGGCCCGACACCCACCAGTACCCGTCCAACCGCGGCCGGCCCGCCTTCCGGCAGGCCGTGGCCGACTTCTACCGGCGCCGGTTCGGCGTCCATGTCGATCCCGACACGGAGGTGCTGCCGCTCTTGGGCGGCAAGGAGGGAGTCGGGCACATCTGCTGGGCGATGCTCGACCCCGGCGACGTCTGCCTGGCGGCCGACCCCGGCTACCCCGTGTACACCTCGGGCTCGCTGCTGTGCGGCGCCGAGCCGGTGCTGATGCCGCTGACGGCTGGGCGCGGGTTCCAGCCGCACCTGGACGCGATCGGCGCGCCCCAGCGCGACCGCGCAAACCTGCTCTTCTGCAACTACCCGAACAACCCCACCGGGGCCGTGATCGACGACGACTTCTTCGAACGGCTGGCCCGCTTCGGCCTCGAGCACCAGATCCCGATCGTGCACGACAACGCCTACTCGGAGATCACCTTTGACGGCTACGTGGCACCCAGCTTCCTGCAGGCGCCGGGGGCCAAGGAGGCGGGCATCGAGATGTTCTCGCTGTCCAAGGCCTACAACATGACCGGCTGGCGGACCGGCGCCGCGGTCGGCAACGCCACCATGATCGAGGCGCTGTTGAAGCTGAAGACGAACATCGATTCGGGCATGTTCGAGGCCATCCAGATGGCGTCGGTGCGGGCGCTGGCCGAGGGCAGCGGGGTCGCCCGCGAGATGTGCGAGGTGTATCGGCGCCGGCGCGACCTGGCCGTGGCTGCGCTGCGCGCCGTCGGCATCGACGTCGCTCCGCCGCGCGGAACCATGTACATCTGGGTGCCCGTCCCGGCCGGCCACACCTCGGTCTCGTTCACGGAGCTGGTGCTGGAGCAGGCCGGCGTCGTGGTGTCGCCCGGGTCGTCCTACGGGCCGAACGGCGAGGGCTACGTGCGGATCTCGCTGACCCTGTCCGACGAGCGCCTGCGCGAGGCGATGCAGCGGATCGAGCAGCACCTGCGCGTCGCCGCCTGATCCCGCCCGGGCGCGCCTCCCTATACTGATTCGATGGCCGCGATGTCCCGAAACGGCGCTGCGCCGGGCCCTGCGCCCGAGCGCGGCCTGATCATGCTGACCCTGCCGCAGGGCGCGGACCCGGCACCGATGCTGCTGGAGATGGAGGAGCTCCTGCGCACCGCCGGCGTGGACACGGTCGCGACGGTCGTCCAGCATCGCGACAGGCCGCACCCCAGCACCTACCTGGGCCCGGGCAAGCTGCGCGAGCTGAAGGAGCTGGCCGAGCGGCTTTCGATCGAGGTGATCGTCTGCGACGACGAGCTGACGCCCCGCCAGCAGCGCCGGCTGGAGGACGAGTTGCAGTCACGCGTGGTCGACCGCACCGCCGTGATCCTGGACATCTTCGCCCAGCACGCGCACACGGCCGAGGGCAAGCTGCAGGTCGAGCTGGCCCAGCTGGAGTACAACCTGCAGCGCATGCGCGGCATGTGGAAGCACCTCGAGCGGCTCGGCGGCGGCATCGGCACCCGCGGCCCGGGCGAGTCCCAGCTGGAGTCCGACCGGCGGATGGCGCGGCGCCGGATCACGCTGGTGCGTGGCCGGCTGCGCGACGTGGCCGCACGGCGGGATGTGATGCGCCGCGAGCGGGCGCGCAACGAGACCCCCAGCGTGTCCCTGGCCGGATACACGAACGTTGGCAAATCGACCTTGTTGAACGCGCTCACCGGCAGCCAGGTCAGCGTCAACAACCGGCTGTTCGAGACGCTCGACCCGACCACCCGCGGGTTCAGCGAGAGCGGGCGGTCATACCTCGTGACCGACACGGTCGGGTTCATCCGCAAGCTGCCGCATCAGCTGGTGGAGGCCTTCGCAGCCACACTCGAGGAGACGCTGGCCGGGGACCTGGTGCTGCTCGTGGCCGATGCGTCGGCGAGCGAGGAGGAGCTGGCCGGTCAGCTCCAGAACGTGCGCGACGTGCTGGACGAGATCGAGGCCGAGGAGATCCCGCAGCTGCTGGTCCTGAACAAGGTCGACCTGGTGGACGAGGTGACGCGCCGGCGGCTGGCCAACCGCAATCCCGACGCCATGCTCGTGTCGGCGCGAACCGGCGAGGGACTCGATCTCCTCAAGCAGCGCGTGGCCGAGTTCTTCGCCGGCCGCTTCGTCGACGTCCAGCTGCTGCTGCCGCACTCCAGCGGCGCCGAGCTGTCGGCGCTGTATGAGTCGGGCGCGCCGATCACCGCTCGCGAGGACTCGGCCGAGGGCGTGCTGGTCTCGGCGCGGCTCCCGCAGCGTCTGGTCAGCCGGTTCGCGGCCTACCGCGCCGACGCCCCGTGAGCGCTGCCGTCTCGATCAAGCGGCTGCATCCGGATGCGCGGATTCCGTCGATGGCATACGCCGGCGACGCCGGGCTCGACCTGTCCAGCGTCGAGCGGTTGGTGCTGCGGCCGGGCGAGCGCAGCATGGTCGCAACCGGGCTGGCGGTGGCGATCCCGGCCGGACATGCCGGCTTCGTACAGCCCCGCTCGGGGCTCGCTGCGAACCATGGCATCGCCGTGGTTAACTCTCCCGGACTGATCGACGCCGGCTACCGCGGGGAGCTGCGGGTGGTGCTGCTGAACACCGATCCGGAACGGGACTTCACCATCGAAGTTGGCGACCGCATCGCACAACTTGTGATCCTGGCGCTGCCGACGATCGAGCTCGTGGAGGTCGACGAGCTGCCCGGGTCGGAGCGGGCCGAGCGCGGGTTCGGCTCCTCGGCGGTCGGGCCGGCGTGAGCGAACCGCGCATCAGGGTGGCCGCGCTGATCCGCCGCGGCGACGACCTGTTGCTGCTCAGACACGACAAGCTGGGCCGCTCCTATTGGCTGCTGCCGGGGGGCGGAGTGGAGGAGGGGGAGTCGATGCACGAGGCGCTGCTGCGCGAGCTGGACGAGGAGTGCTCGCTGCGCTCGGTGCGGCTGGAAGGCCCGATCGCGATCGCCGAGTCGATCGCCCCGGCCAGCGAGTGGCCGCGAAAGCACGTTGTGCACCTGATCTTCGCCGGCACCGTTGCCGACGACCAGTTCTCCGGCATCACCTCCGAGGATGCGGCGGTGCGCGGCCACCAGCTGGTGCCGATCGCGGACCTGGCCTCGTTCGACCTGCGTCCGCCCATCCACCGCTTTCTGGAGCGCTGGACGCCGGGCGACCCGTTCGTGCACCTGGGCCAGCTGTGGGCGCGCTGAACGGCTTGTGTTGACCCCGCGTTAAGCGGTTTGACGAGTCCCGTGCGTGTGCCTACCCTAATGTCCACTAACCCACTGGACAATACTTGGAGGCAGACCCATGATGCGACCGATCCCGATACACCGGCCCCACGCACACCCACCCCGCGAGTCCGAGCGCGAGCTGCTGATACGGCTCACCCGTGAGGGTCGCGCCCAGGATCGCCGCGTGCGCCGGCGTGAGCTGCGGGGCGTGCGTCGCCTGCTCGGAGAGCGTTAGCTCGCCGCGACTCGCTCCGGCACCACCCTCCCGCCGGAGCGCATGCGCGGAGCGGGGGAGCGGTCGACCTGCGACCGCTCCCCCTTGGCGCTCAGCGCGCGGCGATCGCCGCCGCCACCCGCTGTGCCTCCAGCTCGAGGCCGTCGTCAAGCGGCGTCAGCTGCCGATCCTGTCCCTGCCGCTCGAGCGCGCGGCCGATCAGCCAGTCGCTCAGCCACGGGTTCTTGGGCAGCAGCGGGCCGTGCACGTAGGTGCCGATCACCGAGCCCTGCTGCACGCCCTCTCCGCCGTCCTGGCCGTTGTTGCCGTGCCCATGCACGACCTCGCCCAGCGGCTGTACGCCCGGGCCCAGGAAGGTGCGGCCGGCGTGGTTCTCGAACCCGACCAGCCGCTGCGGGGCGGATCCGCTCAGGCGGCAGTCGAGCATGATGTTTCCGATCATGCGCCTGCTGCCGGCCTCGGTGACCAGGTCGACCAGGCCGATGCCGCGCATCTCGTCACCCTGATGGCCGCGGTAGTAGTGGCCGAGCAGCTGGTAGCCGCCGCAGACCGCCAGCACACCGGCGCCGTCGTCCACCGCCGCGCGCAGGGGCTCGGCGTGCCGGGCGATGTCGTCTGCGATCAGCAGCTGGTCGCGGTCCTGCCCGCCGCCCAGGTAGTACAGGTCGGCGTCGGGCAGCGCATCGCCGGGGCCGATCGCTATCGCCTCGAACTCGATCCCGCGCCAGGCGCAGCGCCGCTCCAGCGCCGCGATGTTGCCGCGGTCGGCGTAGATGTTGAGGTGCTCGGGATAGAGGTGGCCGACCGTGATGCGGGTCATGCCGCCTCCTGCCAGAACGGCAGCACCAGGCCGCGCTGCTCCAGCCGCCCGCGCAGGTCGAGCATCGCCGTGTAGGTGGCCAGCAGGTACGAGCTGCCGCCGGCCGCGGCCAGCCGGTCGAGCGCCTCGTCCATGTCGGTGCGCACCTCGATCCGGTCGAGCGCAACCCCGGCGTACTTGAGCCGCATCGCCATCTCGGCCGCGCGGGTGCCGCAGCAGATCGCCGACCCGATCTGCGGCGCGAGCCGCTCGAAGTCGACGTCCCAGATCCAGGACACGTCGCGGCCGTCGGCGATGCGGTCGTTCAGTGCTATCAGCATCCGCTTGGGCGCCTCGTCGGCGGCCAGCGTGCGGATCACCTCGTTGCCGCCGGCCGGGTTCTTGACAAGCAGCAGCACCGCCTCGCCGCCCCCGAGGTCGATCCGCTCGAAGCGGCCGAAAGCCGCCGAGAACCGCTCCAGGCCCGCCCGCACCTGCTCCAGCCCCGCACCCAGCTCGAGCGCCAGAGCGGCCGCCGCCAGGGCGTTGTAGACGTTGTAAACGCCGGGCAGCGGCAGCCGCACGGCCACGTCGCCGGCGGGCGTGCAGAGCCGGAAGCCGACGGCGTCGAGCCCGTCGATCTGGATCTCGCGGGCGGTCACCGAGGGCTGGGGACGGGCGTCGCCACAGGCCGGGCAACGCCAGTCGCCGAGGTGGCCCAGGTACACGGCCGTGTAGGCGTAGCGGGCGCCGCAGCGGACGCACCACTTCGAGTCGGAGGCGTGCTGCATCTCAGGCAGCGCCGCGGTCGGGTCGTTCAGCCCGAACCAGGTGTGGCGCTCACGGTCGCGGCCGATCGACGCCACCAGCGGATCGTCCGCATTCGAGACCAGCGTGGTGGCGGGCCCGAGCTTGGCCACGAGGTCGCGCCAGCCGGTTGCGATCAGCTCCAGCTCGCCGTAGCGGTCGAGCTGGTCGCGGAACAGGTTGCCGAGCACCAGCGCTCGCGGGGCCAGCGCCTCGGCCACGGCCGGCAGGGCTGCCTCGTCCACCTCGAACAGGCCCAGGTCGGCGTCCTCACCGCGCAGCATGGCCGATGCCACGCCGGAGGCCAGGTTGGCGCCGGCGGCGTTCCGGCAGAGGCGGAGAGGAGGGGAGAGGACGGAGGCTGCCATCTTCGCGGTGGTGGTCTTGCCGTTCGTGGCCGAGACGACGGCGGCGCCCTTCGGCAGGCGTTCCGCGAGCCGCTGCAGCGCGTCGCCCTGCAGGCGTAGCAGCAGCCGGCCCGGCAGCGTGGTGCCGCCACCGCGGCCGGTGGTGCGGGACGTCACCGCCGTGGCCCGGGCGAGGCCGACCTTGGCTTCAAACAGCATCGCTACGCACCGGAGCTGTGCGCCAGCAGCAGCTCAGCATCGATGTCAGCCAGGCGCTCCTGGAGGTGCCGCCATGCCTCCTGCTCGGTCGCCTCGTACTCCTCGCTGTCGCGCGTGGCCTCGAGGTAGGCCTGCCAGGCCCGCCGCCGCAGGCGGTCGAGTGCCTCGTTCTGGGGTGCGCGTGATGCCGGGTGCGTGGTCATGGCTGCGGCCCTCATACTAGCGCCTGCTCCCGGATCGGCAGACACGCTCGCACCACCTATCACGTTGACAAGAACGCAAGATGCTTCGGCGCGGTACCGAAGCGGTCAGGGTTTGCTATTGTCGTTGCCGCCGCAGCAAGCGGCCGGCGTGTGCCAGCCGGTTGTTGAAGGCGAGAAACTCCCGGAGAATAGGGTCCATGCGTCGAAAGACCGTTTACAGCGCGATCGAGGGGATCGATCGCAGCCAGCTCGAGGCCTTCCAGGCCGGAATGCGCAAGCGTTACTCCGACGAGCACATCCTCGAGGAGCTGAACGCTTGTGCCAAGCGTCTGGGCCGTTCGCCCACGATGCGGGAGTTCGAGGCCGATCCCGAAACGACGGTGCACCCGCAGACCGTGATCGAGCACTTCAAGTCGTGGAACCGGGCCAAGCGGCTGGCCGGCCTGGTGCCGCGACGGTTCGCCACTCGCGAGGAACTGCTGCGGCTGCTGCGCGACCTGGGCGATGAGCTGGGCCGGGCGCCGACGGCCAAGGACATCGAGGCCCGCAAGGGGTCGATGCCGTCGAAGTCACTCTACTGGCACACGTTCGGCTCGCTCAACAACGCGCTCAAGGAGGCCGGGTTCGACGTGCCGGTGGGGGAGGAGCGGCTGGAGCGCGCGATCGACCAGGGCGCCGCGCTGGCCGTGCGCAGCGGACGGCTACCGAAGTTCGCCGACTGGGCGCAGGCGCGCCGCGATGACCCATCGATGCTGACCGAGTGGCAGGTCTACCGGATGTTCGACGCCCGCCGCGGGGCCTGGTCGACGTTCCAGTTCCTGATCCGCAAGCGGCTGGAGGGGCGCGGCGTGGCCGTGGCCCCCGACGGCCGCATCAGCTAGCGATGGTTGACTCCACGGGATGCGTGGATGCTGGGCGCAGGATGGGGCGCGCTGGACGACGGGAGCGTCCGCAGGGCAGGCTGGATGATGTCCTGGCCAAGGACGATCGTGGCGTCCAGCGTGTCCCAGACAAGACCAGCGCCGCGCAGCTCGTGGAATCAACCATCTAAGTCAGTCGCAGCAGAGCGGGCACTCGTCGTCGGTCAGCAGGTCGAGCTCGAGCACGGCCTGCAGCGCAGCCCGTGCCAGCAGCGCGGAATCGCCGGGAAACAGGTCGGGCTCGCCGACCTCGTCCCAGGGGATCGGGCGGGCGCCGACCGACAGCACCACCTGCGCAAGGGCAGGGGCGCCGCGCTCGGCGTCCAGCCCCGATGAGAGCTCGACCGGCGCGATCAGGCTGACGGCCGCGGTGCGTGTGCCCAGCCGGAACCTGCGCAGATAGAAGCTGGGCGCGGCGCCACCCAGGTCGTAATAGCGGTAACCGGCCGCGGCCGGCGTCTGTGGTAGCCGGGCGTGCGTGCAGCATCGAGCGAGCCGTCCCATGTCGTCGGGATCGACCTCCCCCCGCATACGCCCCAGCATCTCGATTGTCATGGGTGAGTTGTCGACGATCTGGGACGCCCGCGCATCCCCCACAGGCGCTAACACAAGCACGAACAATCGCAACTGCACCCGAATTGCGCTCAAGAGTCCGCACGATCTGGCCGATTGCAAAGGACACGGGGACGATCTTCGCGTCCCCCCGATGGAGGATTCCTGATTTCGTGACTCAAGCGCCCGCCGACGACGACGCCAAGCCCCTTCCGGAGCCGGATGTGGGCCTCGACTCGCCGGAGGCCGTGGTCGAGGAGGAGCTCGACCTGGTCGAGAGCTCGGCCCCGGCCATTGACCTGCTGCACACCTACGTGCGGCAGATCGGGGACGGCGCGCTGCTCACGCACGAGGAGGAGCTGGACCTGGCGCGCCGCAAGGACATGGGCGACGAGGCCGCGAAGGCGCGGTTGGTCGAGTGCAACCTGCGGCTGGTGATCAGCATGGCACGGGCCTACTCGTCGTCGGGAGTGCCGCTGCTGGACCTGATCCAGGAGGGCAACCTGGGCCTGATGCGCGCGGTCGAGAAGTTCGACTACAAGCGCGGGTACAAGCTCTCCACCTACGCCACCTGGTGGATCCGCCAGTCGATGTCGCGGGCGATCGCCGATCAGGGCCGCACGATCCGGCTGCCGCTGCACATCCTGGACGTGATCAAGAAGCTGCATCGCGCCCGCCGCAAGCTGACGCAGTCGCTG
The DNA here is from genome assembly GCA_035553035.1 of Gaiellales bacterium. Lineage (GTDB taxonomy): Bacteria > Actinomycetota > Thermoleophilia > Gaiellales > JAICJC01 > JAICYJ01. The sequence goes on along the minus strand of DATNEO010000106.1, from coordinate 9,839 downwards.
GGACGCGAGCCGCTGCCCAGCGAGCTGGCCGCCGAGCTGGAGCTGACGCCCGAGCGGGTGATGGAGCTGCAGCGGATGATCGAGGATCCGGTGTCGCTGGAGACGCCGGTGGGCGACGGCGAGTCGCTGTTCGCCGACATGGTCGAGGATCTGAACTCGCTGCGCCCGGACGACCAGGTCGCCGGCAGCGAGCGCACCAAGGAGCTGCAGGAGGCGCTGGAGGGTCTCAACGAGCGCACCCGGCACGTGCTCGAGGCGCGCTTCGGCCTCGGCGATCGGGAGCCGGCAACGCTCGAGCAGGTGGGTACGGAGATCGGGGTCACGCGCGAGCGTGTGCGACAGATCGAGACGCGCGCACTGCGTGAGCTCGAGAACCGCAACCCCGACCTCAGGGACTTTCTGCCCGGACACGAGTGACCACGCTCGCGGCGGCCGCCGAGACCTTCGCCTCGCGGCTGTCGCACGTCAGCGTGACGTTGCTGGTGGTCGCGGTCACACTGCACGTCGCGGGCCTGCTGCTGCGGGCCACGGCCTGGTGGTCGGTGCTGTCGGCGGCGGTGCCGTCCCGGCGGGCGCCGTGGCGTGGCCTAACAGGGGCCTACCTGGCAGGCACGGGCGTGAACAACGTGATTCCCGCGCGCGGCGGTGACGTCGCGCGTGTGGTGCTGGCCACGCGGGCGGTGCCGGGAGCCTGCTGTCCCACGATCGCGTCGAGCCTGCTGGTGGAGACGCTGCTGGATACGCTGATCGGAGCCGGCCTGATCGTGTGGGCCGTGTCGACCGGCGCGCTGCCGTTCCAGCTGCTGAGAACCCAGCTCCCGGGCGGGTCGTGGACGCTGATCGCGGCGGCGCTGGCGGTGCCGGTCGCACTGGTAGTGGCGGCCTGCCTGGTACGCGACCGGGCGGCGGCGGCGCTCGCTGAGGCGCGGCGCGGGTTCGCAATCCTGGCCTCGCCCCGCGCCTACCTGGTGCGGGTGGCGCTGCCGCAGGTGGCGGCCTGGATGCTGCGGGTGCTGGCGATGTACTGCTTCCTACACGCCTTCCACATCGACGGGCAGATGAATCACGCGGCGCTGGCGCTGCTGGCGGGGAGCGTGACCACGCTGGTGCCGCTGACGCCGGGAGGCGTCGGCACCCAGCAGGCGCTGCTGGTGGTGTTGCTGGCGGGCGTCGCGGCTCCGGCCGCGGTGCTGTCGTTCAGCCTGGGCACCCAGCTGGTGATCACGGTCGTGAACGTGACGCTGGGCGGCGCCTGCATGGCGTTCATGCTGGGCAGAGTGCCGTGGCGGATGCGCGTGCCTGCGCCGGTCGAGCCGGCTCCGGCGCTGGTGCCGGTGGCGGTGCCGGCGCCCGCGGTCAGTGGTGATTGACCCGGCGGAGCAGGGTGGCACACTTCATATGTGGACTCGACTCACGACTTCTGGAATGCGACCACCACCTTCGCCGATCAGCTGTCTGAGGTTGGATTCGGCGCACTCCTGATCGCGATCGGGTTCCAGGTGGCGAACCTGGTGCTGCGGGCCACGGCCTGGCGCAACATCCTGATCGCGGCGCTCCCGGGGCGGCGCGTGCGGTGGCGCACGGTCACCGGGGCGTACCTGGCCGGTGCCGGCGTGAACGCGGTCGTGCCGGCGCGCGGCGGCGATGTCATGAAGCTGTTCCTGGTGCACCGCAGCGTGCCCGAGTCGCCGTATCCGACCATCGCCAGCAGCCTGATCGCCGAGACGCTGTTCGACTTGTTCGTGGGGTCGGCGCTGCTGCTGCTGGCGTTCAGCCGCGGGCTGATCCCGGGCACACCGCAGCTGAAGGGTCACCTGGGCGCGTTCGAATGGTCGTTCTTCGCCGGCCACGGGCGGCTGCTGGCGTTCGTGCTGGCGGGGCTTCTGATCGCGCTGGCGTTCGCGATGACCTGGATCGAGGGGCACGTGAACCGCTTCTGGGAACGTGTAAAGGACGGGCTCGCGATCCTGCGGACACCGGAGCGATACCTGCGCGGCGTGGTCAGCCTGCAGGCGCTGGGATGGGCCTGCCGGGTGCTCGGCATGTACTTCTTCCTGGAGGCGTTCCACGTGCCGGCCGGGCTCCCGGACGCCGCGCTGGCGCTATCGGCCGGCAGCATCGCCACGCTGATGCCGCTGACGCCGGGCGGTGCCGGGCCGCAGCAGGCGCTGCTTCTCTACATGTTCAGCGGCAAGGCGTCCCGGTCGGCGGTGCTGTCGTTCAGCGTCGGCATGCAGTTCGCGGTCACGATCACGACCGCCACCTTGGGCGCCATCTGCATCACCCTGATGCTGCGCCGGCTGCCCTGGAAGGCGCGGGTGTCGCACGAGTCGCCGCCGGGGCCGCCACCCGGGCCTGCGCCCCTGAAACCGTGATTCTCGCCCCACGCACGATAATGCCGGTTATGACAAGTTGAAGATGAATGACTCTGACCGGGTAACCCCGCCCCGGCGTACGGCGATGGGCCCGGGCTAGCCGGCCAGCGGTGTGGTGGGCGGACTGCCGGGGCCGATCGGCCCGGTGTAGGCGTGGCGGACGCGAGCGGTTCGCAGGCGCTCCAGTGCCGCAGCCAGCAGATCCTGGGTGGCGTTCTCGTTCAGCTCGGCGAAGCCGGCCTGGGCGCAGGTGACGCCGTCTCCGTCGATGTTCAGCTCTCCCAGGCGATCGCGCACGCGCTTGAACGCGGCGCGGGCCTCGAAGGTGCCGGCGCGCGGGAACAACAGCGCGAACCGGCCGGCGCCGAGATGACCCACCACGTCACCCTGTCGAACGGATCGCCGGGCGGTGGCGCCCACCAGCTCCACCAGGCGCGACTCGTCGATGCCCGGGCCGAGGGTCAGGCCCTCGACGTCGAAGACGCAGAGGCTGAGCTGGCGGTCGCGCCAGCGGGCGGCCGACGCGCAGCGGTCGAGCTCGGCCAGGAAGCTCTGCGGGCCGAGCGTCACGTCGCCGTCACGCCCGATCGCCTCGCGGGCAAGGGCCAGCACGTCGCCGAGAGCCTGCTCGAATGCGACCTGGGCGGGGTCTCCGCCACCGACCGGCCAGCGCACCACCACGCGCTGTTCCTCGTCGAACGAGACCTCGGCACCGGTCTCCTCGCGGACGTGCACGAGTGCGGCCTCGAGCGCCTCCTCGTCGGCCTCCGGCGCGGCCAGCTCGCGCGCAACCTGCGCGATCACCTGGATCAGGGTCGGCTCATCCATGCGTTTTCAGTATCGGGATGCAACAGTAGGCGCTTGAGCGGTTTCCCCACCGTTGACACCCGGCTTCGCCGCCGTAACATCCATCGCGATCGGCGACCGATTTGTGACACTATCGCACCCGTCCGGCGTCGGCATCTCGCGTCACACCTGCCCGACCGGTCCGGCGGATCATCTCGACGAAGATCACGCCGGCCGCCACCTCGCCCTCAGCCGACGCGGCGAACCGTCTGGTTGGGCCGATTCGACCCTACTCCGACCGCCGCTGGTCGCTCAGGGGTTTGACTACGACGCGAGCACCGTGGCGTTCCGGCACGGGTTTGTGACGGTATTGGAAGCGGCCGTCAGGCGGCTGCGTGTCGAAGCCGCGGCGCCCGCGGAGTCAACTCGGGATGCTGCATCGACTCCAGCGAGAAGTCGGGCTTGACGCCCAGCCTGTAGGCCTCGGGCTCCCGCTCCAGCACGCGCACGAAGGCATCCACCATGTCCGCCTGGAACTGGCTGCCGCGCCCGTTGACCAGCTGCTGGATCGCCACCTCGGGCGTCATCGCGTTTCGGTACGGCCGGATCGTCGTCATCGCGTTGTAGGCGTCGGCCACCGCGATGATCCGCGCCAGGAACGGGATCTCATCCCGCGCCAGGCCGTCCGGATAGCCGGCGCCGTCGACCCGCTCGTGGTGCGAGCGCACGATCCGCGCGACCTCCTGGTAGTCCTCCACCTCGATCAGGATGTTGGCGCCGATCTCGGAATGCCGCCGCATCTCGGCCCACTCGGTGTCGTTCAGCGCCGACGTCTTCTCCAGCACCTCGGCCCGCACGCCGATCTTGCCGATATCGTGCACCAGCCCCGTCAGGTGCACCAGATCGACCTCGCGGTCGTCCATCCCCATCTCGCGCGCGATGTCGCGCGAGTAGACGGCCACGGTGGCGGAGTGGCCCGCCGTGTAGGCATCCCGCGCGTCCAGCGCCCGCACCATCGCCGCCGCGAAGCTCAGGTTCACACGCCGCAGTCGCCTGTTCGCGTCCTCGAAGCTGGAGTTGCTCGCCGTCAGCTGGTCGATTAGCTGCCCCTGGCGCGCATAGAGGCTGTAGCTGAGGTGCGCCGCCAGCAGCGGGATCGCGACGAACGCCAGCACTACCGCACCGCTACCCTGGTAGGCGTAGGCGTACAGCGCCGTCAGCGGCGTGTACAACGCCATCGTCAGCGACTCCGCCGCCCGCAGCTGCTCCCATACCTGGTGCGGCGTCATGATCCCGCGCAGGTGGCCCACGACCATCGTGGACAGCAGGTCGATCGAGATGTACCCGATCGCCGCCGCCAGCGTCACCGCCAGCACCTCGAGCAGCGTGCTCCGCCCGACCGTATCCCCCACCCACAGCGCCGCCCAGCCGGCCACCACGCCGGCCAGCGACCGCGACGAAGCCCAGATCGCAAACCGTTCCCACGGCCCGCGCCGGTCGCCCAGCATGCCGGCCAGGCCTACCAGGCCGCCGGCCGCCGGCCCGAACAGCACCGCGGCCAGCACGATCGGGATGAACGACACCGACAGCTCGAGCTTCTGCGTGACTGGCATCGCGCGCCCCTCCGCGATCCAGGCAACGGCTCCCAGCACGACCAATACTTGCCAGCGACCGAGGCCGTGTGCGGCCAGTCCCAGCGCGACGCCCGCCACTGCGAGCGCGGTCAGACCGCCTGCAAAAATGCGGATACGCGTCAAGTTATCAGCGGGCACACACGCTCCTGCGGTCAATACTTGACATCCCTCTGCCAAGTGTGTATCTTCTCCCCCAATCGGGGGACACCCCACTCACTCGAGCGAGGGAGCATCATGTCTTCGAAGATCTGGTAAATCCGTCTGATTCTCAGCATCGGCCATATCGGCGTCGAACTTGAAACCTTGATAGCCGTATGCGGCCGGGGGCTGCCACCAGTTTTCTCCACAGCCCACGTTGATCCCTGCACCCCGCTCCGTCGGTGCAGGGGCAAAGCCGATGCAGAATCCCTCTGCGGTTCGAAATGCGCCCTCCCTCGGAGGGCGTTTTCGCCTTCTGCCACCACTCCCACCCCGGAACGAATCCGGCGGGCGCTGGAGCCACGCGCCCGCCGGTCGGAATAAGCCGGCCAACGGCCGGATATCGGCGAGGCGCCTGCACCTGCCCACGAAGGCGAAGGCTGCGCTCGCTGTGTGCCCCCTCAGTATCGGCCGTGATGCGCCCGCTGGCGATCACTATTCCGGGTACCCTCGCCCAGCTCCAACGCAACCCCTCAAGGCAGGCCCTCCGGCGTCCGATACCACCTTCAACGGGTCACTGGTCCACACAACTGTTCTTCGACGGGTAAGAGGGTAGGCATTCATGAGCGACGCGGATACCGACGGCAACGAGATCGAGTCCGAGCGCGACGAAGCCGAGGCCGGCGCAGGCGGTCTGCGGCGCGCGATGGAGCAGCGCGTCAAGTCGCTCCAGGACGCCGAGGACCGGATCCGCCGCGAGCAGGCCGCCCTGCAGGAGCAGGCAAAGGTCGTGTTCGCCGAGCGCGAGGCGCGGCTCGCCCGTCGTGAGAAGGAGCTGGCCAAGCGCGAGGCTTCGATCACGGTTAGCGAGGGCATCGCCGACGGTGCCCCCCACTCCAGCCCCGATCTCGAGGAGCGCGAGCGCGCCCTGGCAGCCCGTGAGGCCGCCCTGGAGCAGATGGCCACCGACCTCGAGGCGCGCGAGCAGGCTGTCGCCGAAGCCGTCCCGGCCAAGCACAGCGGAGCCAAGCAGCGGCAGCTGGCAGAGCTCGAGCAGACGATCGCGTCGCTCGAGCAGCAGCTGGCGGCCGCCACCGCCGTCGAGGACAGCAGCGCCGTGCGGTCGGTGGACGCCCGCCAGGCAGAGCTGGAGGACCGCGAGCATCGAGCCGTCAAGGTCGAACAGGTGCTGCAGCAGAAGGAGCTGCACCTGGACGGCGCCCGCGCCGACCTGGACGAGCGCGAGGCCCAGGTGCGGCAGACCGAGACCACCCTTGCCGAGCGCGAGCAGGCGCTGGTCAAGCGCGAGCAGGAGGCCGCCGCCGCTCTTGCCAAGGCGGAGGAGGAGAACGCCGCCGGCAAGCAGCGCGAGAGCGACCTGCTGCGCCAGGCCGACGAGCTGGCCGCGGCCCACACCACGCTGGCCGAAGCCACCCAGGCGCTGGAGGGCCGCGAGGCCCAGATCCAGGCGGCGGAGTCACGCCTGACCGAGATCAAGGCTGAGAGCGATCGCCGCTCCGCCGAAGCTCAGGAGGCAGTGAAGGCGGTCGAGGAACGATCCCGGCAGCTGGCCGACCTCGAGCAGCGGCTGTCCTCGATCGAGGCCCGGGCACTCGAGGTCGAGCAGGCCGAGCAGGCGCTGGCCGAGAAGCAGGAGGCGCTGGCAAGCGCCGACGGTCGCATCGCCGAGGCAGAGTCGCTGGTCGAGGCCGCCCGCGAGCAGTACGAGCAGCTCGAGCAGCAGCGTGACGAGGCCGAGAAGGCCGTCGCGGAGGCGCAGGAGCGGGTCAAGGGCCTGTCGGACAAGGAGCGCAAGCTGGCCGCCGTCGAGGCCCAGCTGGCGGACGTCGACACGCGCCAGCAGGCTGTGGAAGAGGCCGAGGAGGCTGTCAGGATCGCCCGCACGCAGGCCGACATGATGACGCGCGAGGCCGAGCGGATGAATAAGGCCGCCGAGCGCGCCCTGGTCAACGCCGAGAAGCAGGCGCAGGCCGAGGTCGAGCGCCTGGCCGCGGACCTGCGCGAGCGCGAGGCGCGCATTACGCTCGCCGAGGGCGACGTCGAGCGCCGCGAACAGCGGCTCGATCGCCGCCAGGATACGCTGGATGAGCGCGAGCGCGGACTGGACGATCGCCACGACTCGATGGAGCTGCGCGAGGTAACGGTCAGCGAGCGCGAGGCGGAGATCGCACGCATCACCAATCGCGCCGATCGCGTCGAGGCCGAACTGGAGGCCCAGCGCGAGGCGCTGCGCGACGCCGAGGAGGCGGTCATGCGCGAGCGCCAGGTGCTGCAGCGCCGGATGGCCGAGATCGAGGATCGCGCCGACGCCGCCCGCCAGGCGCGCGAAGAGGCCGTGCGCCGCGTCTCGGACGACCCCAACGCCGGTTCCGGCAAGAAGGGGCTGCTCTCGCGCGGGGCACCCACCGCGAAGGCGGTCGAGGAACTGCACGTCGTCCTGCGCGAACGCGAGGTCGAGCTCGAGGAGCAGGAGCGCCGGCTGGGCGAGCTGTCCACCTCGTTGCAGCGCCGTGAGGCCGACCTGAACGCGATGGCCCGCAAGCTGCAGCTGAGTGCCGGCTCGAGCTCTGCCTCGAACGGCGGATCCGCCTCTGATGACGACGGTGAACCCCGCCCGAGCAAGCGCGAGGACGTCGATCCGACCCAGAAACGCCTGCAGTTCTGGAGCCGCTGAACCACCTCTGATCCGGCTCCGGTTCCGTCCGCAGCCATTGCTACCGTGCTGCTGTGCCGGGCACTGGCGAGCGTTCACACCTGCGTGCGGGCGCGGCCATGGTCGCGTTGCTTGCCTACGCCGGGGCCTGGCTGGCTCCCGTCGCGGCGCGTCCGGCGCTGGCCGTCCTGGCCGTCAGCGCCGCGGCGGCGATCGGGCCGATCGGCGCCCTGGCGGTTGCGATCGGCTCGCTGGCGGTACCGGTGCCGTGGAGCGTGCGCGCTGCCCTGCTGGTGGCGGCGGCGATCAACGGCGCCGTGCACGCGCAGCGTCGCCGCCACAGCCGTGAGCTGGTGGCTCGCTCCTTCACCGACCGGCTGACCGGCCTGCACAACTACGACTACTTCGCGGAGGCGATGCGCTCGGAGCTGGCCCGCGTGCGCCGCTACGGCGGCTGCGTGACACTGGTGATGCTCGACCTCGACCGGTTCAAGAGCTTCAACGACCAGCACGGCCACGCCGCCGGGAACCGGCTCCTGAACGGCGTCGGCCAGGCGATCACGCGGGAGAAGCGGGACGCCGACATCGCCGCTCGCTTCGGAGGCGAGGAGTTCGCGGTGCTGGTGCCGGGCCGCGCCGCCGACGGCATGATCGTGGCCGAGCGCATGCGCCGCGCAATCTCCGACCTCACCCCCGCCCCCACCTCCCAGCGCGACTTCGCGCCCTCGATCAGCGCCAGCGCCGGGATCGCCTCGTTCCCGGTGGACGCGCGCACGCCGCAGGAGCTGTTCGAGCTGGCCGACCGCGCGCTCTACGAGGCCAAGCGCCGTGGCCGCGACCAGGTGGTCGTGGTCGGCGACATCGTGGAACCGCCGCTGCGCCTTGCGCGCACCAGCTAGCCCGGCCGACTCAGGAGGCCAGCCTCGCGCGTTCGGCGTCGAATCCGGCCGACCACAGCCGCTCGTGGAAGTCGTCGACCGTGAGATCGCGCGAATCCAGGAACGGCCGGTCGATCAGCCGCACCACCCGGTCGTGATAGAAGGGCACGTCCAGGTGCGCCTCGCTGACCACGTTCAGGGACAGCTCGCCGCAGCTCGGGCAGTGCATGGCCACGCCCACCAGCTCGCTGTCGGCCGGGGACACCAGCGCCAGGCTGGACGGAAACACCGGCTTCAGCTTGGCCTCGCGCCCGCAGTACAGCTTCCACGGCCAGTTGCCCTTCTGCACCTGAGCCCGGGTCAGCTCCACCAGCTCGCCCGCCACCGGCTCGGTGCGGCCCGTGACCAGGTTTCGGAATTCCACCGGTGTGGCCGCGATCGGCCCGTAGTCGAGGTCGTCGTGCGCCACCAGCCCGACGTGGTCGTCGCCGCAGTCGCACAGGTAGGTGACGCGGAAGACGGCCGGATGGGCCGCGCCCGGCAGCCGCTCGATGCTGCGGAACCGCGACAGCGCCACCGTCCGCAGCTGCCCCGGCGGCCTGTGCGGGCAGTGGAACCGGTAGCTGGCTCGTAACACGTCGTACATGACACCTCAATTATCGACCAGCGGCGCCTCTGGATTAGCCGCGGGTCACAGTCCGGCCGCTACAATCGCGACGCCCATGGGCCACCCCGACCTCCGCAGCAAGATTCGTGACATCCCCGACTTTCCGCGGCCGGGGATCGTGTTCAAGGACATCATGCCTCTCCTGGCGGACGCCGAATCACTGGAGGCGGCCGTCGACGACCTTGCCGAGTGGGCACGGCCGCTCAACGTCGACTACGTCGTGGGAGCCGAAGCGCGCGGGTTCATCCTCGGTTCGGCGCTCGCCTACAGGCTGGGATCGGGGTTCGTCTGCGCGCGGAAGCCGGGCAAGCTCCCCTACCTCACCGTCGGCGCCAAGTACGCGCTCGAGTACGGGTTCGACGCCCTCGAGATGCACGTCGATGCCGTGCCCAAGGGGGCGCGCGTGCTCGTGCACGACGACCTGCTGGCCACCGGTGGCACCGCCAAGGCCAAGATCGAGCTGGTCGAGCAGCTGGGCGCCGAGGTCGTGGGGCTGGCCTTCGTGGTCGAGCTGACGTTCCTGGGCGGGCGCGACAAGCTCTACCCCTACCTCGTGCACTCGCTGATCAGCTACGACAGCTGAGCTCAGCGCACGGAGTGCCGCAGGTCGCGCACCAGCAGCAGGTGCGTGAGGTCGCTGGTCAGCTCGGCCAGCGCCTCCAGCTCCTCCAGCCCGGCCTCGCGCCG
>DATNEO010000105.1:0-20262 GCA_035553035.1 Gaiellales bacterium | reverse complement strand
GTCACCTGGAACGGCACCATCAGCGTCGCCAGCAGCGCCACGAACAGCACGTCGCGGCCGAAGAACCGCATCCGCGCGAACGCGTAGCCGGCCAGGCTGCAGAACACCAGGTTGCCCGCCACCGCCGACAGCGTCACGATCATGCTGTTCGCGAAGAAGCGGCCGAACGGCGCCGCGTTCCATGCGTCCGGGTAGTTCTGCCAGTGGATGCCGGACGGGATCAGCACGGGCGGGAAGTGCCGCGACTCGGGCAGCGTCTGAATCGAGGTCAGGAGCATCCAGCCCAGCGGCACCAGCATCAGCGCGGCGATCGGCATCAGCGCCAGATGGCGGGGGCTGAACGGCAGCGGCCACCTCATGAGCCGTAATGCACCCGGCGGTTGCCCAGCCACAGTTGCAGCAGCGAGAACACCAGCGTGATCGCGAACAGCACCTCGGCGATGGCCGCCGCGTACCCGGCGTGGAACAGCTCGAACGCCTGGCTGTACAGGTAGTAGACCATCACGGTGGTGGCGTGCAGCGGGCCACCGCGCGTGGTCACGTAGATCTCGTCGAACACCTGCAGTGCGTTGATCGTCGACCACACGATCAAGAACAGCGTGGCCGGCGACACCAGCGGGAACACCACGTGGCGGAACGTCGCCCAGCGCCCGGCGCCGTCCAGCCGGGCGGCCTCGACCAGGCTCGCGGGCACCCCCTGCAGCGCGGCCAGGTACACGATCACGTCGAACCCGAGCCAGCCCCAGACCGTCATCGCCACGATCGAGTACAGCGCCTGGTCGGGATTCTGGAAGAACCCGTACGGGCCCAGGTGCACCTTTCCCAGCAGGTAGTTGGCCACACCGTAGGTCGGCTCCAGCAGCCAGTTGAAGATCACACCCGTTGCCACCGTGGACGTCGCCACCGGGATGAACACCGCCGTGCGGTAAAACCACGAGAACCGGATCCGCGCGTTCAGCAGCATCGCCAGCGCCAGCGATCCGCCCACCGAGAGCGGCACGAACAGCAGCGTGTACACGATCGTGTGGTTGACCGACTGCCGGAACACCGGGTCGTTCACGAGCGTGTGGTAGTTCTGCGTGCCGACCCAGGTGGGCGTCGTCAGCAGGTCGTTGTTCTGGAACGACAGCAGCGCCGCCCACCCGATCGGCAGGATCCCGAAGATCCCGATCAGCAGGGCGGCCGGCGCTACGAACAGCCAGCCGCTGACGTGTTCGGAGCGGGCCGCCTTCGAGATCACTGGCCCGTCGCGAGCGTCTGGTCGACCTGCTGTGCGGCCTGGTCCAGCTCCTGCTGCGGCTGGCCCTTGCCGAGCAGCACCGCCTGGATCGCCTGGCCCATCGCTTGTGACACCTCGTTGTAGTTGGCGATCACCGGCCGCGCCTTGAGCGCGTTCGCCTCGTTCTGCACGAACACGGACACGCCCGGGTACTTCTTCACGTACGCCGGGTACCCGGGCAGCTGCGTCTCGGAGGCGCGGATCGGCAGGTCGCCGGTCTGCGTCGACCAGATCAGCGCCTGCTGCGGCGACGTGAACCACTTCAGGAACGTCCAGGCCGCCTGTGTGCGCTGGCTGCCGTTGTTGAACAGCACCCACTGGTCGGGACCGGAGATGGTCTGGTGGTTGTCGAGTCCAGGCAGCACCTGCACGCCGTAGTCGACGTCGGGGAAGCTGGACAGATCCCACGGCCCCGTAAACAGCATGCCGATCTTGCCCGAGTTGAAAACGTTGGCGTAGTTGTCATTGCCGTTGTCCAGGTAGACGGAGTGGTCGACCGTCGCCATCTGCTGCAGCAGCGTGGCCGCCTTCACCCCCGCCGGTGAGTTGAACTCCGCCTTCGTATTGTCGGAGTTGAGGATGTCGCCTCCCGCCTGCCAGAGCAGCGCGTCGAAGCGCCAGACGGTGTCCTCGCTGCCGTCGGCCACGTACGCCCAGCCGAACTGCTTGGCCGCCGGATCGGTCAGCTTCTGGGCCGCGGCCCGGAGGTCGTCCCACGTCCAGTTGGCGGTCGGGTAAGGGATGCCGGCCTGGTCGAACAGCTTCTTGTTGTAGACCAGGGCCAGGTTGTCGACCAGCGCCGGCATGCCGATCACCTTGCCGCCGACCTGCACCGCCTGGCGCTCGGCCGGCCAGAAGTCGTTCCAGTTCACCCCAGGCTCCTTGATCCTGGAGGCCAGGTCGACGGCGGTCGGAGTGCGCGCGATGTTGGCCGCCCACGAGCCGTACAGGTAGGAGATGTCCGGGTAGGAGCCGGCGCGGATCGCGGTCAGCACCTTCTGCAAAGCGTAGTCGGAGTTGCCGTAGTACTGGACGGTGACGTGGATCTTGGGATGGGTGGCGTTGAAGCGCGCCGCCGCGCTGGTCATGGCCTTGCCCTCGATGTCCTCGTAGCCGTGCCAGACGGTCACGTTGACCACGCCGTTGGACGAGCTGGAGCCGCCGCAGCCGGCGGAGGCGACCAGCAGGGCGGTCGCGGCGATCAGGAACAGGCGCCTCATGGCAACACCACCGATCGGGTCAGGTTACGGGGCAGGTCGGGATCGAGGCCGCGCATCTCCGCGAGCCTGATAGCCAGCCGCTGCGCGAGCACCAGCGTGGCCAGGGGGGATGGGTCGGGGTCGACCAGGGTAGCGCCGGTGGCGCGAATGTCTGTGCCCAGCGTCGCATCGATCGGGCCGATCGCGATCACCGCCGTGTCCGGGTCGCCCAGCGAGATCGGCCCGTGCCGGTATTCCATCGCGGGGTACGCCTCGGCCCAGGCCTGGGCGGCCTCGCGCAGCTTCAGCGCGGCCTCGCTGGCGAGGCCGTTCGTCCAGCCGCGCCCCAGGAACTGGAACCGCCGGAATTCGGCCGGGTCAATGGGCAGCGGCGCCTCCAGCATGCGCCGGGCGGCCTCGATCGACGGTGACAGATCGAGCCCGGCGTGGGTCAGCAGCAGCACCAGCGCCGTGCTTGCGAACCGCGTCTGCACCACCGACCGCTCGTCGGCGAAGGGCAGCGTGATGACGGTGTCCGCAAGCTCTGCGACCGGGCTTTCGGGTACCGCGGTCAGCGCCACCGCGGGCGTGTCGCGGTGCGACCGCAGCAGCTCCAGCACCTCGCTGGTGGTGCCCGAGCGCGAGATCACAAGCAGCGCGTCGTAGCTGCGGCTGGTCGGGAACTCCGAGGCCGCGAACGCATCCGTCTCGCCGGCCCCCGCCTGCTCGCGTGCGACCGCGTAGGACTGGGCCATGTACAGCGACGTGCCGCACCCGGCCACCGCCAGCCGCAGGCCGCGGGCCGGCAGCGGTAGGTCGGGCGCGAGGTCTGCGGCCTGGCGCCAGGTGTCGGGCTGGCTGGCCACCTCGTGAGCGATTGCGCTCATATTGCGCCACTTTATGCCGTAAGTGCGCAGAAGGCAACCAGCGCGCGGAGGTATCACTGGGTAGACTTGCCGCAGCAATGCGCCAGTCCGAGCGTCTCAGCCGCATCGTCGAGCAGCTGTCCACGAACGGGTCGGTCGGAGTCGGCGACCTGGCCGCGGATCTGGGCGTCTCCTCGGCCACCGTGCGGCGCGACCTGGTGCTGCTCGAGCAGCAGCGGCTGCTGGCGCGCACTCACGGCGGCGCCATCGCAAACGGCGTCCTGTTCGAGCTGCCGTTGCGCTATCGCAGCGCCCGCCGCCAGGAACAGAAGGCCCGGATCGCACAGGTGGCGGCCGAGCGCGTGCCCGAGGGCGCCGCCATCGGCATGACCGGCGGCACCACCACCACCGAGTGTGCTCGGGCGCTGTCCGACCGGCGGCGGCTGACGGTCGTCACCAACTCGCTGAACATCGCCTCCGAGCTGGCGGTGCGCCCCAACCTGAAGCTGGTCGTGACCGGCGGCGTGGCTCGTCCCGAGTCCTACGAGCTGGTCGGGCCGCTGGCGGAGGCGTCGCTGTCCGGCCTGTACCTGGACATCGTGCTGGTGGGCGTGGACGGCATCGCCGTCGGCGCCGGCCTCACCACCCACCACGAGGTCGAGGCCCACACCAACCGGGCGCTGATCGCTCGTGCCCGCCGCGTCGTGGTGGTGGCCGACAGCTCCAAGATCGGCCAGATCGCGTTCGCCCGCATCTGCGGTTTGGAGGCCGTACACGAGGTGATCAGCGACACCGGCGCCGACCGCTCCGAGGTGGCGGCCCTGCGCGCGGCCGGCGCCACCGTCACCCTCGTCTGAGGTGGGTGTTAACCGGTGACCTCGGGGGGACCGGCGTCGGCGGTGGCCGGCTCGGCCAGCGGGTCGGTCTCGCCGTCCTCCTTCTTGCGCACGTGGATCAGCTTGCGCGTCTGCGCCCACCCGATCTGGGCGGCCAGCATGGTGAGGCCGAACGCCACGCTCCACGCCGTCGTGATCAGCGCCTGGCCGACCGTGTAGGCCGTGATCACGCTCTGCGGCGCCACCCCGTTCAGCACCACCGATATCAGGGCCGTCTGCGATCCGACCGCGCCCGGCGCGATCGCGATCGTCGAGGAGATCGACGACGCCGCCACGATCAGGAAGATGTTCTCCAGCGACACGGGGATGTGGTAGGCGTACATGAAGGTGGCGTTCACGCCCATCCGGGCGGCGTACGAGGCGGCCTCGACCAGCACCACCTGGGTCATGAACTTGCCCGGCGTGGTGAGGATGCCGCCGCCGTCCTTGGCCTGCTCCCAGGTGTGGTGCAGCCGGTGCCAGAGGATCTTGCCGACCACGACGATCAGCGCGGTGCCGACGATGAGGATGATCAGCGTCAGCCCGACGTGATCCGAGAACCAGCCGAACTTGACGTCGAACGAGCCGGCCACGCTCAGGAACAGCCACAGGTAGACGATGGCGGCCACCACCACGAAGAAGATGTTCTGCACGAGCGTCGCGCCCACCAGGCCGGCCACGGTCGACCCGGCGATCGCGCTGCGGTACAGGCCCAGCATCGCCACCGTGCCGGCCGACGCCGGCAGGATCGAGTTGAGGCCGGCTCCGCCGGCGTAGTAGCTCAGCACCTCGCGGTAGGGCAGCACCGACTTGGGATAGGCGGCGCGCAGGATGTTGCGCCACGCCAGCGAGATGAACAGCGTCTGCAGCAGCTGGAAGCTCAGGCCCAGCACCACCAATGGCAGCGAGACCGCTTTGAGGGTGTCCCAGAACTGGTTCAGCCAGTCGGCCACGACGCAAGGCTACTCCGAGCATCTGTCGTCACGGCCTTCGGTCGCATAGGGTTGTGCCGATGAGCGCCGCCTCACAGCCCACCATCCGGTGGCACCCCGAGCGTCCCCAGCTGCGGCCGCTGCGGATGGTGGTGAGCTGGGTGATCTCGGCGCTGTCGCTGCTGTTCGCCGCGCTGGTCGTGCCGAACGTGACGGTCTCGGGGTTCTGGGGCGCCCTCGGCATCGCCGCCCTGATCGCCATCCTGAACGCGCTCGTGCCGCCGGTGATAGCGGCCCTGCGGCTGCCGTTCACCCTGATCTCGAGCTTCCTGCTGATCCTGTTCGCGGACGCGGCCTTGCTGCTCGTCGCGTCAGACGCGTTCCCTGGGGCGATGAACGTCCCCAACCTGGGCTGGGCGCTGGCGGTGTCGCTGCTGGCGGCCGCGGCCGCGATGGTGATCACGATTCTCGCCGGCATGGACGACGACGACGAGTACACGCTGCGCGTCACCCGGCGGATCGCGCGGCGCAGCGGCAACGTCCAGCACACCGACGTGCCCGGCGTGATCTACCTCGAGATCGACGGGCTGGGGCTTCCCGTGCTGCAGCGGGCGATGCGCGACGGCAACGCACCCGAGATGGCCCGGTGGCTGACCGACGGTTCGCACCACATGGTGGAGTGGCAGACCGACCTCTCGTCGCAGACCGGTGCCAGCCAGGCGGGGATCCTGCTCGGGTCGAACGAGGACATACCCGCCTTCCGCTGGGTCGACAAGCGCACCGGCCGCGTCGTCGCCTGCTCCGGACCGGACGACTGCGCGGAGATGGAGCAGCGGCTGGCCACGGGCGTCGGCCTGCTCGTGGCCGGCGGCGCCAGCCGCGGCAACCTGTTCTCAGGCGAGGCCGACGCGACGATCCTGACCGTCAGCCGTCTCAGCGCCGAGAAGAAGGCCAACCCCGGATATCGGAGCTTCTTCGCGAACGGGTTCAACGTCACCAGGGTGCTGGTGCTGTTCTTCTTCGAGCTGTGCCTGGAGTGGGTGGCCGCCATCCGCGGCATCCGCCGCGACGTGCAGCCGCGCGGGCACCGCGGGGGCAAGTACCCGTTCATCCGGGCCGGCATGTGCGTGGTCGTGCGCGACCTGATCGTGCACGGCGTGCTCTCGGACATGATGCAGGGGCGGGCCGCCGTCTACGCCACGTTCTCGAGCTACGACGAGGTCGCGCACCACTCCGGCCTGGAGCGGGCCGACACGCTGGAGGCGCTGCGCAAGCTCGACGCGCAGTTCGGGCGGATCATGCGCGCATGCCCCTACGCGCCGCGTCCCTACCGGATCGTGGTGCTCTCCGACCACGGCCAGACGCAGGGCGCCACCTTCCGCCAGCGCAACGGCTATGGCCTGGACGACCTCGTGCGCCGCTCGCTGGAGCGTGGCTCGGTCGGCGAGATGTCAGGCGCCGAGGAGGCCCAGGCGATGGTCGGCCACGCGCTGACCGAGGCCACCGGCCGCGATGCCAGGGATCCGGATGCGGACGAGAGCAGGCCCGAAGGCCAGGACGTGATCGTGCTCGGCTCGGGCAACCTGGGCCTGCTGTACCTGATGAACCACCCTCAGCGGCTGACGCTGGAGCAGATCAACGCCGAACACCCGCGCCTGGTCCCGGCCCTGCGCGCGCATCCCCACGTCGGTTGGCTGCTGGTGCGAGCGGCCTCCGGCCCGGTGGTGCTCGGAGCGACCGGCAGTCGCGACCTGGTGTCGGGCGCGGTCGAGGGTGACGATCCGCTGGCGCCGTTCGCGCCCGAGGCGGCGCAGCACCTGGCCCGCACCGACGGCTTCTCCAACGTGGCCGACATCATGATCGGCAGCTTCTACAGCCCCGACCTCGAGCAGGGCTGCGCGTTCGAGGAGCTGATCAGCTTCCACGGCGGGCTGGGCGGGCCGCAGACGCGGCCGTTCATCCTCTACCCGGTCGAACTGGCCGCCCCGCAGCAGCCGATCCTGGGCGCCGCGCGGGTGCACGAGATCCTGTCCGGCTGGCGCCGCGACCTGCAGGGCGAGTTCGTGCCCGCGGCGAGCGTCACGCCGGCTCAGGCGCGCGATGCCTCCGCCACGTGAGCCCCAGCGCCGCGCCCAGCACCAGCGTCGGTACCACCGTCAGCACGCGGTAGAGCAGCACCGCCGCCACCGCCTCCGCGTTGCCGGCGCCGAACCCGACCAGCGCGGACGAAAGGCCCAGCTCGACGATGCCGACGCCACCCGGTGTGATCGGGACCGCGGTCAGCAGCCGCACCAGGCCCCAGGCCGCCATCGCCTCCACCCAGGTCACCTCGGATGCGGGCACGCCGGTGGCGCGCAGGCACACCAGCAGCACGCCGAACACCGTCAGGTGTCCCGCGAACGCGGCCAGCGTGATCACGTGCCAGCGGCGGGACAGCAGGTGCACCGTCTCGCCCCGGAAGCGCGCCATGGCCGCACCCCAGCCCGCGCGTGGCTTGCGGCGCACCAGCCGCAGCGCCCAGTTGACCGCACGCTGCGCGCGGTCGCCCCAGACCTGCGCCTGCCGATCGCTGCGGAACGCCAGCACCAGCGCCGTCGCCAGGAAGACGATCACGCCCATGCCGATCAGCCCGGCAGTCAGCAAGAGCGTGCTGGTGCCGCCGGTGAGCAGCAGCAGCGCCAGCGCCACCATCGGCAGCGTCACGTTCACGATCTGGTTCCAGGCACCGGTCACGACCACGGCCACGGCGATCGCGCTCGACCGGTATCTCCAGCTGCGCAGCATCGCGTAGGACGCGGCCAGGCCGACGGCGTCACCACCCGGCAGGGCGATCGAGATCGCCGTCGATGTCTGGGTCAGCACCATCGACTGGCGGTAGCCGAGGCCCGGCAGTGCCGCCATCCAGGGTGGCCCGTAGGTGGCCACGTTGATGGCCGTCGCCACCGCCAGCGCTACCAGCGCCTCGTTGCTGAGGCCGGTCACCACGTCCCAAACGTCGGAGTAGTTGGCGATCCGGGGCAGCAGCACCAGGAACACCAGCAGGATGACGGCGATGCCGACCACCGCCGGACCGAACCTGCGCACGAGCGACTTCTGCTCCGGCCCCTGCTCCGGCGGCTCGCCCACGACGGGCGGCTCGGAGGTCACGGCAACAGCGAGGATTTCATGGCCTGGAACTCCTGATCGGTCAGGGCACCCGAGTCATGAAGCGCCGACAGCCGTTCCAGTTGGTCGACCGGCACCCCGGCCGCCGCCGGCGCGGTCTGCTGCGGCCGGGACAGCTTCGCCCGCACCGCCGACGACACCCCGCCGCTCTCGGCGTCGGGGAACTCGGCGACCGACTGGCGCCGCACCGCCTCCAGGCCGATGCCGGCCAGCACGATCATCACCAGCGCCGGCACCGGGCGTCGGAAGGCCATCGTCGGCGCCCACCAGATCAGGAACAGGACGATCGCGGTGAAGGCCACCCACACCTGACCAACATGGTCGCGCGCGTGCGGCGCGAACGCCCGTCGGATCGACACCGGCCGCCTGCCTTCGCCGGACACCCAGGCCCAGATCACGATGATGAAGCCGACCGCGATCACCGTGCGGGTGGTGTCCTTGAGCAGGCCGGTGATGACGTCCCAGGCGGCGCTGGCCGCCGACCGGTTTTCCGGCAGCTTGACGAGGTTGTCGACCAGCAGGTTGCCTCCGACCGTGCGTCCGATCACGAGGATGACACCGGCCACGATGATGCCGATCCCGCAGTTGCGGACGGCCCGGCGCCGGTAGCCGGTCGCCAGGTACACGGCAAGGGCGTAGAGGGCCAGCGAGACGAACGGCAGCACCCAGGCCAGCACCTTCAGCCAGTGTGCCAGCGTCTGCACCAGCGACAGCTGGTCGGAGGTGAAGATCACGATCTTTCCGCCGGCGATGGTCGTGGTCGGGCTCAGCCCCAGGCGGCTGGCCAGGTTCTGCTCGAGGCCGCTGGTGTTGATCGAGACCTCGCCGCCCGCCGTTTTAAGGCGGCTGCCGCCGCCGTCCAGCACCAGCACCAGCTGCGCGTGGGCCACCTGGTTCGCCTTGATCCACGCCTCCTGGGCGCGGTCGGACGCCAGCAGGCGTGCGGCGGCGCGGTAGGCGTAGTCGCGCAGAGCGGCAGCCGCGGGCGCCGCCAGCGGCTGTGCCTGCTTGGGCAGCAGCGGCTGGATCTGGGTGGCGACGTCGACGTTTGCGTAGAGCTGGTCGACCAGGTTCGTGGCCAGCGCCTGCTGGATCTCTGGCTGCTGGAGCAGCTGGGCGGTCGTGGTGTTGTACCCGTCCGAGTCGAGCACCACGCGCCGTATCCACAGCGCCAGCACCGACAGGATCAGCACCAGCGATGCCGCCGCGATCAGGCTGCCGACCATCCATCGCCGGCGGCGGGATGCCTTCTGCGCGGCTTTCTGCTCGGTGTTCTCGGCCGCCGTATCCTCCACCGGCTGGTCGCTGCTCACGCTGTCCGCCTCCGTCCGTTGTAGGTCGACTGCTGCGACCATGCTATCGGCTGGCGGGGCCCGGGGAGCGGCGCCGCGCCCATCATCCGAAAACGGACCGCCAGATAGATGTGACGATGCACCCCTGGGTAAACGATCTCTCATGTTCAAGAGCTACGCTGTGCGGGACACACTGGGAGGTAGTGCAGATGCGGATGGGCAAGCGATCATCGGTGCGGGTGCTGGGCTGGGCAGGTCTGGCACTGGTGATGCTGGGAGCGGTGAGCGTGACGGCGATGGCACTGACAGCCAGTCACGGAAAGGTGCCGCCCTCAAAGTCGCTGGCCGTTGCGCTGCACGACGCCGCAACCGCGGCGCCGCCCGCAGGCGTGACCGCCCACTTCGCTGTGCACCAGCATCTGATCCCCGGCAGCTCGACCCTGCTTTCTTCGGGGCCGCTGGCCGGCGCCACCGGCACCGTCTGGGCAGCCGGCAACGCGGTGCGCGTGTCGCTGCACTCGCAGCTCGGCTCCACCCAGCTTGCGTATGACGGTCGCTCCGTCACCTTCTACAACCCGAAGAACCATGCCGCTTACCGCCTGGCGCTGCCCTCGCACAAGGGTGACACGAGCTCGACAGCTCGGCACGCGCCGCCGTCGGTGGCCGATATCAGCAGGCTGCTCACCGGCATCGGCAAGGACGCGATGCTCTCGGGAGCGATCCCGGGCAACGTGGCCGGACGGCCGGCCTACACGGTGCAGGTGCGATCGCGCCACCCCTCGGGCCTGGTCGGCTCGCTGGCCCTGGCCTTGGATGCAGCGCGCGGCGTGCCGCTGCGCTTCGCCATCACCCCGCGCGGCTCGAGCACTCCAGCGCTTGAGCTGGTCGTCACCGACATCCGCTTCGGCAAGCTGCCGGCCGGCGCCACCAGCCTGGTGCTGCCTGCGGGCACGCATACGGAAGCGCTGCACCTGCCGTCGAAGCAACAGGTGCAGGGGGCTGCCAAGCACGTGCACTCGGTCTCCGGCACCGGCGCGGTCGCAAAGGCCGTGCAGTTCCATCTGACAGCTCCGGCCACCCTGGCCGGCCGGGCGCGCACCGAGGTGCGGTCGCTGGGCGACGGCGCGCTGATCGTCTACGGCAACGGCCTCGATTCGGTGCTGGTGTACGAGAAGCGGGCCGGTGGACAGGGCGGCGCGGCGCTGCCGGTGATGTCGCCGGTGTCCGTGAACGGGGCGGCCGGGCATGAGCTCGAGACGACGCTTGGCAGCGTCGTGCAGTTCAGCAAGGGCCGGGTCACATACACCGTCGCCGGGTTCCAGACGGCCGACACGATCCTCAGCGCAGCACAGTCGCTGCATTGAGCGGGGACGCCGCGGCGGGCGCCCTCGTCGAGATCGACGGTGTCAGCAAACGCTACGGCGACGTGGTGGCGCTGGACGACGTGTCCGCATCGGTGACCGAACGGGCGGTCGGCCTGCTGGGTGCCAACGGCGCCGGCAAGTCGACGCTGATGCGCTCGATGCTGGGCCTGATCCGCCCGGACGAGGGCAGCATCAGCGTGATGGGCATGGGCATCGAGCACGCGTGGGACATCCGGCGGCGGCTCGGCTACATGCCGGAGCACAGCTCGCTGCCGATGGGTATGACCGCCCGTGACCTGGTCGTGCACATGGGCGAGCTGCGCGGCCTGCCGCGCCGGGTGGCGGTGCTGCGCGCCTCGGAGGTGCTGTTCCAGGTCGGCCTCGAGGAGGAGCGCTCGCGGCTGATCCGGACGTTCTCGGTGGGCATGCGACAGCGCACGAACCTGGCTCAGGCGATTGTGCACTCGCCCGCGATGGTGATCCTGGACGAGCCCACGAACGGCCTCGATCCGGCCGGCCGCGAGGAGATGCTGACGCTGGTACGGCGGCTGTCCGCCGACCTCGGTATTGCCGTGATCATGTCGTCCCACGTGCTCGAAGACGTCGTTCGCACCTGCGACTCGGTGCTGGTGCTGCGCGACGGGAAGATTGTCGCCACCCAGCGGTTGGCGCAGGCCGACCGCGTCGACAACGGCGAGGTGCAGGTGCAGATCGTGGGCGACGCCGACGCGTTCGCCACAGCCGCCGCCGCTTTGGGGCTGGCCGTGCGGCCGGACGGCGAGTGGCTGCTGGTGCGGGGTGACGACGCCGACGCAGTGCTGCGCGGCGTGCGCGATGCCGCCATCGCAAGCGGCGCCGGCCTGCACGAGCTGCGCCCGGCCGGCCCCACAATCGAGCAGTCGCTGATCGGAGCGATCGGATGAGCAGCGAAGCGCGGCTGGTCGACACCGCGTTCACCACCTACCAGGGTCCGCGGGCGGGGCGGCTGGCCGCGATCTGGTCGCTCGCGCACTGGAGCGCGCTGCGGGCGCTGGGAGCCCGTCGCGGCTGGAAGGCCAAGGTGATCCCGATCTCGCTGACGCTGCTGGCGTTCGCACCGGCGCTGGTGGTGCTGGGCCTGCGCGCGATACTCGGCTCGGGCAGCGTCAGCCGCAGCGTCGCCAACGCCGTCCCCTACTCCGACTACATCAGCACGATCGCGATCGTGGTGTTGGTGTTCAGCGTCGTGATCACCCCGGAGCTGGTCTGCCCCGACCGCCGCGACCGCACGCTGTCGCTCTACTTCTCCACCGCCATCGGCCGCCTCGACTACGTGCTGGGCAAGATCGCGGCGGCGCTGATGCCGCTGCTGCTGGTGACGCTGGCGCCGGTGCTGCTGCTCTACGTCGGCACCGTGCTGTTCTCGGTCCACCCGGTCGGCTACCTGCAGGCGAACTGGCTGGATCTGCCCCGCATCATCGTCTCCAGCCTGATCGTCGCCACCTTCTATGGGCTGGTTGGGCTGGCCATCTCGTCGCTGACCAGCCGGCGTGCGTTCGCGGTGGGCGGGTACCTGGCGTTTCTGGCCATCTCGACGGTGATGGGCGGCGTCCTCAGCGATGCCCTGAACGCGCGCTACTTCCGGCTGCTGGCGGTGGCGGCGGCGCCGATCCGGGCCGGTCAGGGGCTGTTTCCGAAGTACACCGACCCGGGCAACATCAGCCCCGTGGTGTGGGGCTCGACCGTCGTCGAGGTGTGCGTGGTGGCGGTGCTCGTGCTGGCCGTGCGGTACGGGAGGGACGAGGGATGAGCGCGCCGGCGATCGAGTTCACCGGCGTCTCGCGCTGGTACGGGGACACCGTCTCGCTGGCCGACGTTTCGTTCACGGCCGACGCCGGAGTGGTCGGGCTGCTCGGCCACAACGGTGCCGGCAAGTCGACCACGCTGAAGCTGTGCGCCGGGTTCTCGACGCCGAGCACCGGCACGGTGCGCATCTACGGCGACAACCCGCGGCGCAACCCGGACGTTTACCGGCGCGTCGGGATCGTGCCCGACCACAGCCCGCCGTGGCCGTTCCTGACGGCGCGCGAGGTGGTGGAGCTGTCCGCCCGCCTGCACAAGGTGCCCGACTACCGTGAAGCCGCCGCCCGCGCGATCGCGACCGTCGAGCTGGAACCGGCCGCCGACCGGCGCGTGGCCGGGTTCTCGCACGGCATGCGCCAGCGGGTCAAGCTGGCTCAGGCGATCGCGCACGAGCCCGACCTGTTGCTGCTGGACGAGCCGCTGAACGGCCTCGATCCCACCCAGCGTGAGCACATGATCTCCCTGCTGATCCGGCTCGGCGAGCAGGGCCGCACCGTCGTCGTGTCGTCACACGTGCTGCACGAGGTGGAGCGGATGGCTCCACGGGTGCTGGTGCTGGTGAACGGGCACCTGGTTGCCGAGGGTTCGACGGCGGGGATCCGTCAGCTGATCAGCGAGCGGCCGCGGCGCGTGCTGGTGACGGCCGACAACGCCCGCGCGCTGGCCCGCGAACTGATGTCGAGCGCGGCGGTCGACGCCGTGCGGATCGCTGACGGCGCGATCGAGGTCGAGACCAGCGAGCCGTCGCAGCTGAGCCGCGAGCTGCCGGCCGCGGCCGGGCGCACCCAGTCCCTGCTGCGCCTGATCCGGCCGGTCGGCGACGACCTGGAGAGCGTCTACACCTACCTGCACGAGCGCGCCCGGGGGCAGGCGCGATGATCCTGCCCGTCTACCGGCTGACGTTGCGGGCGCTGTTGCTGCAGCGGCGCACGATCATGCTGGCCGTGGTGGTGCTGGCACCGGTCGCGACCTCGCTGATCTATGCGCTGGCGCGTCCCGGGGGCAGCGACACGGTCGATTTCTACTCCGGCATCGTTCAGAAGCTGTTCGTGCCGGCCGTGGCAGCGCTGGTAGCGCTGGTGTTCGGTGTCAGCGCGTTCGGCGACGAGCGCGAGGACGGCACCATCCTGTACCTGGTGGCGACGCCGCAGCCGCGGCTGGAGCTGGTGGTTGCAAAGGTGGCCGCGGCCTGGACGGCATCCCTGGTGCTGCTCGTTCCCAGCCTGGTGCTGAGCGGTCTGCTCGGCCTGGGATCGGCGGCGTCGCTGCGCCTGATCGGCTGGCCGCTGCTGGGCGTGGTGCTGGCCAGCCTGGCCTACTGCTCGGCCTCGTCCTGGCTGTCGCTGAAGACGCGGCGGCCGGTGGTGATCGGCGTCATCTACATCCTGCTCTGGGAAGGGTCGGTCGCGACCTATGCGGCGTCCGCCGCCAAGCTCTCGATCTCGGCCTACGGCAGCGCCTTCGTCGCGCACGCGTTGCCCCAGTCGGCCCCGCCGGTTGCGGGTCTGGTGCCGTCCGCGCTGGTGCTGACAGCGGTGGTCGTGCTGGCGGCATGGGGCGCCGCCCGCAGCCTCGCCCGCACGGAGCTCCCCTAAGGATTAGCCAGTACGCGTGAACAGTCCGCGGCCCAGCAAGCCGGCCACGACGGCGATCAGCACGGCCAGCAGCAGCACCCAGAGGGCGAGCTTGATCGCGCCGATCACGCCGAACACCAGGATCGCGAGGATCAGAAGCAGAAGCCAGATCATGTGCGTCGGATACCTCGCGACGGTGCCGGGTAAACGCCTCAGTCCAGGTCTGAGGGCAGCAGCGACCAGCAGATCATGTCCTTGCGCACACCCTGCACCGAACGCGATCCCCGCTCCAATCCCTCGCGGGTGAAACCCGCCTGCTCGAGCGCACGCTGCGAGGCGATGTTCTCCGGATCGGTGCGCCCCTCGAGGCGCTCGGCGCCCAGCGCCTCGAACGCCCACGGCGAGACCAGCCGGATCGCCCGTGTCACGAGGCCCCGGCGCCGCGCCGCCGGATGCACGCCGTAGGCAACCTCGACGATGCCCGGCGGGCGCTCAGTCGATAGCAGGATCACGCCCCGGTACTGGTCGCTGCCGCGCTCGGTGATGGTGAACGCGAGCGGCGCCGTCGGGTCGTCCCACGATCCCATCAGCTGCGTCAGCTCGTCGCGCGCGTGCTGCTCGGTGTAGGGGATGGGGACGTTCACCCAGCGGCGGGTGGTCTCGTCGCGGCCCTCCTCCATCAGGCCCGGCAGATCGTTCTCGTGCATCGGCCGCAGCGTGACGGTGCCGTCGCTGAGCGGCGGGTCGGGCGGGTCGACGTGGTCAGGGCGGCGGGGCATCAAGCCGGTGACGGGGTCGGGCGGAGCAGGCCGCGGCGGCCGATGCTGAGGCTGAGCGCGGCGGCCGTCACGCCCAGCGCGCCCGCGACCAGGAAGGCCGGCTCGTACGACCCGAACCAGGTGCGGCTGGCGCCGGCGCCCCAGGCTGCGAAGGCGGCGCCGAACTGGTGGCAGGCGAACACCCAGGCGAACACCACGCCCACCCGCTCGCGGCCGAACACCTCCCGTACCAGCGCCACTGTCGGCGGCACCGTCGCCACCCAGTCCAGGCCGTAGAACACCACGAACGCCACCAGCCGAGGCCCGCGTGCGACAGCGCGGCGTTCAGCCCCAGCAGCGCCATGCCGCGCAAGCCGTAGTACCAGAACAGCAGCCAGCGCGGATCGAAGCGGTCGGTCAGCCAGCCCGAGCAGATGGTGCCGACCACGTCGAACACGCCGATCGCGGCCAGCAGCCCGGCGCCGCGCACCTCGCTCAGGCCGTGGTCGGAGCAGGCCGCGATCAGGTGCGTCCCGATCAGGCCGTTTGTGGTCGCGCCGCAGATGAAGAACGCTCCCGCCAGCAGCCAGAAGTCGCGCACGCGCACCGCGTCGCGCAGCGCGCCGACCGCGTTTCGGAACGGGTTCACGAGCCGGCGCGGCGGCTCCGGCTCGACGGCGCCGTACGGCATCAGCCCCACGTCGGCGGGGTCGGTGCGCAGGAACACGAGTGCGATCGGCACCACCACCAGGATCGCCGTCAGCGCGATCAGCGCGGCCGCGGCGCGCCAGCTGTAGGCGGTCACGACCCAGGCCAGCAGCGGCAGGAACACCAGCTGCCCGCTGGCATTGCTTGCGGTCAACATGCCGGTGACCAGCCCCCGGCGGGTGCTGAACCAGCGGTTGGCCACGATCGCGGCCAGCGGCACGGCAACCGCGCCGGTCGCGCCGCCCACCACCAGCCCCCACAGCAGGTAGAGCTGCCAGGGGGACGTCATCTGGGTGGTCAACCCGGCGCCGACCGCGACCGTCGTCAGCGCGATCACGGTGACACGGCGCAAACCGAACCGCTCCACGATGGCGGCCGCGAACGGCGCACCCAGGCCGTACACCAGCAGGTTCACCGCCACGGCTCCGCCGATCAGCGCCGGCGACCAGCCGAACTCGTGCTGCAGCGGCAGCAGCAGCACGCCCGGGGTGGCGCGGAACCCGGCCGCTGTCAGCAGCACCACGAAGGTGGCGGCGGCGACCACCCACCCGTAGTGCACCCGGCCCCTGAAGATGCGGGCGATCATGATCGCCGCATCGTAGGCAACGATACGATGGGTTCTGTGCCAGTATGGAGGGACACGCGATGGCAGATAGCGACACACGAACGATCGACGACGCCGCGCGGCGGCAGCTGGCGGTCGACCTCTTCAACCACGTGTGGACGCTGATGGAGATGCCCGACCGTACGCGTGAGCAGGACACCGAGATGATCCACGCCGCCCACGCCTCGCGGCACCACTGGGGCGAGGTGGGTAGGCCGGTCAACTTCGCGCGCGGCGAGTGGCAGGTGTCGCGCGTCTACAGCGTGCTCGGCCGCGGTGAGCCGGCGCTGGTGCACGCGCGGCTGTGTCTGGACACCTGCGTCGAGCACGGCATCGGGGACTTCGACATCGCCTACGCGCACGAGGCGATGGCCCGCGCCCACGGCGTGCTCGGGGACCAGGCCGAGTCGAGCGCGTACGCCGAGCAGGCCCACCGGGCCACCGCCGGCATCGCCGACCCCGAGGACCGTGAGCACGCGATGGAGGACATCGCGGAGCTGCTCTAGGAGGGGATCTCGGTCGCTCCCCCGCGCCGCCGGATCGCGTTCGCCGATAGCGGGAGCACCATCACCGACACCATCGCGGCGCCGACCAGGCCGGCCGCCGTGCTGGCCCGCATCTCGCCGTCCTTCACCCCCAGCGAGGTGACGGCCACCACCAGCGGCAGCGCAGTGCTGGCGTAAAGGCCGAGTGCCACCCGGTCGCGCGCCGCCAGCGCGTAGCGGTAGATGAGGAGGGAGGGGAGCCCGCGCACCACCAGGAACATGGCCAGGAACAGAGGCACCTTGAGCATGCCCGAGACGCTGCTGGTGATCGCGTTCAGGTCGAACTGCATGCCGGTGACGATGAAGAAGATGGGGATGAACACGCCGAAGCCGACCGCGTCCAGGCGCGGCTGCATCAGCTGCTTGGCGCCCGGCCCGCACGCGATCGAGGCCAACAGGCCGGCCGAGAAGGCGCCCAGCACGAGGTCGAGGTGCAGCCTCGAGCTAAAATAGACGAGGCTGATCAGGGTCAGCAGCGCCAGGCGCACCGCGAACTGCCCGGTCCGCTCCATCGTCCCCTCCAGCACCTGCAGGATGCGTACCGGTTTCAGCCGTGGCGCGGCAAAGGCGGCCGCACCCGTGACCAGGCCGAAGGCCACGAGCAGCAACGCCGAGATGCCGCGGTTGGAGGTCTCGCTCAGGAGCAGCGAGATCAGGATGATGGGGCCGACCTCGCCGCACGCGCCGGCGGCGGCCACCAGCGCGCCGAATCGTCCCTCGGCATCGCCGTTGTCGCGCAGGATCGGCGCCAGCGTTCCCAGCGCGGTGGTGGTCAGCGCCACGCCCACGAACAGGGTGCTCTCGACCACGTCGACCGCTTCCAACAGCCCCGCGACGACCAGCGCCAACGCCACCGACACGCCCCAGCCGGTCAGCGCCAGCCGTGCCGGCATCCCGCGCAGCTGGTTGAGGTCGAGCTCGAAGCCGGCCAGGAAGAACAGGAACGCCAGCCCGAAGTCGGCGAGCACCTGAGCCAGGCCGGTCACGTGGATCAGGTTCAGGATCGGCGGGCCCACGATGATCCCGACCAGGATCTCGACCACCACCACCGGCAGCACGATGCGCGGCACCACGTCGACGATCAGCGGCGAGGCTGCGGCCAGCGCGACGATCACGACCAGCGTTCCCAGGTCGATCTGCATCCGCGACCTCAGCCGGCCGTCGTCCGCAGGAAGCCGCGCAGCCGCTCCAGCACCGGATCGACCATCGACGTGTCGCCCCAGCGGCCCAGCACCCGCATGTCGCCGGTTCGCCGGTCGAAGCGCGGCTCGATCCGGCCGATGATGCGGTCGCCGCGAAGCACAGGCAGCACGTAGTAGCCGTACTCGCGCTTCGGGGGCGGGACGTACATCTCCAGCCGGTAGCGAAAGCCGAACAGCGCCTCGGCCCGGGCGCGGTCGTGGATCAGCCGGTCGAACGGCGACAGCACCGTGACACGGTCGCGGACCGGGTCGTCCGCGACGTCGGGATGCGCCCGCCACTCGCCCTTCACCAGGTGCACGCCCAGCGCCCGGAAACGCTGCTCCGCGAACAGCCGGTCCGCCTGACGGCGGGTGAGCGGGCTGTCGTCGGGCGGTTGCCAGCGATCGGCCACGTCCCACAGCCGCTGGCCGCCGCTGCGGCCGACGATCCCGATCTCGCCGCGCAGCTGCAGGATCTCGAGCATGCGCCCGACGTGGCGTGTGCCGTGCCAGCGGTGGCGCTGGCGGCGCTCGACCGACCGGTCCTCGAGATCGCGCGACAGCAGCGGTCCGCGGCGCTCCAGCTCGCGCAGCACGTAGCGGCGAAAGCCCTGGTTCTGCTCGAGGAACTGGCGCCACCAGCGTTCGCGGGCGGTGGTGTTGGCGCGGCGGTACGCGCGCATCCAGGCCCGCACCATCGGCAGCGACTCGATCGGCCAGATCAACGCGTTCCACTCGAACAGCTGCCGCTCGGCCCACAGCAGGCGATCGAGCTCGCCGCGGTCGAACGCTCCCAGCCGGCTCCACAGCACCAGCTCCTGCGGGGTCGCGACGGTCGCGATCGGGTCGATCTGGAGGAAGCCGAGCCGCCGCACCGTGTCCAGGACGCCCGTCGCCGACCCGTCGAGGAGCTGCGCGCGAACGGCGATCCGCCGGGCGCGGTCAAGGCCGACCGTCCGTGGCATGAGGCAACCCTAGTCAGGTCTAGGTAATCGCGACGCGCCGCGAGCGCGAGCTGGCGCTCATCCACGCGTGCGATGCACCACCGGCGTAGCTCCAGCGCAGGTACGCCGCGCCCGGGCTGGTGAAGTGGAGCTTGCGCGAGTAGTCGCCGTGCCGGTTCACGGCGACGGTGGCGATTGTGCGCCAGGCGCCGCTGGTCTTGCGCCGCACCTGCAGACGCACCCGGGCGCCGTGCATGTTCGGCGCCGACTTGCCGCCGAAGGTGAACGACGTGCCGCGGACGACGCTGCCGCGCGACGCCTTCGATCCCAGGTGCGGGATCACGCGGATGGTCGTGCCCGCCACTGTCAGTCCCTGCTGGGTGTCCGAGCCGGGGAAGATCGCCTGCCAGCTGAGGTTGCGCCGCAACTGGCTGGAGAGCGCGAAGCTCCAGACGCCGCTCAAGTCGGTCTGGTCGCGGTACCAGAAGACCCTGTTGCCCTCGCGCAGCTCGACGTAGACCCGCCGGTTCACGATCGGTGTGTCGGTCGAGTCGGTGAGCGTGCCGGCCAGGGTGACCCGCTGGCCGTACGTGATCGTCCTGGTTCCAGTGGGGCTGGTGACGACCAGGTTGGTCGCGTCCGGGTCGATGGGCGCGGGCGTGAACCCCGCCAGCGCGTTGGCCAGGAGGTCGGCCTTCGGCGAGCCCAGACCGGTGGCGGGGTCGTAGCCGGCGGCGGCCTTGTAGAGGCCGGAGCCGTTGATGCTGTTCGAGCCCTGCGTGATGTCCGAGAACAGGCTCGACTGGTTGTAGAGGAAGGGGTTCGCGAATCCCATCCGCTGGCCACCGGGGACTGAGAGGGAGTAGCTGTTCGCGTCCGCCGTGATGGCGGCCATCAGCGGCGCGCCGGCGCTGGTGCCGCCCACCGGGAACCACGGGATGCCGCTCGGGCAGCCCGAGGCCGTCGAGGTGCACTCGATGATGTACCCGGTCCTGGGGTTGGCATCGAGCGCGATGTCGGGCACCTGCCGGCAGAAGCCGGCCGGGTTGCCGCACTTGGCGCCGTTGTCGTAGCTGCGATGGGGGTTGCCGCTCTGGTAGGACGGCTGCGACCAGTTCCGGGAGATGCCGCCGC
>DATNEO010000104.1:0-14713 GCA_035553035.1 Gaiellales bacterium | reverse complement strand
TCATCCACGTCGAGGTGCCGATGGCCGAGGTGCTCGGCTACGCGCCCGACCTGACCTCGATGACGGGCGGTCGCGGCGACTACACCATGCAGCTGCTGCGCTACGACGAGGTGCCCGCGCACGCCGCCCAGGGCGTGATCGCCGCCGCTCAGCGCGACCGGGAGATAGTCAAGGCCTAACGGCCGCCGCGCGGGCGTCTCAGGACAGGATCTGGATCCGCACTCGCTGCCATCCGGACAGGTGCACGATCTGGGCGGCATGGGCCGAGAGGTCGAGCACGCCGCGGCCGAACGGGCCGCGGTCGTTCACGCGTACCTGTACCGACAGCCCGGTGGCCAGGTTGGTCACCCGCAGCTGGGTGTTGAACGGCAGCCACGGGCTGGCGCAAGTGAGCGCGTTGGGGTTGAAGATCTCGCCGTCGGCGGTGCGGTGCCCGGCAAAGCCGGGGCCATACCAGGTGCTGTCGCCGTAGAACACGTTGGACGGTGGCGGGGAGCCGCCGCCGGAGCCGCCCCCCGAGCCCGTCGCGCTGGTGCTGCTGCCGTCTCCGTGGGTGTCGGCCAGCTGCGCGCGGCGCTTGCGCTCGCCGGCCAGGAGCGTCTGGATGTTTGCATTGACGTGCGCGAGCACCGCCCGTGCGCGGGTGATCGCCGTATCCAGCTGCGTGCGGGCGGTGGCCGCGTCCTGCGCGGCCGTGGCCGCCTGCTGCACCGCCACAAGCTGTGCCTGCTCCTGGGCCTGGATCGTGTGCTGGGTGGCGCTGATCTGGGTGATCAGGTCGCTGCCGGCCGAATCCGCCCGGCGCAGCACGTCGACGCGCGACAGCAGATCCGAGAACGAGCCTGCGGCCAGCACGTAGGCGACGGGATCGCCGCCGCCGTTCTTGTAGGTGGCCACCAGCTCCTGCGCCAGCATCGACTGGGCGGCGTCCAGGCTGCGACGGCTGGCCGCGAGCTCGGCCGCGGTGGTCGCCTCGGCCGCGCGTGCGGACGCCAGCTGTGCCCGTGCCGTAGCCTCGTGCGCGGCCGCCACGTCGCGGCGCGTATGCAGCTGATCGAGGCGGTGCATCACGGCGGCGGCCTGCGCCCGCTGGGAGCCGACCGTCGAGGCGCCGGCGGCCGGAGCAGCCGCGATGATCAGCGCCAGCACGACCAGCGGAGCGGCCAGTGTGCGAGGCAAGGGATGAATCCGCCGGCGATGTGTCAGCTTTGTTCTCCCAGGAAACAGACGGGCTGCCCCCAAGCGCCCGTATTCGAGCGCGGGAACCTTACCACTCCCGCCGGGGGTCGCTAGCCGTCGCCAACCTGGTGTCAAGAAATCCCCGCAAACCGCGGCAACACGGTTACATGTGAGTTAGACTCAGGCCCGTCGCTCGACACCGCGGCACCGGAGCATGATGATCGAGATCCGCCGCCAAGACACCGATACCACCTGCGCCGTTTGCGGTCGTACCGTGCTGCTCGGAGAGCGGCTGGTCAGCTTCCGCAGGATCGGGCTGGAGGACGCGATGGTGTGCGAGCTGTGCGTCGACCAGGCCGACGCGCGGGGCTGGACGCGTGAGGGCGCACCCGCCCTGCCGGTGCAGCTGGCCGGCCGCGAGGAGCGTGGGCTGCGTGGGCTGCTGCGGCCGCGCAAGCGGCACGTGACCGCGCCGGAGCCGTTCGATCCGGAGCTGCTGCCGGAGGACCCGGCCGACGCCGTCGAGGCCAGCCTCGAGCTGTTCAACGAGAGCACGCATCCGCGCACCGTGTCGGGCATCGCGCGCACGCTGGGAGATCCCAGGGTGAGCGTGGTGCGGCGCAGCCACCGCGAGGTGGTCGTGACGGTGGCATGGGACCTGTCCTGGTACCAGTACCGGGTGGACATGCTGGGCGCGCAGACGGTGACGCTGCAGCGCCGCGGCGAGGAGCTGACCGAGCTCGACGGCCGGTTCCTCGAGTGGAACGCGCAGGCCGAGCCCGACGGCACGGTCGCGCTCGCGTCCTGACCCGCTAGGCCGGTCCGTCGATGCGCGGGAAGGTGCCGGCTGCGCGCGGGCGCCGGCGGTCGCGCGTGATGCGCCGGTTGTCGGCGGTGGCGCTCTCGCCCCGGCGGCGGTCGTTTGACGCCCCGTCGCGACGATCCATGATCACCTCGACCTCGGGGTTGTCGCGGTAGTACTCGGTCATGCGCTCGAGCATCTCGTCCTCGAGCTCGCGGGGGATCACGCAGTAGATCATCTGTGTAGTAGACAGGCTGTGGATGCCTGCCGTCAAGCGGATATGCTCAGGGCGTGGCCGCCCCCACCGCTCTTGAGTGCTTGCGATGCAGGCGACGCTACCCGGTCGTACAGATGCCCGGCGGCTGCCCATCGTGTTCTGCCGAGGACTGTCCCAGCAACGTGGCGCCGGTCTACGCGCGCATGCAGTCGCTGAAGCCCGGCAAGCTCAGCGGCGACGGACTGCACCGCTACGCGGCGCAGCTGCCGATCCCGCGCGAGCGCCTGGTGTCGCTCGGCGAGGGATCGACGCCGCTGGTGTCGATCGGCACGCTGGGCCGTGAGTTCGGGCTGCGGCGGCTGATGATCAAGGACGAGCGGCGCAATCCCACCGGCTCCTGGCGCGACCGCTTCTCGGCGCTGGCCGCCTCACAGCACGCCGGCGCGGACGCCACCGTGGGCACGGCCGGCGGCGACGCGATGGCGATGTCGATGGCCGCCTACGCCGCCCGCGCCGGGCTGCGCTCGGTGGCGCTGGTCGACGCCGCGCTCGAGGAGGGCGGCCGCGTGCTGGACGCGATCGAGTGGGTGGGCGGCCGCGCCGTCGGAGTCTCCGGGCTGGAGGCGCGGTGGACGCTGCTGGCCGACGCCGAGCGGTCGCTGGGGTGGCGGGCCGTCTCCAACCGCAGCACGCCCCCGATCGGCAGCGACCCGATCGCGATCGAGGGCTATCGCACGATCGCCTACGAGATCGCGGAGCAGCTGAGCTGGTCGGTACCCGACCTGGTGGCCGTGCCGTCGGCGCTGGGCGACGGCATCCAGGGCATCTGGCGCGGGTTCCGGGATCTGGCGACGTGGGGGGTGGTGGACGCGACCCCGCGGATGGTGGCCGTCGAGGTCGGCGGCGCCGTCGCGAGCTCCCTGGCCGGCGGCAAGGACTGGGTGGCTCCCAGCGGTGACGTGCATAGCCTGGCGCGTTCGCTCGGCGGCATCACCGGCACCGTGCAGACGTTGCAGGCCGTGGTCGAGTCGGAGGGCCTGGTGGTGAGGGTCACCGATGCCGAGCTGGAGACGGCGCGAATCGTGCTGGGTGAGAGCGAGGGAGTTTGGGCGGAGCTGGGCGCCGCGGCCGGGCTGGCAGCCGCGCAGAAGCTGTCGTCGCGCGGCGACATCCCGGCCCGGGCGCACTTCGTGGCCGTCGTGACCGAGCATGGCCTGCTGGACGAGATGGCGCAGGTACCGCCGATGCTGGAGACGGTCGACGCACGCGTCGACGAGCTGCTTCGCGTGCTGGCGGTGCGCGGCGAGTAGAGTCAGCGCCGAGCATGAGCGACCCAAAGGAGCACAGTTGCGACTAACCGAGCTGACCGCCGACCTGCAGGCGCTCAGGGAGAACCTGGCCGACGAGCTGCTCGCGATCAACCGCTTCGAGGAGCAGGCCTTCTCGCTGTCGGACGAGGACGCGAAGGAGGCCGTGCAGCGGATCGTCGATGACAAGAAGGACCACGTCGCGCGGCTGCTGAAGCTCCTACAGAAGCTGGATGTGAAGCAGCGCGAGAAGATCGAGCACGCCTGAGGGCGGCTCGGCGAAACGGCGGCCGCGGTATACTTGGCCCCCGCCGTTGCGGCTGTAGCTCAGTTGGCTAGAGCGTCTGCTTGCCATGCAGAAGGTCGAGGGTTCGAGTCCCTTCAGCCGCTTTTTCCCCTGAATGTTTTTTGAGGATCCCGCCGAGCCGGGCATGCAGGCGACGGCGGCCCGGAACCCCGCGAGCTCCGGGCCGGCGCCGACCAGTCGCGTCAAGTGCGATTCGACACAGAGTCGATCCGTGCCCGATATCCCTCAACCAAGCCGAGTCTGGCCAGTCTGAACGGGCGCGCGCCTTAGCCGGTGGGCTAGGGTTCCGGCGTCCTGGCAGCCGAAGGAGATGAGCATGAGTGCAACGCCGCCGATCGTGGACCGCGACACCTGGCAGGGGCAGATCGACGAGCTCCGCGTTCGCGAAAAGCTGCACACCCATGAGGGTGACGCGATCGCCGCCGCCCGGCGACGGCTGCCGATGGTCGAGGTCGATCCGACCACACCGCTGGTCGGACCGGCCGGCGACGTCCGCCTGATCGACACGTTCGAGGGACGTACGCAACTCTTCGCGTCGTACATGATGTGGTACGACGGTGCCCCAGCCGCCGCCCAGTGCGAAGGCTGCACGAAGGACAACGCTCAGGTGCGCGAACTGTCGTTCCTGCACTCGCGCGACGTTACGTTCGCCGTCTTCTGCCAGGGACCGTTCCCGGAGAGCGACCGCTACCGGGAGTTCTTGGGCTGGGAGACGCCGTTCTACTCGGTGCCCGAGAGCTCGCGCGACGCGCTGATCGCCGGTCGGCACTTCGGAATGAACGTGTGCTACCTGCGCAACGGCGACCAGGTCTTCGAGACCTACTGGACGACCGGCCGGGGAAACGAGACGATGGGTAGCTCCTACGCGATGCTCGACCAAACCGTCTACGGGCGCCAGGAGCCCTGGGAGGACTCCCCGCAAGGCTGGCCGCGGCCGTACCTCGGCACGCGCAGCGAGCAGATGCGCACCGATGAGCAGGGCCGCTCCGTTGGCCGGCCCGGCGGACGGCCGATCCCACAATGGCCGCGCCTGGCCGCCGGCCAGCCCGACCACCTGGGCTGAGCCGCCGAGCTTCGAGCCCCTTCAGCCGCCGCGTGGCAGGTCGTTCCGGGAGCGTGAGGGCGGCAGCCATCCCCCAGGGTGGCCGCCGCCCTCACCGGACGCGCGCCATCCCCCAAGGCCATCTGGCGGAGCCGAGGCGCGCAGTCCAGGCAGGTGTTCCCAAGGCTTGGGGGGCCGTAAACATGACCGGAAGTCCTCGGCGATCGCCATCCGACGGGGCTACGATCAGAGGCGGAACGTCCGGCGACCCAGGAGGCGACATGTACGCGCGCGTAGCCACATTCCAGAGTGACCCTGCCGACATCGATCAGGCGATCGGGATGGTTCGAAGCGAGGTCGAATCCAACGAGACGCAGCCAGGCCTGGAGGGCGCGAAGATGCTGATGCTCGTCGACCGTTCGACCGGCAAGGGCGTCGGCATCACGCTGTTTGAGAGCGAGCAGGCCATGCAGCGTGGCGACGCGGCATTGAACGCCATGAGCCCGGGCGCAGGCGAGCGACGCACCTCGGTCGAGTTCTTCGAGGTGCCGGTTCAGACCGTCAGCTGATCGGATAGGATGGCCGGTCCCCAGACTGGAGGGAGTCCATGTCCTGGAACCTCAAGGGCAGCTACGTCGAGACGTGTTCGTGCGAGCTTATGTGCCCGTGCAACCTGTCATTCGACCACGGCGCCACCTACGACTTCTGTCGCGTGACGCTCGTCTTCAACATCCGCGAGGGACAGATCGAGGGCACCGACATCGGTGGTCTCAAGGTTGCTGCCATCGCTGACACGCCGAAGGTCATGACCGAGGGGAACTGGCGGCTCGGCGTGTTCGTCGATGAGCGAGCGACCGACGATCAGCTGGACAAGCTGGTCAAGGTCTTCGGCGGCCAGCTGGGCGGCCCGATGGCGGGGCTGGCCCCGCTCGTGGGCGAGATGCTCGGTGTTGAGCGTGCTGCCATCGAGGTGATCGACGACGGCGTCCGCCACAGCGTGCGCGTCGGCGACGAGATCGACTTCGAGATCGAGGACGTGGTGCCGTTCGGCGTTGAGACCGGTGAGCCGGTGCGATTCGCCGGCATGTTCCACCCGGTCGCGTCCGACCTGACGATGGCGGAGGCAAAGCGCTCGCGGATCAACGGCTTCGGCATCCAGTACGAGGGAAGGACCGGGCTCTCGACCTCCGAGTTCTCCTGGGCAGCCTGAAGGCATGATCGTCTCTGCCCCCGACCGCGTTTCCGGCGCGGGCCTCGGCCCCGCGTTCGCGGCCGCCCGCGCCCGGCTCGGGCTCGTCGCGCTGCTGTTCGTCATCGCCGGCGTCGGCTGGTGGTGGACCGCGGATCAGATGCGCGGGATGGACAACGGGCCCTGGACCGGCCTGGGAACGGCGGGCTGGTTCCTCGCGGTGTGGGTGGTCATGATGGCCGCCATGATGTTCCCGTCGGTCGCCCCGACGGTGGCCCTGTATTCCCGGATGACCGGCCGGCGCTCGATGGTTTCACCGTTGGCGTTCGCGTCCGGATATCTCGCCACCTGGGCCGCCGCCGGCGCCGTCGCGTTCGCCCTGGCCGCGGCCGGAGGAGCGGTCGCCGGCGACGTGCTGTCCTGGGATCGCGCCGGCCGGTGGGTGGCAGGGGCGACGCTGATCGTCGCGGCGGTGTACGAGTTGACGCCACTCAAGGACGTCTGCCTCGGCAAGTGCCGTAGCCCGCTGGGCTTCTTGCTCGGCTCGTGGCGCGCCGGCCGCTTGGGCGCCTTCCAGATGGGTGCGAAGAACGGGGCCTGGTGTGTCGGTTGTTGCTGGGCGCTCATGGCCGCGCTGTTTGCGCTGGGCGTCATGAGCATCGTCTGGATGGCGTTCGTCGCCGGGCTGATCGCGATCGAGAAGACCGTTCCGTGGCGCCGTGCCGCGGTCTACGGCACGGCCGCGATCCTGCTCGGGCTCGGCATGCTGGTGCTCGTCGCGCCCGATGCGATCCCCGGGCTCACCACGCCGGGGATGAGTCCCATGCCTCAGATGGGCATGGGCTCCTAGCTCCTAGCTGGCCCTCAGACGTTCGTGCCGACCAGGCGACCGACGACCATGGTCAGCGCCATCGCCGCCAAGCCCCAGATCACCACTCGCAGCGTGCCCCTGCCGGGTGGCGCGCCCCCCAGCCGTGCACCCATGAAGCCGGTCAGCCCCAGCGCCACCAGCGTCGCGGCCACCGTCAGCTCGATGCGCGTACCTGTCGGCGACACGATCACCGCCAGCAACGGCAGCGCGGCCCCGACCGTGAACGAGGCGGCGGAGGCGGCCGCCGCCTGGAACGGGCGGGCGTGGGACAGCTCGGTCATGCCCAGCTCGTC
Organism: Gaiellales bacterium; assembly: GCA_035553035.1. GTDB lineage: Bacteria > Actinomycetota > Thermoleophilia > Gaiellales > JAICJC01 > JAICYJ01. Next base: position 7,506 of record DATNEO010000104.1, on the reverse strand, counting down.
CCGCGCGTGTGCCGACAGCACGTCGCCGGCGCTGAGCTCGTCGGCCACCTGGTCGGCGAGTGCGGCCGAGAGCCCACGGCTGCGGTAGATCGCGGCCAACTCGTCCCGTTCGCCCGCCGGATCCTCGGTCAGCTCACGCCGCTCGACGCTGAGGTCGGCGCGCTCGGCATCGGCCTGCGAGCTGACCGAGACGTATTCCCCGGCCGCCATCGAGGCCGCGCCCGCAACCAGCCCGGCGATGCCGGCCGTGAGGATCGCGGAGCGGCTTGAACCCGCCGCTGCGACGCCCACGATGATTGCGGCCACCGAGACGATGCCGTCGTTCGCGCCCAGCACCGCCGCCCGCAGCCACCCGGAGCGATGGCTGAGATGCGTCTCGGGGTGCCTCGCGGTCGTCACGATCCGATCCTAGTGAACGGCTACCCGGAAGCGTTCGCCGCAGCGGTGATCGCGGCCTGGGCGGCTGCGTCAAAGCTGGTGAGCTGGAACGGGACGAGCTCCCGGAGGCGGGTGTCGTGCGCCACGGTCGGGTTGCGGAGGCCGTCGATCAGCGGACGCGCGACGCCGGCCTGGACCGGAGTGACCAACCGCAGCCAGAGCGAGGACAGCCTCGGGGTCAGGAAGGGCACCTCGACGATCACGGGATGCTTGTGGCGGAGCCCCGCGATGCGCTCGATCATCTCGCGGTACGTCATCACCTCCGGACCGCCTGCGTCGAACGTCTCGCCGATCGCTTCGCTGTTCCCGCAGACGCCCGCGATGTAGCGCACGACGTCGCCGGCGGCGATCGGCTGCGTCGGCGTCGATACCCAGCGGGGGCACACCATTGCCGGCAGCCGGTCGACCAGCGCCAGGATCGTTTCGAACGCCGCGCTTCCCGGCCCCACCACCATGCCCGCGCGGATGGTCGTCAGCGGAACGCTGCCCTCGGCCAGGCAGCGTTCCGTCTCCCGGCGGCTCTCGAGGTGCTCCGAGAGGTCGTCGGATTCGTCGCCCAGTCCGCCCAGGTAGACGATCTGTGCCACCCCCCGTGATGCCGCCGCTCGGGCGACGATGGACGCGCCGCGGCGGTCGCGGGCGGCGAAATCGTCCTGACCCAGCGAGTGGACGAGGTAGCAGACCACTTCCACACCGGCCAGCGCCCGGTGGATGCTGGTCGGGTTCGTGACGTCGCCCACCATCCACGTGACGTCGTCGTTCCCGCCGGGGTGCGGTCGCCGCGAGATCGCCACCACCTCGTGCTCGCGGGCGAGCACCGGGAGAAGCGCCGACCCGACCGTGCCGGACGCGCCGAGCACCGCGATCCTCATACCGGCACTCCGCGGGCCACGTGCCGGAAGTAGCAGCGGCTGACGCGGGCGTGCAGGCGCGCCTGCACCTGGTTGTAGACCTCGCCTGTCCAGGCCGGCGCTCCCGGGCGAGCCGCCAGCGTTGGGTAGTAGCCGGCGATCGCCGACCGCAGCTCGACCTCGCCGTCGCGATCCTCCATCGAGAGCGTCAGCGATCCGGACGGGCGGCGGGCCAGCAGGCCTCCGGTGATCGGATAGGCCGCGGAGGCGCCCGTGGCGGTGACGTCGTACCGGGGTGGCCCGAAGCGGAGCAGCACCGGCCCCCTTCGGCCGAGGCGCAGCTCCGATCCGGCGTCGCTCTCGCGCCTGCCGACCAGGCCGGCCGTGGTCTGTGCCACGGCTCGCCAGTAGGCGGCGCCCAGCGCGGCGGCGCCCTCGGAGGAGCGATCGGCCGCCGGGCCGGTCACGATCGCCCGCTGCGTCGACTCGGTGGCGCCGTCGTCCCTGCGGCGATGCGATGTGGTCCAGCCGACCAGGTCGGGCCGGCGGCTGCGGATCATCCTGCGTCGAACACGATGCCCTGCGCCAGCGGCAGCTCGGTCGAGTAGTTGACGGTGGCCGTCTGCCGGCGCATGTATGCCTTCCAGGCATCGGAGCCCGACTCGCGGCCGCCGCCGGTCTCCTTCTCGCCGCCGAAGGCGCCGCCGATCTCGGCGCCGCTGGGGCCGATGTTGACGTTCGCGATGCCGCAGTCCGATCCGGCCGGCGCCAGGAACCGCTCGCCCTCGCGCAGGTCGCCGGTGAAGATGCAGGAGGACAGGCCCTGCGGCACGTCGTTGTGCAGATCCAGCGCCTGCTGCATGTCCGCGTACGTCATCGCGTACAGCACCGGCGCGAACGTCTCCTCGCGCACGACGTCGGTCTGTCCGGGCATTCGCACGATCGCGGGCCGCACGTAGTACGCGTCCGGCCAGCGGTCGGCCAGCACTCGCTCGCCGCCGCTCACGGTGCCGCCGTCGGCGCGCGCCCGGGCGAGCGCCTTCTGCATGTCGTCAAAACCTTCCTGCGAGATCAGCGGGCCGCAGAGCGTGCCCTGCTCCCGCGGGTCGTCTACCTGCACGCTCGCGTATGCCCGCTCAAGCCGATCGATCAGGGTGTCGGCCACCGACTCGTGCACGATCAGCCGCCGCAGCGAGGTGCAGCGCTGGCCGCAGGTGCCGACAGCGGCGAACAGGATCGCCCGCACCGCCAGGTCGAGGTCGGCGCTAGGGGTCACGATCATCGCGTTGTTGCCGCCCAGCTCGAGCAGCGAGCGACCGAGTCGGGCCGCCACCTTCGGCGCCATCGCCCGGCCCATCGCGGTTGACCCGGTCGCCGACACCAGCGGCACTCGCGGGTCGTCCACCAGCGCCCGCCCGGCGCTGCCGACGATCACCTCGACCAGCCCCTCCGGGGCGTCGCCAAATCGCTCCAGCGCTCGTTGGAACAGCGCCTGACAGGCAAGCGCGGTCAGCGGCGTGCGCGAGGACGGCTTCCAGATCACCGGGTCGCCACACACGAGCGCCAGCGCGGCGTTCCAGCTCCAGACCGCAACCGGGAAGTTGAAGGCGGTGATGATGCCCACGGGCCCCAGCGGTAGCCAGGTCTCCATCATCCGGTGCCCGGGCCGCTCGGATGCGATCGTGAGGCCGTACAGCTGCCGGGACAGACCCACCGCGAAGTCGCAGATGTCGATCATCTCCTGCACCTCGCCCAGGCCCTCCTGGCCGATCTTGCCGGCCTCGAGGGTGACCAGCGCGCCCAGCGCCTCCTTCTCCTGGCGCAGCTCGTCGGCAAGCAGGCGCACCAGCTCGCCGCGCCGTGGTGCCGGCACGTCGCGCCACACCTGGAACGCCTCCACCGACCGCGCGATCGCGGCCTCCGCGTCGGCCGCGCTGGTCGAGTGCAGGTTCGCGATCACCTCGCCCGTGATGGGCGTGCGCACCTCGAGGTCGCCGCCGCGCAGGAGCGACGAGTCGATGCCGAGGCGGGTGAGCAGTGCGTCGGTGTCCTGTCCGGGGAGGGTGGTGGTCATGGCGATCTCCGTGAAGAGTTGCGGGTCGGCGCGGACATCGAGTGTAGCTACGATCGGTGCATGCAGGCGTCTGACACGGGCGCGCAGGCGCGCATCCTGGTGACCGGCGCGAGCGGCTATCTGGGCCGTGAGCTGCTGGCTCAGGCTCGGGCGGCCGGTCGGGCTGCGACCGGCACGCACCTCACGAACGCGACCGCCGACGTGTCCCTCGACGTGTGCGACCGTGCCGCTGTCGACGACCTGATGGCGCGCGTCAGACCGGCCGCCGTGGTGCACACCGCCTACCTCCAGGGAGGCAACCGGATGCGCGAGGTGAACGTCGACGGCGCCGCACACGTCGCTGCGGCCGCCGCCCTTCACGGCGCGCGGCTGGTCCACCTGTCCACCGACTTCGTGTTCGACGGGGAGCTGGCCCGCCCGTACCGCGAGGACGACCCACCCGGGCCGGTCAACGAGTACGGCGCCTCCAAGCTGGATGGCGAGCGTGCAGTCCTGGAGACGCACGGCGATGCGCTGGTGGTACGCACCTCACTGATCTACGCCGGCGCGGCGCCGGGACCGACAGAGTGGATGGTGCTGGATGCGCTGGCCGGCCGCGCGGACGTGGCCTTCTTCGAGGACGAGCTGCGCTCGCCGGTGGCCCGCGGCGACCTGGCAGCCGCGCTGCTGGAGCTGGCGGAGCTGCCGGAGCGCGGCGTGCTGCACCTGGCCGGCCCCGAACCCGTGTCGCGGCTCGAGTTCGCGCAGCTGATCGCGGCCCGCCACGGCGCCGACCCGGGCCGGCTGCGCGCCGCCAGCAGCGCCGGCCAGGCGGTGCGACGACCGCTGGACTGCGTGCTCGACTCGTCCCGCGCCTACCTGATGCTGCGAACCCCGATGCGGGGGGTGCGTGCGGTGCTCACCTCCCACCACAGCGCTGCGCTCTAGACTTTGCAGCCGTGGCCACCGCCGAGCCCACCCTGTCTCGTGCACGCGGGCGCGCCGTCACGGCGCTGACGTTCGAGCGTGCCGCGCTGATCACCCTGGGGCTGCTGTGGCTGGTGGTCGTGACGGGCGGCCTGGTGCGTCTCACTGCGTCCGGCCTGGGCTGTCCCCACTGGCCGACCTGCGAGGCCAACAGCTTCGTGCCCAGCACCGGTTACCACTCCGTGATCGAGTTCTCCAACCGCGTGATCTCGGGCATCGCCATGGTCGCGGCCGTGATCACGGCGGTGATCGCATTTCGCCTGCCGGGGCTGCAGCGAGCGGTGGCGTGGGGGGCGGCTGCGGCGGCCGCCGGCACCGTCGCGCAGGTGCCGCTGGGCGCGATCACGGTTGCATTCAACCTCAACCCGCTGCTGGTGATGTCGCACTTTCTGCTGGCGATGGCCGTCGTGGCGGTCGCCACGTGGGTCACGTTTCACGCGGTCGACGGCGCCCACGGTGGCCGGCGCGAGCAGCTGGTGTGGACGCGACCGGCGCTGCTGGGGGCGGCCGCGGTGGTGTTGTGCCTGGCGCTGGTCACGACCGGGGCGTTCGTCACGGCCGCCGGGCCGCACGCGGGTGCCACCGACCGGCCGATCGAGCGGTTCGGCGACTTCTATGACGCCACCTGGGTGCACGTGCGCGCGGCCGTGTCGTTCGCGACCGTGTTCCTGATCCTGGCGGTGGTGCTGTGGCGAACCGCTCGCGGCAGCCTCGCCCAGCGGCTGTCCGTGGCCGGGGTGGTGCTGACGCTCTGTCAGCTGGCCGTCGGCGAGTACCAGTACCGCAACGGGTTGCCCTGGGAGGTGATCGCGGTGCACGTTGCGATCGCCGGCACGCTGGTGATGACGATTGTGACGGTTGCCTCGCTCGTGGCCTATCCACCCGCATCGCGGGCGGCGGGATCACTCGAAAGGGGGTAGGAGCTCGACCCCGTAGGCGGGAAACTGAGAGTGGCACTACCTTCGCTCCGTGTGCCGGCCCCGCCCATCTGCATCGAGAGGATGTCTTGCTCGCACGTCCCGGTTCTGCCCAGGACCCCCAAGGCGCGCGCCTGGCCTCGTACAGAGCGCTGCTCGAGATGTCGCGGATGCTGCTGGGATCCGGCAGCCTGGACGAGCTGCTCGACCGCATCACCGATGAGCTGAAGCGGCTGGTGCCCTACGACGTGCTGACGGTCTACCAGGTCGACCCGGTGCGCAGCCTGCTGGTTCCGCTGCACTCGGTCGACCTGTACGCGGCCGAGATCCTCGACTCGCCGCTGCCGCTGGGCAAGGGCTTGACCGGGTGGGTGGTGGAGCAGCGCCTCGCCCAGAACGTGCCGGCGGCCCACCTCGATCCGCGCATCGAGCTGGTGCCCGGCACCGACAGCGAGCCGGAGACGATCGCGGCCGTGCCGCTGATGGTGCGCGACCAGCCGATCGGCGTGCTCAACGTCTACCGCCTGGGCGAGGGCGTCACCTTCAGCGACGACGAGTTCGAGCTGATCTGCCACTTTGCCGACCTGGCGGCGCTGGCGCTGGACAACACCCAGATCCGCGAGCAGCTGACGCGAGAGGCGCAGACGGACTGGCTGACGGGGCTGTTCAACCACCGCGTCTACCAGGAGCGGGTGCGCGCCGAGCTGGAGCGGTCCCACCGCTACAAGCGGCCGATGGCGCTGGTCACGTTCGACCTGGACGACTTCAAGCTGCTGAACGACGTGCACGGCCACATGGAGGGCGACCTGATGCTGCGGCGGGTGGCGTCGGCGGCCGGCTCCGTGCTGCGGGCCACCGACTCGGCCTTCCGGGTGGGCGGCGAGGAGTTCGCGATCCTGATGCCGGAGACCGGCAAGCGCGCCGCCAAGGCAGCGGCCGACCGCCTGTGTGCGCGGGTGCGCCAGCTTCCAGGCCCTCGCTCGCTGACCGTGTCCTGCGGCGTTGCGGCGTTTCCCGACGATGCCAAGAACCCGACCGAGCTGCTGGCCGCGGCCGACGCAGCGCTGTACGTCGCCAAGGAGCGGGGGAAGGACCGCGCCGCCAGCTACTCGTCAGCCGTGCGCGCGCAGCGGGACACCCGTGGTGCCGCCGGCCGCCGGCAGGAGCTCGAGTCCCTGACGCAGATCAAACTGCTGGGCGCGCTCGCAACCAAGCTGAACCGGCTGAACGACGTCTGGCAGATCGCCGAGACGATCGTGGCCGAGCTGCGCACCATGATCGATTACCACAACGCCCGCGTCTACCTGCTCGGCGACGACCAGCGGACGCTGGAGCCAGTCGCCTTCGGCGGCAACCTGTCGGAGTACGCCGGCGAGACGTTCGACGCGCTGCGCTGCGACGTGGGGGAGGGCATCACCGGCACCGCGGCCGAGCGCGGGCAGACGCTCAACATCGGCGACGCGCAGCACTGTGAGTTTGCCGAGGACATCGAGGGCAGCGCCGACATCGAGGAGTCGATCCTGGCGGTGCCGCTGCGCTACGAGCGGCGCACGATCGGCGTGATCGTGCTGTCGAAGCTCGGGCTCGACCAGTTCTCACAGCTTGCGGTGCGGTTGCTCGAGCTGTTGGCTGCGCAGGCGGCCGTGGCGTTCGAGAACGCGCGGTTGCTCGAGGCGGAGCGACGGTCGGCGGCGGTCTCGAACGCGCTGCTGGAGATCGCCACGATGGCCGCCACCGACCCGTCGGTCTCCGCGGTGGCCGCTCACCTGGCGCACGTGGCGCGCAGCTTGACCGGGTCGCGTGCAGCGGCAGTGGTCGTGCCGGCCGATCCTGCCAGCGGCTACAGCCGGGTGCTGGCCTCGACCGGCGACGCCGCGGTGCGCGCGATCGCGACGGCGGCCGTGCGGGCCGGGTTCCCGCGGCGAGACGAGGTCGAGCTCGTGGACGTTGCGAACCTGCCGGGGCCGGCGGCCGAGGCATCGACGCTACCGGCCGTGACAGCGGTCGTGCCGGTCAATGGCGCGCTGCTGGTGGTCGTGTGCGACTCGTTCTCGGAGCGTGCCCAGGCCGTGCTGGCGGCGGTGGCAGGCCAGGGCGGCCTTGCGCTGCGAAGCGCCGCGCTCCTGGCCGGCCGTGCGATCGCAGACGTCGCGTCGTAGCCCGCAGGCCCGCTGATAGCCTTGTGACCTCGGGCGACGTGGCCGAGTGGTTAGGCAGAGGCCTGCAAAGCCTTGCACACCGGTTCGATTCCGGTCGTCGC
>DATNEO010000103.1:0-13593 GCA_035553035.1 Gaiellales bacterium | reverse complement strand
CTGGGATGGAGGCGCCCGGCTCTACGACCAGGCTTGGGTCGACCGTCCGCAAGGGCTGCTGCTGGTCTTTCGGGCGATCCTGCATATCGACAATGGCTCGGCCGAGGCGATCCGAATCGCCGCGGCAGCGGTGGGGGCGCTCGTGGTCGCGGCGGTATTTGCCTTGGCGTACCGGACCGCGGGCAGGATACCTGCGATCGCCGCGGCCATGCTCCTGGCAACGCTGGGCGCATCGCCGTTCATCGAGTCGTTCACGCTCTCCGGCGAGCTGCTGGCGTCGCTGCCGGCGGTGCTGTCGTTGATCGCGTTCGTGCGGTACCAGCGCGGCGAGGGCATGCGCTGGCTGGTCGCATGCGGCTTGTTGACGGGCTGCGCGGTGCTGATGAAGCAGTCCGGGTTCGACGGCGGCCTGGCCGCCGTCGCATTCCTGCTGCTGTGCCGCCGCCGGGCCGGGATCGTCCCCGCGGCGGTGGTGGTGGGCTGTGCGCTGGTACCGGTGGCTGTGGCGGCGATCACAGCCCCCAGCTTCCACGACTGGTGGTACGCGATGGTCACGTACCGCGGTCAGGGCGACTCGATCGTGTCCGGATCGCTGAGCGCCCGCTTCAGCCAGTTCCGCGACACGCTGCCGGAGGTGGTGCGTGCGCTGGCGCCGCTGGCCGCTCTGACGATCTACGGCTGGCGCCGGTCGCCCGTGCTGCTGCGGCTGTGGCTGGGTGCCGCTGCCCTGGGCGTCGTCGGCGGTGGCAACTTCCACGCCCATTACTACATCCAGCTGGCCGCACCGCTGGCGGTGCTGGGGGGCGTGGGTGCGGCCCGGCTGTGGGAGACGCGGTCGGGGCTGGTGGCCGGCGTGGCCTGCGGCCTGGCGCTGTGGTCGGCCGTGGCGGTCGTGCCGCTCTGGTTCGATTCGCCATCGGCGCAGGCCGCCCACGTGTTCCCCAACGACGAGCACCTCCAGCACGACGCCGCCGTGATCGCATACGTCCGCAGCCACACCACGCCCGGGCAGCGCATCTTCGTGATGTGGGCGGCCGCGAACGTCTACTACCTGAGCGACCGCGCGCCGGCCGTGCGCTACATGTGGTTCCGCCCGCTGCAGGTGATCCCGGGCGCCCTGGACGAGGTGCACTCGGCGCTGGGCGGGCCCGGTCGCCCGCCGCTGGTGGTGGCCGAGCAGCCGGCGGACGCGCTCGACACGAGCGGTGAGACGGCCCGCCTGCTGGACCGGTACTACCGGCCTGTCGCCCGCATCGGCAGCGTGGTCATCTACCGGGCGCGCTAGCGCCCAGCTGCTCCATCACCTCGTCGGAGAGCTGCACCTCGTCGTGCGCGCGCAGCCAGTCCAGCAGCCGCCGGGTGCCGGGCCGGCGCGCGATCAGCTCTTGCAGCGGCCGTAGGTCGCCGGCGTGCGCTCGCAGCACCGCAACCCAGCCAATCACGTTCTGGTCGTGCGGCGCCAGCGCCGCTGCCCGCTGCGACAGCCGCCCGGCCTCGGCGAGATCGCCGCTCTTGGCGGCAGCCGTGCCGACTCGCATCGCCTCGTACGCCTCGGACACGTCCAGCAAGTGCTCCAGCCGGTCGAGCGGCTCCGGGTCGTCGTCGACGCGGACGTCGACCGCCACGCCCTCCCAGGACTCGTCCCGTACATCGGCCTCGACCACCAGCAGGGCCGCCGACTGGCGGCCGCGGAAGTCTCCGCCGGCGGCCTCGGCCGCGCGCATCGCCCCCAGCAGGCGCCGCTGCAGTGGGCCGTTTGAGGCAACGAAGGCGTCGCGCATTGCCTCCGGCACGCCGGGGGCCGCCATCATGTTCGCCTGGCAGCTGAAACCGTGGCCCTGGACATCGCCCGCGAACGGGATCGTATCGGATCCAGTGAACGCCGCGGTGACGCCGTCGGCGGCCAACACCGCCACCTGCCGCTGCTCGCGCCGCTCGTCGGCGGCCGCCAGCGCACCGAGCGCGGCGGCCGGTGACTGGCCCGCGGCCAGCCGGTCGAGCAGCCGCGGGCCGTATCCCGCCAGGCTGAAGGCCTGGGTCGCGACCACTCCGACGCCCGCGCGTCCCCAGGGGCAGATCGCGCCGACTCCCATCACGCAGGTCTGGACGGCAACGCCCATCCGCCCGTCGCCGTCGCGGGCGACGATCGAGTACGTCATGCGGCCAGCATAGCGAGCGCCCAAGTACACTTCTGGCCGTTTGAACGCCGGCGCCATCATCATCGCCCTGCTGGTCATGGTGGTTCCGGGCGCGGGAGCCAGCATGGCGCTGCATCGTCCCGGACAGGCCGGAATCGCGACCCGCCTGGCGCTCTGTTTCGGCCTCGGTTACGCCGCTGCAGCGCTCACCGGCGTCGTGCTCGAGATCCTGCACGTGCTGAACGTGGTCACCTACGTGGGGCTGCTCGCGGCCGTGACGGCGCTGCTGTGGGGCTACGCCATCCGCCGCGACGGCCTCCGCACCCACGTTGCGGCGCTGCGCGATGAGCTCGTCGCCGAGCCCTGGCTGACGGGCTCCGGCCTGGCCGCGATGCTGCTGTTCGCGTTGATGCGGCTGCGCTTCTCGCCGCTGCTCAACTTCAGCATGTTCGGGCCGTGGCGCTACTGGCAGGACGGGATCGAGATCGCCGACGCCGGCCGCGTTCCCCACCAGACGCTGCAGTGGGGTGCGACCTACACGCCCACCGTCAGCAAGGTGATCCTGAACAGCTACCAGGCCGGGATGAGCTACCTGATCGGGGCGTCGCCGCTGCCGGCCATGGGCGCACTGCTGTGGCTGGTCGCCGTCGGCCTCGCCTGTGGCCTGTGGGCGCTGGGCCGGGAGCTGGGCCTGCGCTACACCGCGGCGCTCTTGCCGCTGCTTGTGCTGGTGCTGGTCGACAACGAGCTGCACCGCGACCTGGACGTGTACACCGCCGAGAACACGGGCCGGATGGCGGCGGTGTGCGGGCTGATGCTCGGCGTGCGCGCGCTGCGCCGGCGCAGCGGCTGGGCCGAGCCGCTGGTCTCGGGCGTGTTGTTCGCGGTCGCCGCCGGCAGCCACGGCATCCCCGCGTTCGTGCTGATGCTGGGCCTCGCCTGTTACACGGCGGCGCTGCTGCTCGTGGTCGGCGAGCGCCGGGCCGTGGTGCTGCGCGGGCTTGCCATCGTGGGCGTGGCCGTCCTGATCTGGGGCGCCAGCCTGGGCCTGTCCGGCGGCGACGTCGGGTTCCAGGGTGCCGGCGGCTCCAACCGCTACAGCTCGTTCCCACCCAACGTCGACCCCACGGCGTCGCTGTTCACCGGCCACGTCGTCGATCGCGCGGCCGCCGACGGCCACTGGTACATCGCGCCCGCCAGCCTCACCCGCGGCCTGGTGGCAAGCGCGATCACCCGCCCCGCCTCGGACCTGGAGCTGTGGGCCGTGCCGCTGATTGCGATCGCGATCGCGCTGGTGATGCTGTTCCGGTTCCGCGATGAGCTGCGACCGCTGGGCGTGTTCGTGGTGCTGCTGGCGGCACTGCTGCTGGGGATCGCACTGCTGTTCTCCTACCGCTACTCGACATACATCCCCGGCACCTTCGGCCCGCACCGGCTGTACGACTACGTCTGCCTGCTCGCGCTGCTGCTGGTGCTCGGCTGCGCGGAGCAGGCGATGGGGCTGCTGTCGCGCCTGCGCCCGGGCCTCCCGGCCATCGTCTGCGCGGTGGCGGTGCTGGCCACCGCGGCCACCGCCGCGTACGCCGGCGCCCCGGCCCGGCACGGCTGGCAGCAGAACGGTCAGCGTGCCGAGCACGTCACCAGCTGGGTCGACGCCAACCTGCCCTGCAGCTCTCGCCTGCTGGTCGACCGGTTGACCCTTGGCACGTTCGCGGCGGAGACCGGGCGCGTCAGCGTGGCCGAGGGGATGGGGCCATACCTGCGGCCGTCAGAGCTGCACACCGTGCTCGACCTGGTGCTGGGCGCGCACGGCTTCTTCCAGGATCCGTCAGCGCACCGGGAGTTCCTCCAGAAACAGATGATCGACTACGTGCTGGTGCTGAAGGACGTCCGCGTCGGCAGCATGGTCAGCACGCTCGAACAGGGTGTGGACCCCGCCAGCTTCCACGGCGTGCCGTTCCTGCGGCTTGTCCACAGCGACGGCACGATGGACGTGTATCAGGTGGTGGACCCCGCCCGCGGCTCGGCCCCGAGCCCGAAGAACTACGCCGGCTTCGACTGCCGCACCTGAGTCAGAGCTCGATCAACCGCGCTGCCAGCTCCACGCGCCGCTCGACGGTCTCCAGCTCGATCCATTCCGCCTCCGTGTGGTCGAGCGCGCCGACCGGCCCCAGCCCGTCCAGCGTGGGGACGCCCTCCGCCCCGGTCCAGCAGCCGTCGGACACGCCGCCCGAGAGCTGCTCGCCGACCGTCAGGCCCAGCTCGCGCGCATGCTCCAGCGCGGCCCGCGTCAGCCGCTCGTCGCCTGGCATCGGCGGCCAGGTACCGCGGTCGATGATCTCGATGGTGACGCCGTCGTAGGGGCCGCCCGCCCCCAGCTGTGCCAGTGCGTGCTCGAGGTCCGCCGGCGCGCTGGAGCGGATGTCGAGCGTCGCGCGGGCATCTCCCGGCAACGTGTTCGCGGCCGTGCCGCCCGCCACCGTCGTCACCACCGACGTCATGTCCGGCCGACCTTCGGTCAGCCCCTCGATGCGGAGGATCTCGTGGGCCAGAGCCGAAACGGCGCTGCGGCCACGGGCGGTGTCCGCACCGGCATGGGCAGACCGCCCGGTCAGCTCCATGGTGCGCCAGACGGCGCCCTTGCGGGCTGACACCACGTCGCCGTTCTCGCGCGCGCACTCGAACACCAGCGCTGCCCGCGCGCCGGCCGCGTGCACCGAGATCGCCGGCGCGCGCAGGCGCACCTCCTCGTCGGCGCAAACCAGCAGCCGCAGCTCCTGGAACGGCCGCTGCCGCGCGGCGCAGGTCTCCACCGCCATCGCCGCCAGCACCAGGCCGCCCTTCATGTCGGCCACGCCCGGGCCGAAGCAGCGCATCCCCTCGCGCCGGTACGGCCGCGCCGCCACGGTGCCGGCCGGGAACACGGTGTCGGTGTGCCCGAGCAGCGCGACCACGCCTCGTCCTGACCCCGGCAGCGCGATCACCATGCTGCGAGCCGGCCCGTCAGGCTCCTCGACCCACTCCGTGCGACAGCCCAGCGGCGCCAGCCAGCCGGCCAGCAGCTCGGCCACCCGCTCCTGCTCGACCCCGCCGGACGGCGTGTCGATGTCGACCAGCTGCTGCAGCCTGTCGCAGAACGTCTCGATCACGCTAGAAGCCGTATCGCTCCTCGCGCCAGGGATCGGCCTCGTTGTGGTAGCCGTACCCCTCCCAGAACCCGGGCTTGTCCGTGTCCAAGAACTCGATGCCGCGCAGCCACTTTGCGCTCTTCCAGAAGTAGCGGCTGGGCACCAGCAGCCGTAGCGGAAAGCCGTGCTCGGGGGTGAGCGGGCGGCCCTCCGCTTCGTAGGCCAGCATCACGTCGTCGTCGCGGATCACCTCGATCGGCAGGTTGGCCGTGTAGCCCTGCTCCGCGTGGGCGATCACGAAGCGGACGCTGTCCAGCGGCTGGACGCGGTCGAGCAACGCCTTCATGGGCACGCCCTTCCAGGGCATGTCCAGCTTCGTCCAGCGGGTGACGCAGTGGATGTCGCTGGTCTGCTCCTGGGCTCCGAGTGCCACCACGTCGTCGAACGACAGGCGGATCGGCTGCTTGACCAGGCCAAAGACACGAAAATCCCAGGTCGCCAGGTCGACGCGCGGGACACTCCCCGCCTGCAGCACCGGCCACTTGTCGGTGTAGTACTGGCCGGGAGGGATGCGCGACTCGTCGACACCGGCCTGTCTGGCCTTGCGATCCTCGCTGGAGCGAAACAGCGCCACGCGACCTCCGGGTTCGAGACGTAAGGGGTTCGTGGCATGGTAGAGGCGAATCGTTTCACCCGATCGCCGCATGGTTCCGTCTACGCTTCCTGGCGTGACCGCATTGCTCGACCGCAGCTGCATCGAGGCCACCGGCCGGGACGCCGGCGTGCTGTTGCAGAGCCTGCTTTCCAACGATGTCGACAGCGCCCAGCCGGGCGGCGCCGTGTACGCGCTGCTGCTGACGCCGAAGGCGCGCGTGATCTCCGACGTGGAGCTGTTCAACACCGGCCACGGCTACGTGCTGGCCTGCCCGCCCGATCGTGCGCAGCTGGTGCTGGAGTCGATCATGCGCGCCCGGTTCCGCCGCAAGGTGGAGCTGGCCCCATCGGCGCACGCCGTGGTCTGGGGTGAGGCTACCGATGCGCTGGCCAACCTGGAGACGCCGGCCGGCCCCCACCGGCTGCTGGCGTCCGCGCCCCACGGCGTCGAGCCCGCCGATGCCTGGGAGGTGGCGCGAGTCGAGGCCGGCCTGCCCGCCTTCGGTCGCGAATTCGGCGAGGACTCGATGCCGGCCGAGGCCGGGCTGGTGCCGCTCGCCGTCAGCTTCACGAAGGGCTGCTACCCGGGGCAGGAGCCGGTCGCCCGGCTCCAGTATCGTGGCCATGCGAACCGCGGGCTGCGCGGCCTCACGCTGAGCGGGGCGCTGCCCGAGCCGGGAGCGGCGGTGCTGCACGGTGACCGTGACGTGGGACGGGTCGGTTCGGCCGTGCTGTCGCCGCGCTTTGGCCCGATCTCGCTGGCGGTGCTGCGCCGCGAGGTGTCCGACGGCGACGAGGTGACCGTCGCCGGGACGGCCGCGCGGGTGCGGCCGCTGCCGTTCGCCGCTTGAAGCCCTCCGGGGTGGTGGTTACTCTGGAAGCGCGTGCATGAGTCCTTGCTCACCGATGCAACGCTCCTGATCGGACTTGGCCGCCTCGACGAGGCGGACCGCGTACTGTCCGAGATGCTCGGCGAGGCGACCGCCGCGGGTGACCAGGAGCTGGCGGGTCGGGCGCTCGAGGGCCTTGGCGCGGTTGCCTCGGAGCGAGGTCTGGAGGCGCAGGCGTTGCACCGCTACGAGCAGGCGATCGAGCGCGGCGGACGGCCCGATCCGGCCGAGCGTGAGTCGCTTTACACCCACACGGCACGGCTGCGGTCGTTCTCGGGCGATGCCGGCGGGGCCGTGACGCTGATCGAGGAGTGTCTTGCCCGCGTATCGTCCGGGCCTGACGCCGACCCGGCCGTGATCGCCCACTACTCGATCACGCTCAGCTACGCCTACGCCGACGCCGGCCAGTACGGACGGGCCAACTCGGTGCTGGCGGGGGTGCTGCGAGACGGCGGCGAGGATCTGGACCTGCAGGTGCGGAGGCGCCTCTACTACGCCCTGACGCGCCTGAACATGAATATCGGCCGTTCCGAGCAGGCCATCGAGTACTCCGAGAAGAACCTCGAAACCGCCATTGCCTTGGATAGCCAGGACGTGTTCCTTGTATACCTGCAGTGCGCGCACGTCCGGCTTGACGCGAACCACACCGAGCGGGCCGGCGACTACCTGGCGGAGGCACGGCGGCGGGCGCCCGATCCGCTGGGATCCGTCGACGCCGGCTTCCTGCTGGTCGAGGAGGCACGGTTCTCGCTGCAGCAGGGCGACCACGACACCGCGCTGTCGCGTGCCAGCGCTGCCGTCGAACTGCTCGCCGACGATCCGTCCGGCCCGGGTCAGAGCGGGCTCGCGCACCTCGTGATCGCGCGTGTGCATGACGACCGGGGTGACGCCGACGCGGCGGACCGGGGGTACCGGCTCGCGATCGACTCGCTCCAGCGTCAGACCGGCTGGCCGACGGACCTGGCCAAGGCGTATCGCCGCTACGGCAAGTTCCTGCGTCGCCGCGGGCAGCTGGATGAGGCCATGAGGATGCTGGAGCTGGCCAGCGACACGGCCGTCTGAGGGCGGTGGTGTTAGCGGACTTCCGAGTCCGCCCCGGCGAACTCGTAGATCAGCCGGCCGCCGTGGCTGAAGCCCTGCTTGGTATAGAAGTCGGGGATGCCCAGCTCCTGGTCGTCGGGCGTGACGCGCAGTTCGATCGACTCGATGCCGCGGCGCCGGCACTCGGCGACGGCCGTGCGCAGCAGGCGCCCGCCCATGCCCTGGCCGCGGGCTGACGGCTGCACCCAGATCTCTTCGATCTCGGCGCTGGCGCCGCCGCCGGCTGAGATGCGGATGGTGGTGGTGGCGACGCCCTTGTCGCCGCCCAGCGTGAAGAAGCCGCGGCCGGGGTCGGCAAGGATCGCCTGCACGTTCTGCTCGAGGTGGGCGACCACGCGGCCCTCGTGACTGAAGAACGCCTTCAACAGGGCGGTCACGAGCGCCGAGTCGGCGGTCGTCGCCATTCTCACGGGGAGTTCCGTCACCGGCCTCACGCCGCACGACTCGTCGGATCAACCATCGGGCTCACAGTAGCGGATCGCGGCGATTGCCAGCCCCTGTGCGCAGCGCACGAGGTCGTCGACGGGGACGTACTCGTCGATCGTGTGCGCCCAGGCGATGTCGCGCGGGCCCCATCCGATGCAGGGCGTGCCGCCGAAGCGCGTGAAGCTGGCGGCGTCGTACCAGTAGTCGAGCCCGGAGATGCGCGAGGGCTCGCCCACGGCGGCGCTCGCATCGAGCATGGCGGTCACCAGCGGGTGCGCCGGGTCGACCTCGTAGGGCGGGATGTCGAGGCTCCACTCGATCAGCGGCGGGTGCTCGGCCAGCCAGGCGTCGGCGGCGCAGCGTCGCTGGATCCACTCGGTCACCTCGCGTTCGACCAAGCTGCCCCAGCCGTCCGGGTCGGCGTTCGCGGGGAGGTACATCAGCTCGCTCTGGAGGGTGCAGCTGGCGGGGTAGGTGACCACCCACTCGCCGCCGTTGATGATGGCCGGGACGATGTCGCTGGGTGAAAGGTGGGGATGACGCTTGTCGGTGCGCCCGCGCCACTCCTCGCGCAGCTCGCGGATCGCCTCGAGCACGACCGACATCTTCTCGATGGCGTTCACGGCGCCGCCGTCGCGCCAGTGCGGTTGGGCCATCTCGGCGTGCCCGGGGCGGCCCTCGACCGTGATCGTCGGCGACAGCGACCCGCGGCATCCCACCCACACGTTGAACCCGGTCGGCTCCGTGACGATGCCGGCATCGGCCTTGACGCCGTGGCTGACCGCGGCCAGTCCGCCGGCGCCCGACGTCTCCTCGTCGGTGACCGTGTTCACGATCAGGTCGCCGCGCAGGCGCACGCCGGCCTCGGCCAGCGCGATCGCCGCGAACGTCATCGCGGCAACGCCGCCCTTCATGTCGCAGGCGCCGCGGCCGTAGAGGTTCCCGCCGCGCACCTCGGCGGCGTTGGGGTCGCTCGTCCAGCGGTCGCGCGGCTCCGATGGCACCACGTCGATGTGCCCGTTGAGCAGCAGGCTGCGCCCGCCGCCCGAGCCGGCGAAGCGGGCGGCCATCTGCGGCCGTCCCGCGAAGCTGAGCGGGCCCGGGATCTGGCGCGTGCCAGACACCTCGTTCGGACGTGGCTCCCAGATCTCGACCTCGGCGCCGGCGACGGAAAGCAGACCGCCCAGGTGCTCCTGCAGCGCGGCCTCGTCATGGGCCGACCCGTCGCCCTCGCGGGCGGTGGTGTCGAAGCGGATCAGCGTCGACGTCAGCTCGACCAGCCGGTCGCGGCCCGCCTCGATCGCCTCCATCACCCGCTGCTCCGACGTCACGCTGCGCGATGATACTGGCACGTGGGCGATCGGGATCCTCATCTGCAGCGGCGCGCGATGCACAGCCGCCGGCGCGCCAGGGTGCGCCGCCGCCGCGCGGTCGCGACCGCGGGTCTGCTGCTCCTGGTGGCTGCCGGCTACGGCCTCGCCCAGCTCTGGCCAAGTGGCTCTCCGGCCGAGGCCGGCTCGTCCCTCGGCGCGTCGGGTGGCGGCGCGTCACGATCGAGCGACACGCCCACGTCCTCGCCGCCGGCCACCGGCCCGAACCCGACCAGCACGGTCACGCTGTCGGCGGTGGGCGACACGATGCTGGGCTACGCCGGCACGCTCGCGCCGGATCCGGACACCTACTTCGACGGCGTGCGCCGGCAGATAACCGGCGACATCCGCTTCGCCAACATGGAGGGAACGCTCACCAACCTGACGTCGGGGAAGTGCGGCGCGAACTCGACCGCCTGCTACGAGTTCCGGGTGCCGCCGTCGTGGGCGCGCTACTTCAAGCACGCCGGGTTCACGATCGTGAGCAACGCCAACAACCACGCCTTCGACTTCTGGCAGGCGGGCCTGGACGACACGGTGACCGCGCTCGACCGCGAGGGCCTCGCCCACACCGGCCGCACGCATGAGATCACCTACCTGCACGTGCACGGGCTGATCGTGGCCTTCATCGGCGTCGCCAGCTACCCCAACACCGGCCCGCTCAACGACTACCCGGCCGCCCGGCGCCTGATCCAGGCCGCCGACCGTCACGCCGACATGGTGGTGGTGGCGATGCACGCGGGCGCCGAGGGCGTGGGTGCCGAGCACCTGATCGGCCAGGATGAGATCTACGAGGGCGAGAACCGCGGCAACCCCGAGGCGTTCGCTCGCGTGGCGATCGATGCCGGCGCCGACCTGATCATCGGATACAGCCCTCACGTGCTGCGGGCGATGCAGGTCTACCACCATCGCCTGATCGCCTACAGCCTCGGCAACTTCGCCGGCTACCACAACTTCACGACCGAGGGTGCCCTGGGGGTGTCCGGCATCCTGCACGTGAAGCTGGCAGCCGACGGGCGGTTCCTGTCCGGCCGCCTGGTCTCCACGGTGCTGGCCGGCCCAGGCCAGCCGCAGCTGGATCCCGACCACCAGGGAGCGGCGCTGGTCGAGCAGTTGTCGCGTGAGGACCTGGGCGCCCGCGGCGCGCATCTCAGCGCCGACGGCGTGATCACGCCCTAGCAACGCCCCCGTTCGAGGTTCGTGATGATCACCCGAACGGGGGAATCGCCCTCCCCGGCCCTTCGCTATCTCTGAGATACGCGAAGGAGGACGCACCGCGATCCCTCCGGGCAAACGCTCCCTCGGTACACCGCGATTACCGGGCTGCGGCGGCCCCTCCTCAACAGCTCTGACGCCGGATCCGCTCACCCCGAAGGGAGGTGCGAAACAGATGATCAAGTGGAACTATCGCGCGACCCGTGTCGCTCTCGTCCTTGGTGCCATCGCAGCCTTTGCGATCGCCAGCGGCGCCCAGACCAAGTGGAATTAGGCTCACCCTCCGGTCCCCGGGCCGCGGCACTCAAGTGCCGACGGGAACCTGGCCGATAAGCGTTTCAAGCCGTGACGAATCCGTCCCATACGTATCCGCCCCGGCTGCTCCGGTTCGTCGCCGTGATGCTGGCGTTGACGACCCCGGTGGCAGTCGGGGCAGTTCTCAAGATTGCATCAGCGCCACCGGACGCCGGCACGGCCGTCGGGGTGGCGCTGTTTTTCGTGGCCGCGCTGGCCGCGGAGTACAAGCCGGTGCCGCTCGACGAGCAGGGTGGCCGCACGGTCTCGCTGGCCTTCGTGTTTCTGCTGTCCACGCAGTTCCTGTTCGGCTGGCAGTACGCTGTGCTGGGCGCCATCGTCAGTATGGTGGTCGTGCAGGTGCACAACCGTGCGCCGGCCGTCCGCACCATGTTCAACGGTGCCTCTTCGGGGCTGTCGGCGTTCGTCTCGGCCGGCCCCGGGTTCATCCTCGGCTGGACGGTCTCGCCGTATCACGCGGGTGCGCTGACGGCGCTCGTGTTCATGGGTGGCGCGGCGTACGTCTTGACGAACGTGATCACCGTCGCGATCGCGGTCTCGCTGTACACCGGCATCAGCATGCGCGAGATGCTGGAGGATTACGTCCGCCACTCCGGGCCGGCCTTCGCGATCATGGCCTTCATCGCCGCCCTGGCCACCTCGCTGTGGATGATCAACCCGCGCCTGGAGTTGCTGCTGGCCGGACCGCTGTTCGCGCTGGCGCTGTACCAGCGCTACGCCTACCGCTCGGTGGTCGCCACCCGCGACGCCGAGACCGACGCGCTCACCGGCCTTCGCAACCACCGCTCGTTCCAGACCGATCTGCGCGAGGCGCTCGCGCTGGGCGCGTCCACCCGCTCCTTGATGGGCCTCGTGCTGATCGACATCGACAACTTCAAGAGCATCAACGACCGCTTCGGTCACCAGGTCGGAGACGACGTGCTGATCGCGCTGGCGCGGCTGATGCGCGAGGAGTACGGCGACGCCCAGGCCTACCGGATCGGCGGAGAGGAGTTCGCGCTGCTCCTGCCCGACGACGGCGAGCAGGAGGCCTACACCGCCGTCGAGCGTCTGCACGCGCGCCTCTGGCAGACTAACTTCCCGCACGCCGAGCCGGTCACGGTCAGCGCCGGCATCGCCAGCTACCCCAGCAGCGCCGGCGACCGCGACCAGCTGCTGCGCGTCGCCGACGGCGCCCTCTACTGGGCCAAGAACCACGGCAAGAATCGCTCCTGCGTCTACAGCCCGACCGTGGTGCGCATCTACACGCCCGACGAGCTCGCGGAGTCGGCCGAGCGTCATGCCCGCCTGAAGGCGGCCGAGGGCCTGATCCGGGTGGTGGACGCAAAGGACACCTACGCCGGCGCCCACAGCCAGTCGGTGTCGAGGCTGGTGGAGGGCATCGCCCGGGCGATGGGGTTGGATGAGGAGACCGTCGAGCAGGTGCGGCTGGCCGGCCTGCTGCACGACCTCGGCAAGATCGCGATCCCCGACCGGATCCTGCAGAAGCCGGGCAAGCTCGACCCCGACGAGCTGCGCATCATGCGCGAGCACGCCGACCTCGGCTACCGGCTGCTCGAGGGCCTGGGCGTGTCTCCGGTCGACCGCTGGATCCGCCACCACCACGAGTGGTGGGACGGCAGCGGCTACCCGCTGGGACTGGCCGGCGAGGACATCCCGCTGGGCTCGCGGATCATCCTCGTCGCCGACGCGTTCGATGCGATGACCTCGGACCGCGTCTACCGCGCGGCCGGCAGCTCGGGCGAGGCGATCGCCGAGCTGCGCCGGCGCTGCTGGACGCAGTTCGACGCGCGCGTGGTGTCCGCGCTCGAGAAGTACCTGGCCGCTCTGGGCGAGGACGTCCCCGAGCAGACCTCGGCCACCGCCTGATGTTCCTTCTGCCGACCGTCCCGATCGGGATCCTGGTTGGCCTGCTGCTGGGCGGCCGGCTGGGCCGGCTGGCGTACGTGCGGGTGTCGAAGCCGTGGCTGTTCTACCTGGCGCTGGCGTTGCAGATCGCGGCGTTCCCGTCGTTGTTCGTGCCGTGGCAGGCGGGCACCCAGGTGGCCACCGCGCTGTCGATCGCCTCGTACGGCTGCCTGGTGGTGGTGGCGTTCGCGAACCGGCACCTGTTCGGGATGCCGATCGCCGCGGCCGGGATGCTGTTCAACCTGGCGGCGATCCTGGCCAACGGCGGGCACATGCCGGCGCTGCCCAGCGCGATGCGCGACGGCGGCCTGAGCTTCTCGGGCGTGCACAACAACAGTGTTCGTGAGGCATCCCCCAACCTGGCGTGGTTCGTCGACCGCTGGGCGGCACCGGACTGGGTGCCGTTCGGCAACATCTTCTCGGTGGGCGACGTGCTGATCGCGGTGGG
>DATNEO010000102.1:0-20102 GCA_035553035.1 Gaiellales bacterium | reverse complement strand
GTCGAAGGAGTTGG
Organism: Gaiellales bacterium; assembly: GCA_035553035.1. Taxonomy (GTDB): domain Bacteria; phylum Actinomycetota; class Thermoleophilia; order Gaiellales; family JAICJC01; genus JAICYJ01. The sequence continues at coordinate 20,088 of DATNEO010000102.1, read as the reverse complement.
CGCCCAGCTTGCTGATCGCCGGCGCGTGCAGCGCTCCCCACTGCAGCACCGTCGAGGGGACGCTGCCGGCGTCGGCGAACTCGAGTCCGTCGCTCCAGTACCTCCAGCCGCCGGCGGAGGCGTCGACCGGGATGCCGAGTCGCGCGACCGCGATGGCGGTCACCGCCAGCAGCCCGAACACGACCACGGGCCAGTCCGCCCGGGCCTCGTCCCGCAGGCCGGCCAGCAGCTCGCGGGGCGGCGTTCGCCGCAGCGTCCACGCCAGCAGCAGGCAGCTCACCGTCGCCAGCAGCAGCGCCAGCGACCATGGCCGCAGCAGGTGCACGAGCGCCAGCGCCGTTGCCGGCCACAGCACCATCGCGTACCCGAGTCCGAACACCGCCGCCAGGCGGACAGGGATCGAGCTGTGACCGGCGGGGAGCGCCGCCAGGGTGGCGATCGCACCGCACGCGAGGATGACGAGGACGGTCGCAGCGGCGAGGATCACCCACGGGAGGGTACCGTCAGGGGATGGCCGAAGATGTCACGGCGGACCCGTGCGCGTCAGGTCCCATCGCCGGTCGCCGAACGAGCACGAGGCGACCAGCGTGCCGGTACCGGTGGCGATGATGCCGGGCTTGGCGAGCACGACGTCCACGCCGGCCGGAGGCGGCCCGCCGGACAGCGTCGCCGCGATCGCCCGGCGACGGGCTGCCAGGTCGGGGATGCGGTCGTGCAGCCAGCTGCGGAATCGCACGTTGGCCGACGCCGTGCGCAGGTAGTAGAACCGGGCACCGCTGCGGGCGAACAGCCGCAGGCTGAGCATGTCGGCGGCGGGCTCGGGAGCGACCACGGCCACGCGCGTGTCCGCATCGATCGGCAGCGAGCCACAGTCCAGCAGCGGCGAGACCGGATCGCGCCAGATGCTGGCGGAGGCGAGCACCGTCGACCCCAGCGCCAGGCAGACCAGCAATGCCGCCGCCGTCGGTGCGGCCGCCGGCCTGCGCCGGCCCGCGGCCATCACCAGCGCGTCCGCGCCCACGCCGGCGGGGACGCAGAGCGCGAGTACCAGGAACGGCATGTAGCGCGGCCAGCCTACGAGCGCGGCCGGGATGCCGCCGGTGTCGACGTGGGCCGCCAGCAATCCCGCGACGACCGCCAGCCCCGGCACCGCTACCAGGGCCAGCGAACGAGGCAGCGCCCGACGTCGCTCACGCGCCAGCACGGCGATGCCCGCGGCCGCCAGCGGCAGCGTCAGGCCCACGGTTGCGAGCGACTGGCCGGCGCTGGGGGTGCCCGCGCCGAGCTCGGTGGTCTGGACGAAGCCGTGGTAGCGGAGGTAGGCGAGCCCCAGTGGAACCAGCCACGGCGCCACCACGGCGGCTCCCGCCGGCGTCGCCCGCCAGGCGTCGCGGCGGCGCTCCATGACCGCGAACACCGCCACCCAGGCGGCGCACAGCAGTCCGGCCGGCGGGGCGATCAGGAACACCAGGCCGCCGGCGGCGCCGACGGCCCACCACAGCGCCACCCGGTCCGAGATCGCCCGCAGCGCCAGCCACAGCACGATCGGCACGAGCGCCAGCCCCAGGTCGCGCGGGATCACCGGCGGCAGAAACGTCGTGGCCGGCGTCAGGGCCGGCACCGGGCTGCCGTGGAAGGGCCCGGCGTCGATCGTCGCCATGACGAAGCGGTGGCCGTGGGCGTCGGCGGCCCACCCCAGCGAGGCCGCCGCCAGGAACAGCCCAACGCTCCAGGTGGCGGCCCGCCGGCGGTCGCAGATCTCCGTCGCCAGCAGCCAGATGCCGGTTCCGGCACAGGCCAGGCCGAACCCCTGCATTGCCCACACCGCGCTCTCCGCCCCACCAGGAAGCGCTCCTGCGATCCATGCCACAAGCGCATGGAACAGCCACGGATAGCCGTTCGGCTCGCCCGCATAGACCCCGCCCGGGATGGCCACCCCGTCCTCGAGCTGGTGGATCCAGCCGAGGTGCCAGAGCAGGTCGCCGTGTGAGGGCTGCAGCGCGCTCAGCGACAGCGCCAGCTGCGGGGCGCTCAGCACCAGCCCGGCCACGCAGCCGGTGACGAGCGGCGCGACCGCCGGCCGTGGCGCACGCAGGGGCGGGCGCTGCGCCAGGAAGACGGCAGCCGCCGCCAGCGCCAGGCCGGTCGTCGCAAGGGTGCTGCCCAGCAGCCCGACGCCGACGGCGCCTGCCACCATCGCCGTCCAGGCCAGGCCGCAGGCGGCCAGCGCTCCGATCGCGAACCGCTCGGACGCCGGCCGGTCGCGGGCAAGGGCGCTGCCGGCCACCCAGACCCAGGCCAGGAGGGCCAGCAGCATGATCGCTCCGGCGGCATCTAGGGACATCAGCACGCGAGGCTACCGGCCTCACCGGCCGCGGGGTTTCAACTAGCATCCGGCTGGTGATCGGTGCGACCCTCACGAGCCCGGTGCAGCTGGTCCTGGACAAGGCGCTGTCCGGCGAGCGCATCTCCGACGACGACGCGCGCACGCTGCTCGAATCGCGTGAGCTGGTGCGGATCGGACGCGTCGCCCATGAGCTGCGCTGCCGGCGGACGCCCGCCGACCGGGTCACGTTCATCGTCGACCGCAACCTCAACTACACGAACATCTGTTACACCGACTGCAACTTCTGCGCCTTCTACCGGCGGCCGGGCGACAGGCGCGAGGGCTACACGCTGCCGCGGGCGGTGATCTACAAGAAGATCGAGGAGACGCTGGCGCTGGGCGGGACGGCGCTGCTGATGCAGGGTGGCCACAACCCCGAGCTCGGCATCGACTGGTATGAGGACCTGTTCCGGTCGATCAAGGCGCGCTACCCGATCCACCTGCACGCACTGTCACCGAGCGAGGTGCAGCACATCGCGCGCAAGGCCAAGCTGACGCCGTCGGAGACGCTGTCGCGGCTGCGCGACGCCGGGCTCGACTCGCTGCCCGGCGGCGGCGCCGAGATCCTGGTCGATCGCGTGCGCACCATCATCTCGCCGATCAAGACCACCTCCGACGAGTGGCTGGGGATCATGCGGGCGGCCCACCGGCTCGGCATGAGCACCACCGCCACCATGATGTGGGGCCACGTCGAGACGCTGGACGAGCGGATCGAGCACCTACGGCGGATCCGCGAGCTGCAGGACGAGATGCACGGATTCCGTGCCTTCATCAGCTGGACGTTCCAGCCCGACAACACGGAGCTGGCGCAGCAGGTGACGTGGTATCCGACCAGCTTCGACTACCTGCTGATGCAGGCGGTCAGCCGCATCTATCTTGACAACGTCGACCACATCCAGAGCTCGTGGGTGACGCAGGGCATCAAGATCGGCCAGGTGGCGCTGTTCTACGGCGCCGACGACATGGGCTCGATCATGATCGAGGAGAACGTGGTCTCGGCCGCGGGCACGACCCACCGGGCGGGCGTCGACGACTTCCTGCACACGATCCGAAACGCGGGCTTCCGGCCGTCGCAGCGAGACACCCTGTACCGGACCGTGCGCGACTTCCCGCTCGCCGCCGCGTCGTGAAGACGTCCGTCTCGAGGCGGATGCCGTCGGCCGCCCCCCAGGACGTCTGGGACGTGATCAGCGATCCCCACCGCCACGTGCGCACCCTGCCGACCTCGGTGTCGCAGGTCGAGGTGCTCGGCTCCGGTGAGATCTCGTGCACGGTGTCGGCGATGGGCAAGAGCGAGCGGATGCTGGTGCGGCGGACGGAGCTGGAGCCGCCGCGGCGCCTGGTCGAGCATCGGGTGGACGGCACACGTGAGGGCAGCACCGAGTTCGTGGTGGAGCCGGACGGCGGCGGCAGCCGCGTCACGCTGACCGCCGTCGTAGAGCTGCCGCGGCTGCTGGCGGTCGTGGCCAAGGGGCCGATCGAACACGGCCTCAAGCGGCAGCTGGAGCTGCTCGAGCAAGAGGCATCGTCGTGAGCAGCGCCATGGACTGGGCGGCGAACGACCCCGGCGCGCCGGCGAGCTACGAGCGGTACCTGGCGCCGGCCATGTTCGTGCCTCTGGCCGAGGCGGTGGCCGACGCGGTCGAGGTCGGCCCCGGTGAGCGTGCGCTCGACGTCGCCTGCGGGACGGGCGTGCTCACCCGCGCGATCGCCTCCCGTTGCGGCTCCGGCGGGCACGTCACCGGCCTGGATCTGGGCGAGGGCATGCTCGCCCGGGCGCGCACGTGGCCGCCCGTCGAGGGCGATGCGCCGATCGACTACGTGCAGGGCTCGGCCGACCAGCTCCCCTTCGACGCCGCCGCCTTCACCTTGGTCACCTGTCAGCAGGGGCTGCAGTTCTTCCCGGACCGGCACGCGGCGCTGCGCGAGTTTCGCCGCGTGCTCGCGCCGGGCGGCCGGCTGGCGGTCGCTTGCTGGACCGACCTGCCGGACACGACCGGGTGGTATGCCCTGACCGAGGCCATCGACCACCACATCGGCCGCGACGTCGCGGACATCCTGCGCGCGCCGTACGGTCTGTCCGATCCGGGCGAGCTGCGGCGGCTGCTGGAGGAGGCGGGCTACGACGACGTCGTGATCGAGATCGAGCGGGTGCGGGCGCGGTTCGCCGGGGGCCCGGAGCAGTTCGCCGCCGGGGTCGCCGGGTCGAACCCCGCCGCCGGCCCGTTTGCCGCAGCCGGCGATGACCGGCGGGCAGCCGTCGTCACCGAGCTGGCACCGAGGCTGGAGCACCTCCGCGCCGACGGCCACATCACGTTCGACATGCCCTCCCTGATCGCCGTGGCGCGTGTCTGACCCGCTGTGCTGACCTCGCTGGCGAACTGGGTGCAGGACCAGGTGGCGGCCCACGGCCTGACCGCCGTCTTCGTGCTGATGGTGCTCGAGAGCGCGTGCATCCCGATCCCGAGCGAGGTGACGATGGTGTACGCCGGCTACCTGGTGTCGCAGGGCGATCTTGTGTTCTGGCAGGCGGTGCTGGTGGGCGCGTTCGCGAACCTCGTGGGCTCGTGGATCGCCTGGGGGGTGGGGGCCTACGGCGTCGACTACGCGATCCTGCGGCACGACCACAGCACCAGGCGCATCGACCAGGCGCACCGCTGGTTCGAGCGCTACGGCACGCCGGTGGTGTTCTTCGCGCGGATGGTGCCGCTGGTGCGCACGTTCATCTCGCTGCCGGCCGGGGTGGCGCGGATGCCGCTGCTGCGGTTCTCGGTGCTGACGTTCCTGGGCTGCCTGCCGTGGTGCTTCCTGCTGGTCTGGATCGGCGACGCCGCGGGCGCCAACTGGGACACCTGGCACCACCGGCTGGGCTACCTCGACTACCTGGTGGTGGTGGCTGCGGTGGCGCTCGCGGGCTGGTGGCTACTGCGACGACGGCGGCAGTCGGCCGTCTAGACTCGGCCTCCTTGTGTCGGTTCCTTTGATGGATATCAAGGCGCAGTACGAGGATCTGCTGCCCGAGATAAAGCAGCTCGTCGGCGACGTGATCGACTCCGGCCGGTTCATCCTCGGCCCCAACGTGCGGGCGCTCGAGGTGGAGGTGGCGGCGTCGGTCGGCTACGGGCACGCGGTGGCCGTCGCAAACGGCACCGATGCGCTCGAGCTGGGCCTGCAGGCGCTCGGCATCGGCCCCGGGGACGAGGTCGTGACCACCGCCTACACGTTCTTTGCGACCGCCGAGGCGATCGCACGCCGCGGCGCGACGCCGGTTTTCGCCGACATCGACCCGGTGTCCCTGTGCCTCGACCCGGACGCGGCCGAGGCGGCGATCACGGAGCGCACGCGGGCCGTGATGCCCGTCCACATCTTCGGCCAGACCGCCGACCTGCGCGCCTTCCGGGAGCTGGCCGACCGGCATGGGATCGCGCTGATCGAGGACGCCGCCCAGGCCTTCGGGGCGACCTTCGAGGGCTACCGGGCCGGCAGCTACGGCGACGTGGCCACGTTCTCGTTCTTCCCGACCAAGAACTTCCCGGCGATGGGCGACGCCGGCATGGCGATCGCCTCCAGCGAGGAGATCGCCGAGAAGGTGCGGCTGCTGCGGTTTCATGGGTCGCGCGACAAGCGGGTGTTCGAGCAGATCGGCGTCAACTCGCGGCTGGACGAGATGCAGGCGGTGATCCTGCGGCGGTTCCTGCCCGAGGTGGACGGGTGGAACGAGGGCCGCATGGCGGCCGCAGCCAGGTACCGCGAGCTGGGGTTGGGCGAGCACGTGTCGCTGCCCGAGGTCGCCCCCGGGCGCTCGCACATCTACCACCTGTACGTGGTGCGCACGCCGGCCCGCGAGCAGCTGCAGCGGCGGCTGAAGGAGGCGGGGGTCGCGTCGGCCGTGTACTACGGCCAGCCACACCACCTGCAGCCGGTGTTCCGGCACCTGGGCTATCGGGAGGGATCGCTGCCCGTGACGGAGGCGGCGTCCCGCGAAGGGCTGGCGCTGCCGATGTTCCCGACGCTCGTCGAGGAGCAGCAGCGCGAGGTCGTGAACGCGGTCCGCGGCGCGGCTTCGGCCGCGGCGTAGCAGCTGACGCCCGTGCGCGTCTGGATCGACCTCACCAACTCGCCCCACGTGCCCATCTTCGCGCCGCTGGTGCGCCGGATGCAGGCGCGCGGGTGGGACGTGTCGGTGACGGCACGGGCATTCGCGCAGACGATCTCGCTGCTGGAGCTGCACGGTATCGAGCACACGGTGGTCGGGCATCACGGCGGCGGCTCGCGGCTCGGCAAGGCGCGGGCGGCGGCCGGCAGGGTGACGGCGATGACCCGGTTCGGGCGGCGCGGCCGCTTCGACGTGGCGTGGGCGCACGGGTCGACCGACCTGCCGATGGCGTGCCGCCCGCTGCGGGTGCCGAACACGACCATGTTCGACTACGAGTACGCCCGGCTGCAACACGGGCTCAACTGCCGGCTGGCGCAGCGGGTGCTGATGCCCGACGCGATCCCGCCGGAGCGGGTGGCTGGGTACGGCGCGCGTCCGCCCAAGCTGGTCACGTACCCGGGCCTGAAGGAGGAGTACTACCTCGCCAACTTCCGGCCGGACGCGACCGTGCCGGCGGCGCTGGGACTGAACGGCGAGCGGATCGGGCTGGTGCTGCGACCGCCGGCCGACCTGGCCCTCTACCACCGGTTCGAGAACCCGCTGTTCGACTCGCTGCTCGAGCAGCTGGGCCGGAGCGAGCGGGTGCGCGGGGTGGTGCTGCCGCGCACGCCGGATCAGGCACAGCGGATCCGGGCGATGGCGCTGCCCTCGCTGCTGGTGCCGGAGTCGGCGGTGGATGGCCAGAGCCTGGTGGCGGGCGCGGATCTCGTGATCAGCGCAGGGGGCACCATGAACCGCGAGGCGGTGGTGCTGGGCACGCCGGTCTACACGACCTTCGCCGGAAGGCTGGGCGGGGTGGACGAACGGCTGATCGCGAAGGGGCGGTTGCGCCCGCTGGAGCGGCTGGAGGATCTGGTGCTCGAGCGCAAGCCGGCGTCCGCACACGCCCGCGTCCGGCGCGACCCCGACCGGCTGATCGACCTGGCCGTGCAGGGCCTGGTGCGACGCTGACTCACGGCCATAAGCGTTTCGACACACTGGGCGAACGGCGGGTGGCGTTCGGGTGGAACGGAGGTGCCGGGCACCGTCGTCACACGCGTGACCTCGGCGTTACGTCGTCGCGACGGGATCCGGCCGAAACACGCGCGTGGGCGTCACGACGGTTACACGGCTGATGGAACGGTGCCCGGCACCTCTCTATCACCTGCGATAAGCTTTGCTTATGGATCTGCGCCAGCTGCGCACGTTGAACGAGGTCGCCGAGCGCGGCTCGTTCTCGGCCGCAGCCGAGGCGCTGGGGGTCAGCCAGCCGGCCGTCAGCCAGCAGATACGCGCGCTCGAGCGTGAGATCGGCGAGCCGTTGCTCGACCGGGGCGGCCGCGGCGCGCGGCTCACCGAACGCGGCGAGATGGTGCAGCGCTACGCGCAGCGGATGCTGGCGCTGTCCGACGAGTTCCAGCGCGAGCTGGCCGACGGCGACGGTGAGCTGACAGGGTCGTTGGTGGTGGGATCTAGCACCGGGCTCGGCGAGCACGTGCTGCCGCTGCTGCTGGGCGGGTTCCGCGCGGAGCATCCGAAGGTGACGGTGTCGCTGCGGATCGAGGCCACCTCGACGGTGATCGACCGGGTGCTGGCCCGCGAGCTCGAGCTGGGCGTGGTCGGCGCGACTCGGCCGCACCGGGCACTCACATACGAGCCCTTCCTGCGTGATCGCGTGGTGCTGGCGGTACCGGCCGGCCACCGCTTCGCGGGCCGCACCGTCGAGCTGGACGAGCTGGTGGGAGAGCCGCTGATCCTGATGCAGGCGGGGGCTGGCGTCCGCACCGTGATCGAGGAGGAGCTGCGCCGCGCGGGCGTGCGCCCCCGTGATCTGAACGTGGCCATGGAGCTGGGCCTGCAGGAGTCGGCAAAGGCAGCCGTCGAGGCCGGGTTCGGGGTCAGCTTCCTGTCGCAGCTGGCCGTCGAGCGGGAGCTCGAGCGGGGCACGCTGGCCACCGCCGACGTGGCCGGGATCGACCCGGTACGCGACTTTGCCACCGTGCGGCCGGCCACCCAGCAGCCGGGGCGGCTGGTGGCATCGTTCCTGGCCTGGAGCCAGGCCTGGCTGGCGCGCAGGTTCTGAGCGTTTCGCGCGGCGAGCCGTCCCCAGGGAGGACGGCCCGCCGCTTTCACGTCCCGGTCAGGCCGCGTCGCGAAGTTCGCGCTCGCCGCCGCTGGCCCGGGGCGGATCCTCTCCGTGGAAGTACCACGCCAGCAGTCGCTGGATCTCGAGTGGATCGTGTTCGGGTACCTCGTCCACGTGCGATGGCTGCACGGGTGCGAGCTCCCGTGTGGGCTCTGCCTCGCTCATCTGGTGTTCCCCCCAGCGTGAGTTGGAATCGGTTCGATCCCATGTACTGAAGAGATCGGATCCAGGCCGGGATCGGCGTATCCCCCGTCCCGGTGTGCAGGGAACCGCTTACGGGGATCCGGTTTCCCCCGTCCAGCTATCCAGCTCCTGCCAGTAGCTGCGGCTGAGCGCGTCGGCCAGACGGGGGTCGGTGTGTGCTGCGTAGAAAACGTTTCGCTGGGTGTCGGCGCAGACCTCGATCTCGGACAGGCGCACACCCGGGCCTAGTGCGACCACGATGTCGGCGGCCAGCTGCAGCTCGTCGGCGGTGTAGTGCTTGAAGTGCAGGTCGGGGGCGCGGTCGAGCAGCTCCGGCCACTCCGGGCAGGAGCGGGTACTCATGGCGCTGCCGCCGGCTCGGTCTTGCGTGGACGGCGGCGAACGGAATCCCACAGGAGCGCGAGGATCACGCCCACGACCAGGCCCACGAAGATGGCCACGATCAGCCTGCTCTTGCGGTTGGACGCGGTGACGCGGCCGCCGGATGGGGTCTGCACGTATCCGGCCGCCTCCACGTCCTTCGCGCTGGCCTGGAACATCTGGTTCTGGGTCAGCTGCAGGGAGATCTCGTCGATGCGCGAGCCGGTGTCGGAGATGGTCGAAAGCAGCGCCGCCGAGACGTTGGCCTTGTCGGTGCTCGACATGCCAGAGCCGCCCAGCGCCTTCAGCTGGTTCTGGGCAGCCGTCAGCGTCTGCTGGAGGGTGGCGATCGTTGCCTTGTCGGTCGCGATCTGGGCCGTCAGCGCGTCGATCTTCGCCGTCTGATACTTGTTGGCCCAGGCGATCAGCGAGTCGCCCAGAGACTGCACCGCTGCCTGCGCGGAGGTGCGGTCATATGGGCCCTGCACCGTGATCTGCATGTTCGGCGTGGCGCCGGTGGACTTGGTGGTGGTGCTCTGCAGCGCGGTCACGCTGAGGTGGCTGCGCAGCGCGGCGCCGGACTTGATGCCGGCCTTGGAGGCGGCGGCGTCGAGCACGGAGCCCGTGTGCAGGTAGGCCTGAGCGCTGGTGGGATTGGCCACGACCGAGTTCAGCTGGGCCGATCCGCCTGTGGGAGTCAGCGGCGTGCCCAGGAACACCGTCGCCTGGGCCTGGGACTGCTTGCCGGTGCCGACCGTGTGCAGCACCACCAGCAGCACGGCTACCACGACCGTGGCCAGGACGATGTACCAGTTGCGGATGACGCGTCCGGCGTACTCGGACAGGCGCACCTCGCCGTCCTGGTCGGGGCTGGGGTTCTGGGACACGGCGCGGAAGTCTACCGATAGGCTGCGCTGCGAAACGCCGATGAACATCCGCTCCCGCGCACCCCTTCGAATCAGCTTCGCCGGCGGCGGCACCGACGTCCCGCCGTTCCCGGAGCGGGAGGGCGGGCTGGTGCTGAACGCGACCATCGCCCGCTACGCGTATGGGCTGCTGCGGCCACGCCGGGACCGGCAGGTGCGGATCGAGTCCGCGGACTTCGGTCTGGCCGTGAACTACAACGTGGATGAGGCGCCGATCTTCGACGGCCGGCTCGACCTGGTGAAGGCGGCGATCCGGCGGCTGGGCGATCCGGCGGCACCAGGCTACGACATCTTCCTGCATTCGAACGCCCCGCCCGGGTCGGGGCTCGGCTCCAGCTCGACGGTGATGGTGACGCTGGTCGGACTGCTGCGGGAGCACCACAACCTGGCGCTGACCGACTACGAGATCGCCCAGATGTCGCATCACATCGAACGGGTCGACATGGGCATGCTGGGCGGCATGCAGGATCAGTACGCCGCCACGTTCGGCGGGTTCAACTTCATCGAGTTCGGCGCGGATCACGTGATCGTGAACCCGCTGCGGGTGAGCGCGGACGTGGTGAACGAGCTCGAGCACAACATGCTGCTCTGCTACACCGGCGCCACGCGCCGCTCGGACGGCGTGATCGAGGATCAGACCGCGCGCTATGAGGGTGGCGAGGCGGGCACGCTGGCCGCGCTGCGCAGCCAGAAGCAGCTGGCGACGGAGATGAAGAACGCGCTGGCGCGGCGGCGGCCGCGCGAGTTCGGCGACATGCTGCACGAGGCCTGGAAGCAGAAGAAGCGGATGTCGCCCAAGATCAGTACCGGCTTCATTGACGAGGCGTACGCGGCGGCGCGGCGGGCCGGCGCGCTGGGCGGGAAGGTGACGGGCGCAGGCGGCGGCGGCTACATGCTGTTCTACTGCGAGTTCCAGAAGAAGCACCGGGTGGCCGAGGCGCTGACACGCATGGGCGGGCAGGTCACCGAGTTCGCGTTCGAGCCCGAGGGCCTGACCACCTGGAGCATGAGCGATGGCTGAGCGCGCGGCCGAGCGGCTGGCGATGCATGTCGCGATGGCGCAGGCTCTGGCAAGTGAGGAGACGGCCGCGGCGATTGCGGCCGCCGCCCGTGACCTGGCCGCCCGGTTCGACGGCGGCGGCACGCTGCTGATCTTCGGAAACGGTGGCAGCGCCGCGGACGCCCAGCATCTGGCGGCCGAGTTCACAGGGCGCTACATGATCGACCGGGCGCCGTTGCCAGCGCTGGCGCTGGCTGACAACACCGCGGCGGTGACGGCGATCGCGAACGACTACGGGTTCGACCGTGTGTTCGCCCGGCAGGTGCACGCGTTCGGCAACGGCGACGGCGCAGCCATCGCGCTCTCCACCAGCGGTACGTCCGAGAACGTGTTGGAGGGGCTGCGGGCCGCGCGCGAGCTGGGCTTGCTCACGATCGGCGTGACGGGCGACGGCGGGGCGGAGCGGATGCGCCCGCTGTGCGATCACCTGCTCACGATCCCGGCCGTGCCGACACCACAGATCCAGGAAGGCACGATGCTGGTGCTGCACACGATCTGCGAGCTGGTCGAGCACAGCCTGTTCGGCGAATGAGCGGCCGCGCCGCCTTCCTCGACCGCGACGGCACCATCAACGAGAAGGCGCCCGAGGGCGACTACGTCACGACGCCGGAGCGGTTCCGGTTCCTCGACGGTGCCGAAGAGGCGGTGCGGATGCTGGCCGGCGACGGCTGGCGGGTGATGGTGGTGACCAACCAGCGCGGGGTCGCGCTGGGGCGGATGACGCTGGACGACGTCGACCGCGTCAACGCGTGCATGGCCCACCTGCCGATCTCCGGCGTCTTCGTGTGCCCGCACGAGCGCGACAGCTGCGACTGCCGCAAGCCCGGCACGGGGTTGTTCGAGCAGGCCCGCGCGGCGTTTCCGGAGATCGAGTTCGAGCGGTCGGTGGTGATCGGCGACGCCCCGTCGGACATGCTGGCCGGCCGTGCGATCGGCGCTCGCACGTTCCGGGTCGGCCCGCCCCCAATGCCGTCCCTGCTGGACGTCGCCCGGAGCCTCGTCTCCGGCTCCGACGCGTGACCGCTGTCACAGAGCGGTTACGTTCGGCGCGCATCCAACGCCACGGGACAGGGCTCAGAGGCGAACTCGGCCCAGGACTCACGTTCGTGCGCCTCTCCTGACAGATGTCACAGCCGCTGTGACACCGATTTGGCTTGCAACCCGAGTCGCGGCCTGGAACGGGCTCAGAGGCCGACGCGGCGGCCGTGGCATTCCGGCAACGGATCGTTGCCGCCCGTGACGCGGGCGTTCGGAACCGCCGCTTGGGAGGCGTCACGGGAGCGTCACAGATGTGCAGCCTGGCCGGAGGGCCGCCGACCCCGAGTGGGCGGCCCTCCGGTGCGGCTGCTCAAGCGGCGACCGGCTGGGTCGCTGCCTCCGTGGCACCCAGCCACCGCAGTGCTTCGCGCGCGGCCTCGCGGCCGGCTGCGAACACGCCCTCGACGTTGGTTCGCGTCGAGTCCTCTTCGGTGAGCAGGTTGCCGTATCTGTCGTGCGCCAGCCAGTCGCGGTACACGGCCGGGAGAGGGCCGTCGTCCGCGGCGATCACGACCGCGCGGCCGCGTAGCTCCCTGTCCCCGTCCCAAACGCGGAGGGGGCGGTGCAGCAAGTCGAGGCGGGTCGGAATCATCGGCACCACCAGCGGGTGGAGGCCGTTGAGGCGTGCGATCGTGGCGGATTCGACCACCGCGGCGCCGCCGCCGACGATGATCAGATCATGGGTGTCAGTGATGGTGTCCATGCGTGCATCATCCCCGCCCAGCCTCCGCGTGACCATGGGGTTAACCGCACTTCGGCGTGTGGTTCACCGGCATCGTCGCGGCCGGTAGCCTGCGCCGGTGCGCATCGTCATCGCCAACCCGCCCGGCTTCGGCGGCCCTGACTACGACCACCACCTTTGCTCGGCCCTGGCCGCGCGCGGCGAGGACGTGGAGCTGGTCACCACCCGCTTCCGCTTCGGGCAGATGCCGGACCCCGAGGGCTACCGCCGCAGCCTGGTCTTCTACCCGCTCTCGGCCCGGCTGTTCGGCCGCTCGCGCCTGCGCGTGCCGCTGAAGGTGGCCGAGCATCCCTTGGGACTGGCCCAGCTGGCGCTCCGCCGCCCCGACGTCGTGCACGTCCAGTGGCTCTCCATCCCCGAGGTCGATCGCGTGCTCCTGCGCAGCCGCGCCCCGCTCGTCTACACCGCCCACGACCACGCCCAGCGCCGCACCTCCTCGAAGAAGGGCGTCTGGGACGCCCTCTACCGCCGCTTCCAGCGCGTGGTCGCGCACTCGGAGTCGGGCCGCGACGCGCTCGCGGCCCAGGGCGTCCCCGACCACAAGCTGCGCGTCATCCCGCACCCGATCATCCGCTCCGACCCGCCCCGCACCGATGACGGCCGCACCCTGCTCTGCTTCGGCCTGATCCGCCCCTACAAGGGTATCGACGACGCAATCGAGGTGACCCGCCGGGTCGAGGGCGGCAGGCTGCTGGTGGCGGGCGACCCGATGGAGCCGGTCGACGGCTATCAGCGCCGCGCCGGCGACTTGGCCGAGTGGCGCCTCGGCTACCTGCCCCAGAGCGAGGTCGACCGCGCCTACGGCGACGCCACCCTCGCCATCTTCCCCTACAAGCCCGGCCTCGACCAGTCCGGCACGCTGCTCCGCGCCCTCGGCGCAGGCGTACCGGCCGTGGCCTACGACGTCGGCGGCCTGGGCGAGAACGTGCGCCGCTTCGGCGCCGGGCGGGTCGTCCCCGCCGGCGACATCGAGGCCATGGCGGCCGCGGTACGCGAGCTGCTCGACGACCCGGCCGCCATGGCCGCGGCCCGCGCCGGCGCGCTCCGCGCCCGCGACACGCTCACCTGGGACGCCTCCGCCCGCCTCCACATCGAGCTCTACCGCGAGCTGGTGGGCGGCGCCGGCCGCGGCTGACCAACCCTAGAATCCCCGGCCATGGGGCTCTACACACGCGTGGGCAAGCGAGCGCTGGACGTGACCGGCGCCGGCCTGATGGCCGTCGTCACCGCACCCGTGATGGGCGTCGTCGCCGTCGCCCTGTGGCGCACCCAGGGCCGCCCGATCCTGTTCACCCAGCAGCGCGTCGGACGCGACGACCACGACTTCACCATCTACAAGTTCCGCACCATGATCCGCGGCGCCTCCACCCAGGGGGCCGGCCTCTGGTTCGAGCGCAACGACCCTCGCATCACTCCGCTCGGCAAGTGGCTGCGCGCCTCCTCGCTGGACGAGCTGCCGCAGCTCTGGAACGTGATCCGCGGAGACATGTCGCTGGTCGGCCCGCGACCCAAGCCGCGTGAGCTGATCGACCGCTATCGCAGCCACTACCTGGAGACGCTGGCCGTCCGCCCCGGCCTCAGCCACCTGCCCGGCGTCTCCGGCCGAAACACCCTGCGCCGGTCGCAGATGATCGAGATGGACCAGCAGTACGTCCGCGACATCACCCTGTCCGGCGACCTGCGCCTGCTGCTGCGCACCGTCCCGGTTGTTCTGTTCCGCCACGGCTTCGACGCCGAGAACGAGAGCGAGCAGTGGGTCGAAGATGTGCCGCCGGACGGGTTCCCCGCGTGAGCGGCTGGTTGTCGCCGGTCGAGTACGCCGACGAGTGGCGTCGCCTGGGCGACGGCGATCCCTACTACCGCCCCGAGTTCCTGGCCGCCGCTGCCCTGGCCGAGGACGCTGAGCCGGCGGTGTTCTCCCATGACGACGTGCTGTACCCGTTGCTTGTCCGCCCGCTGCCCGACGGTCGCTGCGACCTGACCAGCGCCTACGGCTTTGCCGGGCCGTCCGCCGGCGGCGACTGGCGCGCGGCCTTCCGTGCCGCCTGCAGCGAGCGCGGCGTCGTCTCCGAGTTCATCCGCTTCCACCCGGTGCGCCAGAACCAGCGCTTCGCCGGCGACGACGTGGCCCTGACCCGCGTCCAGGAGATGATCGTGCTCGACCTGGACGGCGACGACGACGAGCTGGTGCGCAGGATGGTGCCGCAGGCCCGCAACAAGCTGCGAAAGGCGATCCGCCGCGGGGTGACGGTCAGCGCCAGCCGCGACCTGGAGCGTTTCTGGGGGCTCTACAGCGACGCCATGCGCGGCATCGGGGCGGCCGGCGGCTACCTGTTCCCGCTCGCCTACTTCGAGGCCCTGGACGCGCTCGGCGACGGCCTGCTGATGCTCGACGCCGGTTCCGCCGCCGCCCTGTTTCTGCGCGGCGCCGGCGCCATTCACTACTTCCTCTCGGCCTCCACCGACGAGGGTCGCCGCAGCGCTGCCACCAACCTGGTCATCTACGAGGCGATGCGGATCGCCCGCGACAGCGGCCTTGCCATCCTCAACCTGGGCGGCGGCCTGCGCGAGGGCGACGCTCTGCACGGCTTCAAGTGCTCGTTCGGCCCCGGCCGCGCTCCCTACTACGTGGGCTCGGCGATCCACGACCAGGCCGCCTACCGCCGCCTCTGCGAGCGGGCCGGCGCCGATCCCGCCGACGCGTACTTCCCCGCCTACCGCCGGCCTGCGGCGGTCACCGCGGACGGCTGATCCTATGATTCGCCCGTGATCGGACTGCTCCAGATCCTGTTCTGGGCCTCGCTGGCTGCGCTGGTCTGGACGCACATCGGCTACCCGCTGTTCGTGGCCGCCTGGTCGCGCCTGCGGCCCTGGCCGGTGGCCAAGGCCGACGTGCTGCCCACGGTCAGCCTGATCATCCCCGCCTACAACGAGCAGGATGTGATCGAGGCGAAGCTCGAGAACGCCCTCCAGCTCGACTACCCGCGCGACCGGCTCGAGATCCTCGTCACCTCGGACGCCTCCACCGACGCCACCCACGAGATCGTCCGCCGCCACGCCGACCGCGGCGTGCGCCTGCTGGTCTGCGACCGCGGCGGCAAGGTCGCCGCCCAGGACCGGGCCGTGCGCGAGACCACCGGCGAGGTGGTGGCCTTCGGCGACGCCAACGTCCGCTGGGACGCGGACGCGCTGCTCCAGATCGTGA
Source organism: Gaiellales bacterium (assembly GCA_035553035.1). Taxonomy (GTDB): domain Bacteria; phylum Actinomycetota; class Thermoleophilia; order Gaiellales; family JAICJC01; genus JAICYJ01. Next base: position 3,886 of record DATNEO010000102.1, on the reverse strand, counting down.
GGCCGTTCGCCGACCCCCGCGTCGGCATGGTCTGCGGCTACGTGCGCCTGGTCAACCCGGAGGGCGGCACCAACCAGGAGGGCCTCTACTGGCGCTACGAGATGTGGCTGCGCGAGCGAGAGTCGCGGCTGCACTCGATCACCGGCTCAAACGGCGCCATCTACGCCGTCCGTCGTGAGGCCTACCGCGAGGTCGACCCCCGCTTCGGCCACGACATGTCGTTCCCGTACCTGATGGTGCAGAACGGCTACCGGGCCGTCTACGAGCCGGACGCGCGCGGGGTCGAGAGCATGACCACCGACATCGAGGATGAGTTCCGCCGCAAGGTGCGCATGTTCGAGCACGCCTGGCTGATGCTGTTTCGCGGGCACATGTTCGGCCTGCGCAGGCTGGGGCTGACCTACTGGATCGAGCTGGTCTCGCACCGCCTGCTGCGCTACTGGAGCGGCCCGCTCCACATCGTGCTGCTGGTCACGAGCGCGCTGCTGGTCACGCACGGCTGGATCTACGCGGCCGTGCTGGCGCTGCAGCTGGCCGGGCTGGCGATGGCCGCGCTCTCGATCGCCACCGGCGGCCGTTTCCGCCCGCTGCGGGTGCTGCACTACTACCTGCTGGTGACGCTGGCCACGGTGATCGCGCTGACCGGTTACCTGCGCCGCGGCGTGCCCGCCACCTGGGACAAGGCCGCCGGTTCCCGCATCACCTAGACAGCCTCCGCCGCACCAGGTAGGGCACCTCGCGTCCCCGCTCGCGCCACACGTGCAGCACCGTGAAGTGCCACAGCTTCACCGACCAGTTGTGCGCCAGGTAGGCGGCGCCGGGGATGTGCGGCGGCCGGCTGCCCAGGCCGGTCTGGTATCCGTGGCGCTCGAGCTCGGCACCAGCGATCGACTCGAACAGCGCGATGTCTGACCGTGACATCTGCCGCCGCCACTTGCCCACGGAGTTGGCGCTGATGCCGCTGTAGAGCTCCCGGAACCATGCTTCCTGCCCGGCCGCGATCAGCTCAGGCGGCGACTCCTCGATCGCCAGCATCTCGGGCCGGTAGCCGATCTCGAGGAACTCGCACACGGCCGGAATCGCCGTCTCCGGAGCGGCCACAAGGTGCTCGTAGCGCACCGTCAGCAGGTCGTCCCCCAGCCGCTCGCCGGCCCGCTCCCCGGCGTCGACCGCGTCCCGCCACTGGTGCGCCGCCGCCCACACGTTGGCCGGGCCGAACGGCACCCGCAGCAGCGACAGCGCCACGTCTCGGCCGTCGCGCACCAGGTTCACGATCCGCGCCTCCGGGAACACCCGGCGCAGCTCGTCGAGGTGGCCGATGTAGAACGGCGTCTTGTCACCCCATCCGGGCTTCCCGTGCTGTGCTGCGTAGGCCAGGTAGGGCGCCTCCAGGGCGGCCCGGTAGGCGGCACCACCGCTGCGGCCCGCTCGCGGCGGCGGCGCTCCGCCCAGCCGCCACTGCCGCACCTTCGGATGCCGCCACACGGTCTCCGCCAGCCGGTCGAACTGCTCGTCGCTTGCCAGGTCGCCGAACCGTGATCGGATCGCGGCCATGTCGGCGATGAACATCGACTCCGTCGGGATCGCGACGTCGTCGCTGCGGTCCAGGATCAGGCGCAGCATGGTTGTGCCGGACCGGTCACAGCCGACGATGAAAAAGGGCCGCACGCCCCAAACCTATCGCGAACGGAGCAGGTACAGGTGGCGCGGTCCGGTCACGACCAGCTCCTTTGGCCCGGCGGTCGCGACGGTCGAGTACCAGCCGTCGGGGAAGTGCCAGACCTTGCGGCCGGTGCGCGGATCGAACGCCCACAGGTTGCCGCTCTTGCCGCTGGCGCCGTGCGATGCCACGTACACGTAGCGGCCGATCACGGTCGGCGACGACGTCGTCAGGTACGGCAGCCGCGTGCTCCAGCGCACCGCCCCGGTGCGCGCGTCCATCGCCTGGAAGTTGCCGTCGTACCCGGTGTCGAACACCATCCCGTTCCACACCGCCGGGCTGCCGTAGACCCAGCCGTCGATCGTGTGCGTCCAGGCGATGCGGCCGTTCGAGGCCACGAACGAATACAGCTTGCCGTCGGTGTTCCCGATATAGACACGGCCGTAGCGCACGTTCGCGGTCGAGTAGAAGGTGCCCGACCGCAGGCCCGAGGACAGCCCGTTGCTGGCCGTGCGCCAGACCAGGCCGCCGTTGCCGGCCCGCAGGCTGTACATGACGCCCGCGTAGTCGCCGAAGAACAGGCGCCCACCCGATACCGCGATCGCGCCCTTGACCGCGCCGGACGTGTGGTACGTCCACAGCACCCGTCCGGTGCCGGCGTCCAGCGCGCGCACGCTGCCGTCCAGGCCGCCCATGTAGAGCCGCCCCGCCGCGAGCGTCGGCGGTGACTCCATCTGCTCGCCGATGTTGCGCTTCCAGACCACCTTGCCGGTGGCCGCGTCCAGCGCGTAGATGTTGCGATCGTACGACCCGAAATAGACCCGGCCGCGGTAGTAGGCGGGCTGGTTCAGCACCTTGGTGAACCGCTTCGACCAGATCAGCTCGCCGCTCTGGGCGTGGTAGGCGCCCACCCAGCCCGAGTCGGACGCCAGGTAGAGCACGCCGTCAACGTACGACGGCGGGTACTCGAGGATGCCGTGACCGGGCCTCTTCCAGACCCTCGTAAAGGGCGGTGCCACCCCGGTCATGTCGGAGGCGTCGCGGTTATGGGACGCGTTTCGCCCATACATCGGCCAGGGTGCGCCGTAGTCGGGCTGCTTCTTGCCGCCGCTCGTCGCCGGCGCCGACGACGTCGGCTCGGCAGCGCTCGTGAACGGCTCGCTGAGCCCGTTGTGGACGTCCGCGACGGGTCGTGTTGCGATCACGTAGGCGGCCGCCGCACCACCGCACAGCAGCAGCAGGAGAGCGGCGGCCAGGATCACGAGCTTCCTGTGGCGCCTCAGCAAAGCGGTCCGATGGTAGCAGCGGCGCGTTGGCGTTCCCTGCAGGCCCGGCCGCAGGCCGCGGTAGAGTTGCGCGGTGCTGCCAAGGGACCTTGCCGCCGTCGTGCGAGCAGTGCTGGTGGTGGTGGTCGCGGCCGCGGTCACGCGAGCGGCAGGAGCCGTGCTCCCCTCCCAGCCGGCGCTGGTGCTGGCCGTGGCGACGACCCTGCTGCTGCCGGGCTGGGCGCTGGCGTGCGCCGTGGGCCTGTCCCGGCGCCTGGATACCGTCGGCATGCTTGGCGCCGTGCCGGTGGCCGGCATGGCGGCCTGGACGCCCGCGCTGGCGCTCGGCTTCACGGTCGGGCTCAGCTTCGACAGGGTGCTGGCGATCGTGGCCCTGCAGACGATCGTGTTGCTGGCGGTGAGCGACCCACGGCCGCAGGGCATCCGCGCCCCGGACCGACTGGTGCTCGCGATCGCCGTGCCGGTTGCCGCCCTGTTCTCGGTGCAGTGGCAGGAGTCGCTGGCCGGGGATGCCGTGTTCCACCTGGCGCGCGTCCGCAAGATCCTGGCCGTACCGCACCTGTCGCTGGACTCCGTCAGCGAGCTGGCCAACGGCAAACCGCACGCCGGGTACGTGTTCCCGCTGCTGCACGCCGTGGAGGCGGCCGCGCTGCGGGTGGCCGGTATCGATCCCACCGCCGGCTTCCCCGACCTGGCCCCGGCGGCCGTGATCCTGGTGGTGTTCACGACGTTCGCTGCCGGCCGCGCCGTAGGCGGCACCGCCGTCGGCGCCTCGGCGCTGGCGCTGGTGCTGTGGACCTGGATGGTCAGCTCGCACCCGAACCTGGGCATGGCCAGCTGGCCGGGGCCGTTCACGTTCCTGGTGCTGATGCCGGTCGGCGTGCTGGCGATCACCGAGCTGCTGCGCACGCCCGGCGACCGCCGGCTGACCGCCCTGCTG
>DATNEO010000101.1:0-29040 GCA_035553035.1 Gaiellales bacterium | reverse complement strand
GTCACCGACCACAACGAGATCTCCGGTGCGCTGGAGGCGGCCGCGCTGGACAGGCCGATCACGGTGATCGTGGGCGAGGAGGTGAAGACCTCGCAGGGCGAGGTGATCGGGCTGTTCCTGCGGGAGAAGATCGAGCGGGGGCTGCCGATGGCCGACACCATCGCCGAGATCCACCGCCAGGGCGGGCTGGTGCTGATGCCCCACCCGTTCGACCGGCTGCACACGATCCCCAGCGCCGCGACGCTGCACCGGCTGCTGGACGAGATCGACATCTTCGAGGTCTACAACTCGCGGCTGATGTTCGACACGTTCAACGACGATGCGCTGCGGTTCGCGACCAAGTACAACCTGGTGCAGTCGGCGGGCTCGGACGCGCACGTGCTGCAGGGCATCGGCACAGCCATCAACCGCATCCCGGCCTTCGAAGGGCCGGAGGAGTTCCTGGTCGCGATGCGCCACAACCAGATCGTGCGGCGGCCCCGCAACCTGCTCTACTTGCAGGGCTTGAAGTGGATGCAGCAGGTCGGCAAGACCGCTAGCTAGCCCATGGTTAGGCCAATCTCGAGGTAGGCCGACGAGTTCGAGGTGAATCTCGGACGGCTGCCTGTTCCCGAGCATGATCGAACGCACCTTCCTCTGGCGCCGGCCCCGAACCCTCGAAGCTAAGCCCGAGGCCCGGCTTGCTAGAAACGACGATGCGACCCGATGGAAGGCTGAGGCGCTTGCCGCCTCCGGGAATTCGGCTTCGGAGAGATTCCGGGCTCACCGTGGGCGGAAGCGGCGAGCCCGGAAGGAGGCCCCGGAGGGACGAGCCCAGAGGGTGTTGATCAAGGAGCCCAGAGTCGCGGAACACCGTACTTGTGCGCAGGCCGAAACCGTAGACGCCCGGATTCGCTGCACCAGGGCCGCGCTGTAGCGTCCAGTGCGAAAGGAGGTGTTCTGATGAAGCGATATCCCGCAGACAGGGCTTTGAGCGCTGTGGCGATCGTGCTGATGCTGGCTGGCGTGGTGATGATCTTTACGGGGTCAAGCTCAGCGCTTGCGATCGGAATTATCACGGTCGGAATCGCGCTGGTCGCCGTGGCTGAGGCCGGCAAGCGTCGGCGCGGTCACGCCCATCCCTAGATCTCGCGGCGCCGGTCGTCCTCGAACCCGGGGGATCATGCGGCCGTGCACCGGATTGCGACCATTGCGAGCATGACCGTCCTCGTTGCATACGCCAGCCGCCACGGAGCGACCGAAGGGATCGCGACCCGCATAGCCGAGCGCATCGCTGATGTTGGCACCGCCGTGGACCTTCGCCAGGTTGACGCGGTCGGGTCGCTTGACGCCTACGACGCGATGGTGTTCGGCGCGCCGGTCTATGACCAGTCGTGGCCACCCGAGGCGGACCGGTTCGTCGACCAGCACCGTGACGTTCTCGCTGCCCTACCAGTCTGGCTCTTCAGCGTCGGATCGTTTGGCGATACGAAGCGCCTGATCGGTCCGCTGACCCACAAGGAGCCCAAGCGCATAGCCGAGGTGCGCTCCGCGATGCGGCCACGCGACTACCGCGTGTTCCAAGGCGTCATCGGCAAGCACCAATGGCCGTTCTGGTCGCGCCTCCTATTTCACGCCTTCGGCGGGCGCTTCGGCGACCACCGCGATTGGCCGGTGATCGAGGCGTGGGCCGACCAGATCGCGCTCACGCTCGTGCGCAGCTGACCGCAACCTCCTCCGGCGCTGCCAGATCGCCGTCTGAGGGAATCGGGTCGAGGCCGGCCAGTGTCCCTTTGGAGGCGGTCCGCCGGCCCTGCCTGGTCCGTCCCGTGGTCGGGAGATGGTAGGTCCGTGGAAGCAGCCGCGGAGAACCACGGCGAGTCACCGCCACCCACGGCGAACCCGGCTACCTGCTCTACGTGCAGGGGCTTGAAGTTGATGCAGCAGGTCGGGAAGACGGGTAGCTAGGCCTCGGCAGCGGCCGCACGGACGTTGCCGAGCGACTGGTGCAGCACCTGCACCGGCTGCTCGCCGGCGCCCACGAGCACGGCCGCCAGCGCATCCACGCAGGCCGGGTCGAACGTCGCGCCGGTCTCGCTCACGATCTGCGCCATCGCCCGCTCGTGTGACCATGGCTCGCGGTAGGCGCGCCGGCTGATCAGCGCGTCGTAGACGTCGCAGACGGTCATGATGCGGGCCTCCAGCGGGATCGCGTGGCCGGCGATGCCGTCCGGGTAGCCGCCGCCGCCGAACCGCTCGTGGTGCCACAGCACGATCGGCAGCTCGTGCTCGAACCCGCCCAGGTGCGCCAGCAGGTCGGCGCCCTTGCGAGGATGCGTCTTGATCACCGCGAACTCCTCGTCGGTGAGCCGGCCCGGCTTGTTCAGGATCTGCTCGGGCACCTGCAGCTTGCCGATGTCGTGGAGCAGTCCGGCCACGGCCAGACGGCGCAGCGCCGGCGCCGGCAGTCCCATCTTCATGCCCACCCGCACCGCCAGGGCGGCCACCCGCCGCGAGTGCTCGCGGGTGGAGGGATCGCGCAGCTCCATGGTCGCGGTCAGGCTGCGGACGTAGCCGCCCAGCAGGCTCTCCTCGGACTCCAGCAGGTCGCTGCCCTCCACCCGGCGGTAGAGGTGGTAGGACGGCACCTGCCGGGCGAGGTCGACTGCAACCGAGCCCGCCACCGCCGCGAAGCCCATCGCCTCCAGCACGTGCGCCGCCCAGAACATGAGCGTCCAGGTGTCCGAGAGCAGGTAGATCGCGATCGAGCAGCCCAGCCAGATCAGGCCCACGGCAACCGTGAGATCGGCGCGGCGGCCGGTCAGCTGGTGCGTGACGAAGGCCCGTCGCGCGATCCAGAGGTAGACGATGCTGACCGGGAACAGCACGACGTACACCCACGGCTCCACCTGCAGCGGCACCAGCGGGATCAGCTCCGGATGCGCCAGCCCGACCACGCCGAATACCAGCAGCGCGGCCAGTGCTGCCGCCTGGCAGCGTGCGACCACGCGGGTGGCGCCGGTGCGGGCGGACGGCGCCAGCACAGCCGCGGCAAGGATCACGCCTCCGGCCGGAACCGCCAGCACGCCGGCCAGGCCAACGGTGGCGTTGCGCGCGTACTCCTCGAGGAACACGCCCGGCGTGGCCAGGCCGTGGATCGTCATCAGGCCGGCCATGACGGTGAAGGCGACGCCCACCAGCCCGGCTCGCGTGTCGTTCCTTCGGATCGCCGCCCGCGTCATCAGCACCGACACGGCGGCGGCTACGGCGGCGGTCCCGGTGACCGCCAGCACGTGCAGCGTGGGCAGCTCGAACTCGCCGTGCACGCGGCGCGAAGCCAACGCCACCAGCGCAGGAGGGATGAATGCGGCCAGGCAAGCTGCCGCCGCAGCTCGGGAGAAGCGTGGCATGTGTGGAGATGATCGACCGCGCGCCCGGCAAGCTTGAACGGATCGCGGGGTAGAGGTTTCGGCCGCGTATGCGCCAATATGTGGGAGTGAGCGTGCCCGACGATCAGATCTACGAGCGATACCAGGCCCGCGCCATCGCTGAGACCAACCAGCTCGGCCATGAGATCGCGACCTGGGTCGGCGACCACCATCCCGCACAGGCGCCGGTGATCGGCACCGGCCACCCGCTGGCCGACATCTTCCTGCTCAAGTACCGGCCCACGGCTGCGGAGGTGCAGGAGGGCGTGGCCTTCTTCGGCCGGGCCGGCCAGGCGGTGCTGAAGAGCATCGAGCGGCTGCGCATCGACCCGTTGAAGCTGTATGGCAGCGTCTGCCTGAAGGTCGACATCGACCCCGAGCCGGACGACCTCGCTCAGGCGCGGGCCTGGCTCACCCACGAGCTGCACATCACCCAGCCCGGCATCGTGGTCACGATGGGCGAGGACGCCGTCGCCTTCCTGGGATCGCTGGAGTTCCCGCTGTCGTCGCCGGTCGAGTTCAGCTGCGGCGAGGTGCGGCCGTTCACCCCCACGATCGACCTGCTGGCCGTACCGGACATCGACAGCTCGCTGAACGACTCCGCCGCCAAGCGCGAGTTCTGGGCGGCGTTCAAGGCGCTGGGCGAGTGGTACGACAACCTGCCGCCGTACTGACGCTGCGCGTGGCCGGGGCGCTGGCCGCCCTGGCCGCGTTCGACCGGCTCGCTCCGCACATCGGGAACAGCCCTGCTACGGCGGTCCAGATCGCCGGCCTGGCGCTGATCTCGATCCCGCTGGCGACCCTGGTGCCGCTGGCCCTGGCCCCGGCGGCGGGGGTGGGCGCGCGGCTGCTGCTGTGGGCGGTGCCGGCGGTGCTGGCAACCGCGCTCCTGATCTGGGCCGGTTACTCGGGCACGCCGGCCACGCTGGCCAAGCTGGTGGCGGCCAGCCTGATCGGCCTGGGCCTGGGGTCGCTGCTGCAGACGCCGGTCGAGATCGTCGGCATCGCCGTGCTGATCGCGGCGGTGGACATCTACAGCGTCGCGGCCGGGCCGACCAAGGTGATCGTCGAGCACCACGCGCAGGTGCTGAACGCATTCACCTTGGCGTTCCATCCGCTCGGTAGCACCGGGGTGGCGCAGATCGGCGCCAGCGACTTCGTGTTCTTCTCGGTGTTCGTGGCCGCGGCGGCGCGGTTTGACCTGCGCCCGACGCTGACCTGGGCGGCGATGACGGCCTCGTTCGGGCTGACCCTGCTCCTGTCCTACCAGTTCGACCGGGCGCTGCCGGCGCTGCCGCTGTTGTCGCTGGCGTTCCTGACCGCAAACGCCGACCTGCTGGCGGGACGCATCGGGGGGAGAACGGATTCACCCGAAGGGGACTAGCCGCCGGAGCAAGGCGCGTCGATGTATCTGCGATGGCTCCCCACGGCCTGCTCCGTCGCCTCAGCTGCCCGGTTCTGATCGGGCTGTCGCTGATGTGGTCCGGAGCGGCCCAGAGCGCTCACGCCGGCGGCAGCACCACGGTGCCAGACACGAAGCCGACATGGGCGACGCCGGCCAACAGCACGGGTGAGGCCTCCGACAGCGGCACGGTCGTGTTCTCGATGTGGCTGGGCTGGCGCGACCAGCCGCAGCTGGAGGCGCTCCTGGCCGCCCAGCAGGATCCCACCAGCGGCAACTATCGCCGCTGGCTGTCGCCGCAGCAGTTCCGCTCCCTGTTCGCGCCGGACGCAAGCTCGGTCGCGAGCGTGTCCAGCTGGCTGCAGGCGCAGGGCTTCCACCTGGTGGACGTGCCCCAGAACCACCTGTTCGTCACGGCCAGCGGGACGGTGGCCCAGGTCGAGCGCGCGTTCCAGGTGAACGAATCGCTGTATCAGGTGAGCGGCCAGACGGTGCGCGCACCCGACGCCAACCCCAGGATCCCGGACGACCTGGCCGCGAGCGTGACGGCGATCACCGGGCTCGACAACGCCTACGCACTGGCGCGGCCGCACGTCCAAACGCCGGCGCCGCCACCGCCCATCGGCAGGTCGGTCGGCCCCTGCTCCCACTACTGGGGTGAGCACACCAGCCGCAGCTTCCCCAACCCGTACGCACCCGGCACGCCGCTGCCGTGGCTGATCTGCGGCTACACGCCGCAGCAGATCGCATCGGCCTACGGGATCGACCAGCTGCAGAAGCAGCACCTGGACGGCCACGGCCAGACGATCGCGATCACGGGTGCGTTCTTCTCGCCGACGATCCGCGCCGACCTCAACCGCTTCTCACGGACGTTCCACCTGCCACACGCCAACTACTCGGAGGTGGTCGCACCCGGCTCCACCCACTTCCCGCGCGACCCGGCCGACACGCAGGAGTGGTACATCGAGCAGGCGCTGGACGTGGAGTGGACGCACGCGGTTGCCCCGCGCGCCCACATCCTCTACGTGGGGGCGGCGAACACGGCAAAGGGGCTCGACCTGGCCCTGAACGAGGTGGTCGACAAGCACCTGGCGAACGTCGTCTCCAACAGCTGGGGCATGCCCGAGAGCGACGCCTCGAAGGGCGAGGTGCGGGCGCTGAACTCGGTGTTCCAGCAGGCGCAGGCGCAGGGCATGGGCATCTTCTTCGCATCGGGCGACGACGGCGACAACCGCGCCGCGTTCGGGTCGGTGTCGGGCGGGTTCCCCGACTCGAGCCCGCTCGTGACCTCGGTCGGCGGCACCAGCCTGGCGGTCGGCTCCAGCGGTCAGCGCCTGTGGGAGACGGGCTGGGGCACGACCGAGATGAACTGGGCGCACGGCGCCTGGGCGGAGCGGTTCCCGGGCTACTTCCTGTACGGCGGCGGCGGCGGTGCCAGCGCCATCTACGCGAAGCCCTCATACCAGGACGGGATCGTGCCCGGCACGCAGCGCGCCGAGCCGGACGTGTCGCTCGTGGCCGACCCGCAGACCGGCGTGCTCTTCACGCAGACCTACTCGAAGCCGGGCGGCGGCACCGAGCAGAAGGAGTCGTGGATCGGCGGCACCAGCCTGTCGGCGCCGCTGATGGCGGGCATCGCCACGCTCGCCAACGAGGCCCGGCACCGGCCGCTCGGGTTCCTCAACCCGCAGCTGTACCGGCTGGCCGGCAGCTCTGCCTTCAACGACATCACGCCCAGCGGGCGCACCCTGGCCGTGCTGCGCCACCGGCTGAAGCCGGACGGCACGCGAGCCACCATGCTGCGCTCGCTCGATCGCGACTCATCGCTGGCCACCGCGGTGGGCTGGGACGACGTCACCGGCCTCGGCTCGCCACGTGCCGTGCAGCTGCTGTCCGCCCTGCGATAGTTCGGCCATGCGCATCGTCTCGCTGCTTCCCAGCGCGACCGAGATCGTGGCCGACCTGGGCATGGACGACCTGCTGGTCGGCCGCTCCGCCGAGTGCGACTGGCCGCCGCAGGTGTGCGCGTTGCCGGTCGTGACAGCGGCCAGGGTGGACACCGAGCAGCTGCGGAGCGCCGAGATCGATGCGGCCGTGCGTGCGGCGCTGCTCGAGGGCCGCTCGCTCTACGCGATCGACGAGCGGGTGCTGGCCGAGCTCGAGCCTGACCTGATCATCACGCAGGACCTGTGCCGCGTGTGTGCGGTGTCCAGCGACGAGGTGTCGCAGCTGCGCACGGTGGCTGCCGAGGTGGTGTCGCTCGACCCGCACACGATCGGCGAGGTCGAGGCCAGCGTGCGGTTGCTGGCCAATCGCCTGGACACGTGCCGGGCGGGCACCTGCGAGCGCGGTGCCGGCGTCGTCGCCCGCATGCGCCGGACGATCATCGCGGCGATGGACGCGGTGGCCGGCCGGCCGGTGCGGCGGGTGTTCGTGGCCGAGTGGCTCGACCCGCCCTTCGCCGCCGGGCACTGGGTGCCGGAGATGGTCGAGCTGGCGGGCGGCGAGGACGTTCTGGGCGTGGCCGGGCGCCCCTCATACGCGACCACGTGGGACGCGGTTGCCGCGGAGCAGCCGGAGCTGATCGTGGTTGCGCCGTGCGGATTCGACCGCGTTCGCGCCCAGGCCGAGACGGCCGGGATCGAGTTGCCGGCGCCTTCGGTGTGCGTGGACGCGAACGCCTACTTCTCCCGCCCGGCACCGCGGATCGCGGACGGCGTCGCCCAGCTGGCCGAGATCCTGCACGGGGTGCGAGCCGTCAGGCGGCCGCGCCCGGCTCCTGCCGGGTGAGCTGCGCAACGCATTCGATGTGGTGGGTGTGGGGGAACATGTCCACGGGTTGCACCAGCTCCAGCCGGTAGCCGCCGTCCACGAGCTGGCGTGCGTTCGGCGCAAGCGTGGTGGGGTTGCACGAGACGTAGCTGATGCGCTCGGGGGCCAGCTCCAGCACGCGCCGCACGGCCCGAGGCGTGAGGCCGGCGCGAGGCGGGTCGACGAACACGACGCTGGGCCGGGGCACCCGCTCGAGCAGCGGGCGCAGCTGCTTGGCGACGTCGCCCTCCACGAACTCTGCGTTGGCGACGCCGTTTATGGCCGCGTTCTCGCGGGCGCGGGCCACGGACTCTGACGAGAGCTCGATGCCGATCACGCGCTCGACGTACGGCGCCGCCAGCAAGCCGATCGCGCCGGCACCGCAGTAGAGGTCCCAGGCGACGTCGCCGGGGCACAGCCGCGCCCGCTCGATGGCGTGCCGGTAGAGCACCTGCGACATCTCGCTGTTGGTCTGCATGAACGCGCCGGGCGACAGGCGCAGGGTCAGCCCGTCGATCCGCTCCTCGAACTCGTCGGCTCCGAACAGCGTGGTATGGGCCAGCCCGGCAGTGACCTCGGCCACGCCGTCGTTGACCGCGTGCACGACCCCCACCACGCCATCCGGCAGCATTCGCTGGAGGTGGTCGACCGCCGGCGCCGGGCCGGGCGCGGTGACGAGCATCGCCAGCAGCTGTCCGGTGTTGCGGCCCTCGCGTACCAACAGGTGGCGCAGGAACCCGGCGCCGCTGCGCTGGTCGTACGCCTTCAGGCCCTGCTCGCGCGCCCACCGCTCGAACCCGCGGCGCAGCTCGTTCGAGACGGGCGATGCGATGTGGCAGGTGTTCACAGCCATCAGCCGGTCCCAGCGGCCGGCGACGTGGAATCCCAGCGCGGCGCCGTCGGCGGTCTGCGACCACGAGTACTCGAACTTGTTGCGGTAGCCCCAGATCTGGCGGGCCGGCTCGATCGGCGCCAGGTGGTAGCCCTCCAGCCGCCCCAGCCGCTGCAGGGCGTCGGATACCTGCGCCTGCTTGTGGCGCAGCTGCTCGGCGTAGTCCAGGTCCTGCCAGGCGCAGCCGCCGCATACGCCGAAGTGCTCGCAGCGGGGGGTGACGCGCCCCGGGCCTGCCTCCAGCAGCTCGACCGCACGCGCCTCGGCGTAGCGGCGCTTGAACTTGGTGACCCTGGCCCGCACCCTGTCCCCGGGCAGCGCCTGTGCAACGAACACGACCAGCTCGCCGTGACGGGCAACGCCGCGTCCGCCGTAGGCGAGGCTGTCGATCACAAGCTCGAGCTCCTGGTCGCGGGCGAGTGTGGGCATGGCCTGCCCGGTAGTGTACGAGCGTGGCCGTCGACCTCGTCTCCTACCGTGACGACCTCGAGGACATGATGGCCGAGGCGCTGACCGAGTACTACCAGCACAGCGCCGGGCTCAAGCCGACCATGGACATGACGCGGGTGTACGACCACTACGCCCACCTCACCTCGCTGGAGAGCGCGCTGGAGCTGGCCGCCATCGGCGCCCCCACCGAGCTGCAGCGGTTCGCTGCCGAGGCCTACATCGGTGATGGCACCAAGCAGCTGACCGACCGGTCGGCGAACCTCGAAGCCGGCCTGACGGTGCCGTTCGACGGGGGGCAAGTGCCCTACCGGGAGGTGCGCCCGCTGCTCCTGAACGAGCCCGACGCGGCTCGCCGGCGAGAGCTGTACCGCAGCCGCTGCGAGGTGACCGAGCGCGAACTCAACCCCGTGCTGGCCGAGCTCGCGGAGCGGGAACGGGTGCTGACGGCCGAACTGGGGGCGCCCACGGTGCTGTCGCTGTACGACCGGCTCGGGTTCGACCCGGCCGGGCTGGCCGCGCGCACCGAGACGTTCCTGGCGGACACGGAGTCGTTGTACACCGACGAGCTCGACCGCCAGCTGCGCGGCCGGCTGGGCGTGTCGCTGGGCGAGGCCGGGCCGTCCGACCTGGCGCGCCTGTTGCGCGCACCCGAGTTCGACGCCGGCTTCCCGGGCGAGCGCGCGCTGCCGGCGCTGCGCGAGACACTGTCCGGTCTCGGCATCGACCTCGACCGCCAGCCCAACGTGGAGCTGGACGTGGCGGCGCGGCCGGGCAAGGTGCCGCGCGCCTTCTGCGCGCCGATCCGGGTGCCCGACCGGGTGGTGCTGGTGGTGCTGCCGCAGGGCGGCCAGGAGGACTACGCCGCCCTGTTCCACGAGGCCGGGCACACGGAGCACTTCGCGCACGCGCGGCGCACGTTGCCGGCCGAGGAACGGGTGCTGGGCGACAACGCGGTCACCGAGGGGTTCGCCTTCCTGCTGGAGCACCTGACCGGCGACGCACGCTGGCTGGCGGCCCGGCTGGACATGCCGCGAAGCGACCAGTTCGTCCGCTTCTCAGCTCTCGTCACGCTGTTCTTCCTACGCCGATACTGCGCCAAGCTGCGCTACGAGCTGGAGCTGCACTCGGGGGCGCCGCTCTCCTCCCTGCCCGCGCGCTACGCGCAGCTGCTGTCGAGCGCCGTCGGAGTCCCCTATCCCGAGTCGGACTTCCTCGAGGACGTGGACGGCGGCTTCTACTGCACGTGCTACCTGCGAGCCTGGGCCTTCGAGGCGCAGCTCTCGGAGTGGCTGCGCGAGCGGTACGGCGGGAACTGGTTCGGGCAACGCGAGGCCGGCAGCCTGGTGAGAGAGCTGTGGGAGCTCGGTCAGTCGCTGAACGCCGACGCGCTGCTGCGCGAGGTGACCGGGCAGAACATCGACTTCGGCGTGCTCTCCGACCGCGCCCGCGACGCGCTCTGGTAGCCAATCATCCGGGGCAGAGTTCCGGGTGCCGGGCGTACCTGCGGGCGGAGCGATAGTCGCCGGCCAGATGCGCGAAGTCGGTCGTGGCCGGGGTCAGCTGCGCCGCCACTCGGTAGGCTCGGATCCCGGCCGATAGCACTGCCACCGTCGTTCGGTGCTGCAGCGGTCGCCTGGCCACCACGAACGGGCCGAACACCGCAACGTGATCGAAGCCCTTCGCCTCAAGGCCCGTCGCCAGCTGGGCCGCGTCCGATGAGCGCAGGAGCACCCAGGCCGCGGCCGGAGACGGCTGGTCGCCGAGACGCGCGACCAGGTCGCAGCCCGTGTCCTGGCCGACGTCGCGCCACCGCGACAGCGAGTCGCTGCCGGACGCATCCAGGGCCGCGTAGGCTCCGTAGAGCCGGGCATCGACGCCCGGCTCAGGCACGCCCCCGGTCGAGAGCAGCACGTCGTCGCTGCCGAACTGGCTGCCCAGGGCGAGGCTGGCGTGCCGCAGGTCGGGGGTGAAGTTGCCGACGTCACGGCTGAGCGCGACGACGCCCGGCGTGATCGCGGCCAGCGTCAGCAGCGCCGCCAGCCACGGACCGTAACGACCTGCCCGGCGCCCCACCTCGACCAGGAAGGTGGCCAGGGCGGCCACGTAGGCGGGGATCATGAACGACAGGTGCCGCTCCGGCGCGAAATCGGGGGAGGTCGCTGTCAGGATCGACAACAGCACGATCGGCTGTACCAGCCAGACGCCCAGGATCAGCGCGGCGCGGCGGTCGCGCACGGCCAGCATCACGAGCCCGGCCAGTGCCGCAGCGGCAAGCGCCAGCCACACGATGACGTACGAGGAGCCGGTCCAGGCGTCTCCGATGCGGCGCCAGAACTCCGACGACCCCAGGTCGACCACCGCCCCGCCCTGACCGACGCCGTACTTGGGCTGCAGCTGCGAGTAGACACGCCACAACAGCAACATCGCCAGCAGCCCCGTTCCCAGCGCCAGGCTCAGCACGATCAGGTTCCGGCGCTGCGAGCGCCAGCCGTGCCGCAGCGGGGCCAGGCCCAGCACCACCAGCAGCACCATCTCCGACGCCAGCGCGAACAGCCCGAAGGGGTGAGCGGCCACAAGCAGCAGCGCCGACACGGCGTAGGGCGCGACGTAGCGGGCGCGGCGCGTGCGCACGAGCAACAGCAGCAGCCACATGCTGCCGAAGGAGGCGGCCAGCATGGCGGTGTACCCACGCGCGAACTGGGCGAGGTGCACCACCTCGGGGATGGTCGCGACCAGCACCGCCAGCACGGCGCCGCCGGATCGGCCCAGCAGCTCGCGACCGAAGCCGTAGGCGAGCGCGATGGCGAGGATGCCGAACAGTGCCGAGGGCAGGCGCAGCCCCAGCATGTCGTCGCGCAGCACCAGCGACGCGTGCACGGCCAGGTAGTGCAACGGCGGGCCGTGACGGTCGTCGATGGCGACGTCGAGCACGTCGCGTGCGGACGGGCGCGAGGCAACCGACAGGGTCACGCCCTCGTCGTTGTGCAACGGCCGGTAGTTGAGACCGAAACCGATCACGGTGACGGCGTAGGCCACGGTTGCAATCACCGCCGTGAGCGGAGCCCAGCGGGCGGTCAGGAAGGCGCGCATCGCGCGGCATTATGACGCCGGGACCAGGCCGGAGCGCGCAGGCGCGCGTCGCGATCCGCACGAACCGGTACGCTTTCATCATGGCTACCGAAGCCGCGCCGCAGACGGTCGAGAGCCGGCTGCATGCCCCCGAGGTGACGATCGTGATCCCGCTCCTGAACGAGCAGGCGACCGTGACCAGGCTGTGGGAGGGGATCGACCAGACGCTGGCCGAGTCCGGCATCGCGGCCGAGGTGATCTTCGTCGACGATGGGTCGACCGACGGCACGATGGCGCTGCTGGAGGAGCTGCACGAGCGCGACCCGCGGGTGCGCGTGGTCTCGTTCAAGCGTAACTTCGGGCAGCACCCCGCCATGCACGCCGGCATCGCACGCGCTCGCGGGCGGATCGTGGTGACGATGGACGGCGACCTCCAGAACCAGCCCAGCGACATCCCCAAGCTGGTGGCCGCGATCCACGCCGGCGCCGACGTGGCCAGCGGCCGGCGGGTGGTGCGGCAGGACGGCTTCTTCCTGCGACGGGTGCCGTCCCGCTTCATCAACGGGCTGCTGGCGCGACTGACCGGCGCCCCCATCTCCGACTTCGGCTGCGCCTTCAACGCCTACCGGCGCGATGCGATCGAGCCGGTGATGCACAGGATCGGCCGCCAGAAGTTCACGAAGGCGCTGGTCTGCACGACCGGCGCGTCGGTGACGGAGGTCGATCTGCAGCACGCTGCCCGCGACGACCAGAGCCGCTACGGCATGATCAAGCTGATCACCCTGGCGCTGCACGTCCTGACCGGCTTCTGGGCCCAGATGGTGCAGTGGGTGGGGGCGGTGCTGGCGATCGGAGGTATCCTGATGGCGTCGATCGTGTCGCTCTGGGGTGCCGTGTTCTGGATCCGTCACGGAGACTTTCCGGGCCCATTGTTCCTGGGCGGGCTGGTGTTGTTCGTCCTGGGGCTGCAGGGGTTTCTGATGGCCGTGCTGGGGGAGTACCTCGCCCGCATCCAGCGCGACGTCGAGCAGCGGCCCATCTACTACATCGATCGCGAACTCGGGTAGGCACATGAAGCGCATCCTCGTGACCGGCGGCGCCGGATTCATCTCCAGCAACATGATCCGCTACCTGCTGGAACACACCCAGCACCAGGTGGTGACGATGGATGCGCTCACGTACGCCGGCAACCTCGAGAACCTCGACGACGTGATCTCGCACGACCGGCTGCGGTTCATCCGAGGCGACATCCGCGACATCCACGACGTGGCCGAGGCGCTTGACGGCGTCGACGTGATCGTGAACGCGGCGGCGGAATCGCACGTGTCCAAGTCGATCGAGCAGGGCGGTGCCGAGTTCGTGACCACCAACGTGGTGGGCACGCAGGTGCTGCTGGACGCGATCCGCGAGCGCCCGGTGGAGCGGTTCATCCTGATCTCGTCGTCCGAGGTGTACGGCACGGCCGAGAGCGACCCGATGACCGAGGATCACCCGCTCAACCCGCGCTCACCCTACGCGGGCACCAAGGCCGGTGGCGACCGCCTGGCCTACTCGTACTGGTGCACGTATGACCTGCCGATCACCGTGATCCGACCGTTCAACAACTACGGGCCCTACCAGCACCCGGAGAAGGTGATCCCGCGCTTCATCATCCAGGCGCTGACCGACCAGCAGCTGACGATCCACGGCAACGGCCAGGCCAGCCGCGACTGGCTGCACGTGTTCGACACGGCCGAGGCGATCACGCAGGCCTGCGAGGTGCCGCTCGAGCAGATCAAGGGCGAGACGATCAACGTCGCCACCGGCGTGGACGAGTCGGTCGAACAGATCGCCGACATGATCCTGGATCTCCTGGGCAAGCCGGCCTCGCTCAAGGCCAACATCGACGATCGGCCGGGGCAGGTCGACCGCCACATCGGATCGACGGACAGGGCCGAGCAGCTGCTGGGCTGGACGTCCAAGATCGCCTTCGCGGACGGGCTGGAGCGCACGATCGCGTGGTACCGGAACCACCCCGAGTGGTGGCAGAAGGTGCTGGCGGCCGAGCAGACGGCCCAGACCGTGTGACGCTGATCGTCCTCGGCGGCGCTCCGGCGCAGCGGCAGGCGATCGACGCGGCCGCCGCGGTGGGGATCCCGACGGTGGTGTGCGACAGCCAGCCGGGGGTGGGTGACGTCGAGGTCTCGAGCGAGGACTCGGCCGGCGTGCGGCGGGCGGCGGTCGAGCACGGCGCGGTCGGGCTTATCGCGCCCGGCACGGACTGGCCGGTGCGGATCGCGGCCTACGTCGCCGAGGACCTCGGCCTGACCCACCCGCTGTCGGTTGCGACGGCGGTGCTGTGCACGAACAAGGTGGCGCAGCGGGAGACGTTCGACGCCGCAGGCGTGCCGCAGCCGGAGTGGTCGGTGGACGCTCCGCCGGCGTACCCGTGCGTGGTCAAGGCACCGGACCGGCAGGGACAGCGCGCGATGTCGATCGTCGCGAACGCGGACGAGGCCGGGCAGGCGGAGCTGACGGCTCGGCGTGGGTCGCGCAGCGGCCGGGTGCTGTTCGAGTCGTTCGTGGAGGGGCCGGAGGTGACGGTGAACGGCTTCTCGGCCGGAGGGCGGTTCGTGCCGGTGGCGGTGACAGCCCGGGAGCACTTCGCGGACGCGCCCGGGGTGGCGCAGCGGCACGTGTACCCGAGCGGGCTGGACGACGCAGCGGCATCGGCGGCGGCGGAGGCGGCGGTGGCGGCGCTGGGGATCAGCGACGGGCCCAGCTACACACAGCTGATCCTGTCGCCACAGGGGCCGCGGATCATGGAGGTGGCCGCGCGCCTGGGAGGCGGGCATGACAGCGAGATCTGCCGGCGGGCGGCCGGGGTCGATCTGGCCGGCCTGGCGGTGCGGATCGCGGTCGGCAGGGCGATCGCGGCGTCGGAGCTGGAGCCGCGGCCGGAGGGCGCGTGCGTGATCGAGTTCCTGCGCGCACCGGAGGGCGAACTGGTATCGACCGGCGGACCGGCGGAGGTCAGCTTCTATCATGCCGCCGGGCACCGGTACGGCCCCCTGCGCACCGCCACCGACCGGGCCGGATACGTGATCGCACGGGGGACGACGCGGCAGGAGGCGCTCCAACGAGCGCGAACGGCGGTCGAGGCGGTTCGATTCGAGGTCGCATGAGCAGCGCCATACCCGCAACCCTGGCTATCGACGGCGGCACGCCCGTGCGCGACAGCATGCTGTCGTTCTCGCCGCCGGTGTTGGGTGACGAGGAGATCGCGTCGGTGATCGAGACGCTGCGGTCGGGCTGGCTGACCAGCGGGCCGCGGACACGGGAGCTGGAGGAGCGGTTTGCTGCGCGGGTGGGAACGGGCCACGCGATCGCGACCTCGTCGTGCACGGCGGCGCTGCACCTGGCGATGGTGGCCGCGGGGCTGGGCGAGGGCGATGAGGTGATCACGACGTCGTTCACGTGGCCGGCGACGACGAATGCGGTGCTACACGCCGGGGCGACGCCCGTGTTCGCGGACGTGGATGCGGACACGCTGAACATCGACCCGGACGCGGTGCGGGCGCTGGTCGGGCCGCGCACGCGGGCGGTGCTGCCGGTGCACTTCGCGGGCGGGCCGTGCGACATGGACGCGTTGTGCGCGATCGCGCGCGAGCACTCGCTGCTGGTGATCGAGGATGCCGCCCACGCGGTCGAGGCGACGGTGGGCGACCGCAGGGTGGGATCGATCGGGGATTTCACGTGCTTCTCGCTGTACGCGACCAAGAGCCTGGCCGGCGGCGAGGGCGGAGTGATCACCACCAGGTCCGAGGAGGCGGCGGAGCGGCTGCGGCTGCTGCGGTCGCAGGGCATCACGCGCGATCCGTGGCGCCGGCAGCTGTCGCGCAGCCTCGGGCACTACGACGTGACGGTGCCGGGGTTCAAGGCCAACCTGGCGGACCTGCAGGCAGCGGTGGCGCTGCCCAAGTTCGACCGGCTGGACGACGTGCACAGGCGCAGGACGGCGCTGGTGGAGCGATATGACCGCGGGCTGGAGGGGCTGGCCGGGATCGAGCCGATCGGGCGCTCGCCGTTCGGTCGGCACGCGCACCACCTGTACGTGGTGCGGATCGACCCGGACGCGGCGGGCGGGGACCGCGACCGCTACGCGGCCGCGCTCACGGCCGAGAACATCGCGACCGGGCTGCACTTCCTGCCGGTGCACACGCTGACGTGGTACCGGGAGAACCTGGAGGCGGTGTCGCTGCCGGCGACGGAGGCGGCGGGCGAGACGGTGCTGTCGCTGCCGCTGGGAGGGGCGCACACGGAGCAGGACGTCGACGACGTGCTGGCGGCGCTCCGCAAGCTTCACGTCGCGTTCACGCGATGAGCCGGCGCACGCGGGTGGCGGCCGGAGCGGTCGTCTCGGCGGTGCTGCTGGTGGCGTTGTTGTGGTTCACGGACCCGCGCGAGATCTGGCGGACGCTGTCGCAGGCGGATCTGAAGTGGGTGGCGTTGGCAATGGCCGTGAACGTGGCAACGGTGCCGGTGATGGCGTGGCGCTGGAGCATCCTGATCCGCGCGAAGGGCATGGTCGCGCCGTTCTGGTGGCTGGTGCGGACGTACTTCGTGGCGTTGTTCCTGGGGCAGTTCCTGCCGGCGGCGGTGGGAGGGGACGCGGTGCGGGCGGTGGAGCTGGGAAGGCGCACGCACGACGGGCCGGAGGCGGTGGCGTCGGTGCTGATCGACCGGCTGGTGGGAGTCGTGTCGCTGGTGGGGCTGGCGGTGCTGGCGTACGCGGCGGGCGGTCACTCGGCCGGCGGGCCGGAGGTCGTGGTGGCCGAGACGACGTTCGGGCTCGCGGCGCTGGTGGTGCTGGGGCTGCTGTTCTCGGCCCGGCTGCGGGGTCTGGCCGCGCGCGTGCTGGAGCCGCGGGTGGGCGAAAAGCGGCTGGCGGCGGGGCAACGGTTCTACGAGGCGCTGCACGGGTACCGCGAACAGCGAGCGGCGCTGGCGGCGGTATTCGGGCTGGCGCTGGCGGTCCAGATCGTACGGGTGGGGACGATCTGGATGCTGGTGAAGGCACTGGGGCTGGACGTGCCGATCACGGAGATCTATGCCACCGGGCCGGTGCTGTTCGCGGCGCTGGTGCTACCCGTGTCGCTGAACGGCATCGGGGTGCGCGAGGCGGTGTTCGTCTCGTTCCTGCACGACTCGACGACGGCGGAGCAGGCGATCGCGCTGGGGGTCGCGTTCTTCGCGGTGGGCACGGCCACGTCGCTGGTGGGGGCCTTGATCCTGGCGCTGCGGTGGATCAGATACGGCATGAGCGCGGTGCGGCCGCGCACGCAGATCGACGACTCGGGCGTAGCGCCGGCCAACGAATTGCGGGATACCGGTTACCTCAAGACGACGAAGCGCCGATAGGACAGGTGACCCGATGCTGCATCCGTCCATCGCCTTCCAGGAGAGTCCCAGCCACATGCCCCCTCACACCACCGAGGCGCAGGCCGCCCGACCCGGCACCATGCGTCCCGTAAATCTGCTGATCGCACTGTTTGCGGTCGCCTGCGCCATCGCTCTCGCGCACGGCATCATCGCCTAGCTCCGCGCCACCCGCCGCCGCGCACCCACGGATGCAACACCGGCGCCTGGCACCGGCGTTGCGCCCGATTCTACGAATTTCGTAGAAAACAGCCCCCAATTCTACGAATTTCGAGGCGGCGACCCCGTTTTGCTATCGGAATTCGTGCAACACCGGTGCCAGACGCACGTGTTGCGTCGCACCCTTGGCGCGGAGTTGTGATCGGCTGGGAGAGGATTCGTGGCAGCCGGCTGCCGTAGGCTGGCCAGCATGTCGCGCAGACGCCGGACACCTTGCCGCGGTGGCATCTACCACGTTGTTCAGCGAGGCAACAGACGCACAGGCTATCTACGAGACCGACCACGACCGCCGCCTGTTCCTCGAGATGATGGCAGACACCCTGTCCAGGTTCGGGTTCCGCTACCACGGCTACTGCCTGATGGGGAACCACTACCACATGATGGTCGAGACCCCGAACGCCAACCTCGGCAAGGGCATGCACTGGCTGAACGGGGTCTACGCCGCCCGCTTCAACGCCACCCACGACGTCGACGGCCACCTGTTCCAGGATCGCTACTGGGCGTCGCCTGTCGCGGGCGCCAAGGCCGTCGTCGAGGTGGCCCGCTACATCGCCGCCAATCCGCTCCGGGCCGGCCTCTGCGATCGCGCCGAGCTGTGGCCCTGGTCGACCTACCCAATGGCGCTCGGCATCACGCCGCGCCCGTCGCACGTCACCCTCGACCTGATCATGGCCCTGTTCGATGCCCACCTCGGCATCGACGAGGCCCGCGTCCGCTTTCGCCAGCTGGTCGAGCAGGAGCCCCCTGCCCGCCCGCTGCTTGCCGCCGTGCTGCCCGATCTGGCCGCTGCCCGCGGAGCCGGTTACTCGCTGCGCGAGATCGGCGCTGCGGCCAGCCTCGACCCGACGACGGTCATGCGCCGCCTGCGCCGCGTCAGCGGATACAGACCGTGTTCGCCGTGACCGGCGCTGGCGGCGCCCAGGCCGACAACAGCCCGACGTTGTCGACCGCCTGGAACTGCACCACGTAGACCCCGCGCGTCGCGAGCTTCACCGATGATCCCGAGGTCGTCGCGCCCCACGTCACGCCGTTGTCCGGCGACACGCGGTACTGGTAGTGCGCCACGCCCGACCCGACCCCGTCGCTGCTGCCCGATGCGGACACGTTCCTTCGCCGGAAGCAGTTCGTCGCGCCGCTGCCACCCGTCACCGTCGGCGCGCTCGGCGCGCTGCGGTCGATCCGTGCCGTATTCGCGGCCCCGTTCACGGCTGGCGTCCAGGCCGACACGTTGCCGGCGTTGTCCACCGACCGGAACTGCACCAGCGTCTGCCCCTCGTTCAATGCCGTGAAGCTGTTGCCCGCCGCGGCCGCCGTCCAGGTCACCCCGCCGTTCGTCGACACCTGGTACTGGTAGCCGGCAAAGCCTGACCCACCCGCCTGGTCGGTCGATCCCGACGCCGAGATCGCGATCTGCGTCACGTTCTTCCACGTCAGGCTGCCACCCGACACCGCCGGAGCGCTCGGCTTCACCGTGTCGATCCGCACCTGCACCTGTACCCACGGCGACACCCGCGACACGTTGTCCACCGACCGGAACTGCACCAGCGTCTGCCCCTCGCTCGAGATCGGCACGGTCGCTCCAGTCGTGGGGCCGGCCCAGCTGACCCCACCGTTCGTCGACGTCTCGTACTCGTACCTGAGGATCCCGCTGCCCGCATCCGTGCTGCCCGCGGCCGACACCGTCACCGGCGCGCTCGTGCGCCAGCTCGCCGAGCCTCCCGTCACCGTCGGTGCCGTCGGGTTCGTACGGTCGATCTTGACCGTGCTGCCCGCGGTCGGCGCCGCCGGCGCCCAGTCCGACACGTTCCCGGCGCCGTCCACCGACCGCACCTGCACGTAGGCCTGGCCCTCGTTCGAGATGGTGGCCGAGGCACCGGCCACCGGCGCGGACCACGTCACCCCGTCCGGAGACGTCCGCGTCTCATAGCCCGACAGCCCCGCTCCGCCCACCGGATCCGTCGCCCCGGAACCCGTCACCGTGACCGACGCCACGTTCTGCCACGCCGCCGAGCCGCCGGTCACCGTCACGGGCGCGCTGGGCTTGGTGCGGTCGACGTTGACCGTCACGGACACCCAGTTCGACGTGTTGCCGACGTTGTCCGAGGCGCGGAACCGCACCACGGTCGATCCCTCTCCGGTGACCGTCGCCCGGCTGCCCGACACCAGCGGCGACCACAGCGCCCCGCCGTCCGTGGACATCTGCGACTGGTAGGCGCCGAGGCCGCTCCAGAGGTCGGCCGATCCGGACGCCGTCACCACCACCGACGCCGAGTTCACCCACCCCGGCGACGCTCCGGTCACGGTCGGATCCGACGGCGGAGACGAATCCAGCCTCGCCGTCACCTGGCTCCACGCCGAGGTGTTCCCCGCCCCGTCGATCGACCGGAACCGCACCACCGTCACGCCGTCGGTGGTAACGAACAGGCTCGCGCCCAGCACCGGCGACGTGTACGGCGCCCCGTTCGTGGACGTCTCGCTCTGGTATCCGACCAGTCCGGAGCCGCCGCTGTCGCTCGACCCGGACGCGCTCAGCGGCAGCGCAGTCGTGTTCTGCCAGCCGGCGCCGGCGCTGCTCACGTTCGGGTCGGTCGGCTCGGTGCGATCGATCCGGGCCGTCGCGACCACCCAGTTGCTGGTCTTGCCGGACACGTCCACCGCGCGGAAACGCACCAGCGTCTCGCCCTCGGCCGTCACCAACCGCGACGCACCGGTCGAGGTCGCCCCCCAGGTGGCGCCGCCGTCCGTCGAGACCTGCCGCTCGTAGTGGGCGATGCCGGAGCCGGGCGAGTCGGTGGAGCCGCTCGCCACGAGGTTGATCGATGCCACGCTCTGCCACGTGGTCGAACTGTTCGCGACCACGGGGTCGGTGGGATCGGCCCGGTCGATGTTGACCGACGCGCTCACCCACGGTGTCACGTTCCCGGCGAAGTCACACTCTCGGAACTGCACCAGCGTGGCGCCTTCGCTGGACACCTTCACCTGCGTCCCGGGCGTCTCGGAACCCCAGGTCGTGCCGCCGTCCGTGGACGTGCGATAGCTGAGGTGGTCGAACCCGGAGCCACCCGTGTCTGCCGTCCCGGTCGCGGCCACGTCCACCGACGCCACGTCCTGCCACGCCGGCGATCCACCCGTCAGCGTCGGCTTGACCGGGGCGGTGTGGTCGATGCGCGCAATCCCCGTCACCCAGTTGCTGAACCGGCCGGACACGTCGACCGCGCGGAACCGCACCAGCGTCTCGCCCTGCGACGTCACCGTCAGGCTGGCCGCGTTCGCCGGCGCCGACCAGGTGGTTCCGCCGTCGATCGACGTCTCCCGCTGATACGTGGCGACACCCGAGCCCGTGTCGCCCGACCCGGCCGCCGTCAGGTGCAGGGACGCCACGCTCTGCCACGCTGGCGACCCGCCGCTGACCACCGGATCGGTGGGGTCGGCCCGGTCGATCATGACCGGGGCCGTGGCCCACGGCGACGCGTTGCCGGCCACGTCGTAGCTTCGGAAGCGCACCAGCGTCGAGCCCTCCGCTGACACGGTCACTCCGGTCCCCGAAACCTCCGGGCTCCAGGTTGTGCCGCCATCGGTGGAGAGTCGGTAGCCGAAGCCGGCAAACCCGGAACCGGCGTCCGCTCCGCCGCTCGCGTTCACGGTCACCGATGGCACGTCCTGCCAGAGCGGCGACGCTCCCGTCAGCGTCGGCACGGCCGGAGGCGTGTTGTCGATATTGACCGTGTTGTCGGGCCCGGGAACGGACGGCACCCAGCTCGACGTATTGCCGGCCCTGTCGACACTTCGGAACTGGACGATCGAGGACCCCTCGATTCCGATGGCAGCCGGATTCCGCAGCACCGGAGAGCGCCATGCGCCGCCGTTCACCGACACCCGGTACTGGTAGCCGGCAAGCCCGCTGGTGGCGTCGCTGCCTCCGGCCGCCGTCAGCGTCACCGGCGTCGTGCTCCACGTGGTGGAACCGCCCAGCACGGACGTCGGCGGCAGCGGCGCATCGAGATCGACCAGCCACCTGACCGTGATCGTGCGGCGCGACGAGGTGCCTCTCACCGTTAGCACGAACTTGTGATGGCCGGCCGCGAGCCTGCGGTAGCTGATCCTGCCGTGCCTGCACGACGACCCCCTCCGGGAGTCCAGCTTGCACGTCGTGCGGCGGACCGTGCCGGTGTGCCTCCACGAGAACGAGGCCCTGGTGACGTGCACGTAGGCCGCCGGCTTCCGCACCATCTTCACCGTCAGCGTCCTGGTGGCGTGCGACGCCGGTCGCGTCACGTGGGGCACGTAGGGCATCGCGTAGGCAGGCGCGGCCGCAACCAGGCCGATCACGAGAGCCAGCAGCAGTACCGCGCGATGTCGGCGCGGAAGGGAGGGTCCGCGTCGTACCATGGTGCACCTCGGGGGGAGGGGGGAGCGGAGCCGACGAGCTCCTGCTCGCGTTATCGCCGATCGCGGGCTATACCGCATCCCCCGAAACGGGGGCCGATATCGGTCGCTCAGACGCGGAGCACCAGCAGCTGCCGCTGCCGCGGGCCGTCGAACTCGCAGAAGAAGATGCGTTGCCAGCGACCCAGCACCGGCGTACCGCCGGCCACGCCCAGCAGCTGCGAGCAACCGACCATGATCGACTTCACGTGCGAATCGGAGTTGCCCTCGAGATGCGCGTAGCCGTCATCGCGCGGCACCAGCCGTGCCAGCACGTCCACGACATCGGCGGCCACGTCCGGGTCGAACCCTTCGTTGATGGTCACCGCCGCCGTCGTATGCGGCACGTGCAGCAGCACCGCGCCGTCCGTCACGCCCAGCTCGGCAACGGCCACGGCCACCGCCTCCGTCACGTCGACGAACTGCTCTCGCCGGTCGGTTGCCAGCGCGATCCCGGGCATCGACCGATCGTACCGCATTGCATACTCATGCATATTTGTGGCATACTTTTGCGTCCATGGCCGTGCTCGCCCCCACCCCCGCCGCCCTCGCCGGCCGCGACCTGCTCTCGGTCGACCAGCTCGACCGCGACCAGCTGAGCGAGCTGCTCGATCTCGCCGACCACCTAAAGATGCTGCAGGGGCGCGGCGTCCCGCACCGGCTGCTGCCCGGCCGCACGCTGGCCATGATCTTCCAGAAGCCGTCGACACGCACCCGCGTCTCGTTCGAGGTCGGCATCGGCCAGCTGGGCGGCAGCGCGGTGGTGCTGTCGGCGTCGGAGATGCAGCTGGGTCGCGGGGAGTCGATCGAGGACACGGGCATCGTCCTGTCACGATACGTCGACGCCATAATGATCCGGGCCGGGGTGCACGCGGAGGTCGAGGCGCTGGCCGCAGCCGCCTGCGTGCCGGTCATCAACGGCCTCACCGATCTCCACCACCCCTGCCAGGCGCTGGCCGACGTCCAGACGCTGCGCGAGCGGCTGGGCGATCTCGACGGGCGCACGCTGGCCTGGGTCGGCGACGGCTGCAACAACGTCTGCCACTCGCTGATCACGGCCGCCGGCATGCTGGGCATGGAGGTGCGCGTGGCCACGCCGCTCGGGTTCGAGCCTGACCTCGCCGTCGTGGCCGCCGCCGGCGCGGTGACGGTCACCGACGATCCGCTGGAGGCGGTGGTCGGCGCCGACGCGGTCGCCACCGACGTCTGGACGAGCATGGGCCAGGAGGCCGAGCGCGACCAGCGCGTCTCCAATCTGACGCCCTACCAGGTCAACCGCGCGCTGCTGTCGTCGGCAGCACCCGGCCACGTCGTGCTGCACTGCCTGCCCGCGCACTACGGCCAGGAGATCACCCACGAGGTGCTGCACGGCCCCGGATCGGCCGCCTGGGACGAGGCCGAGAACCGCCTCCACGCCCAGAAGGCGCTGATGGCCATGGTCATGGCCTGAGCGGGCGCCAAACTCATCGCCACCGGGATTGTGACCGCTTGGATATACAGCGCGGCGATCCGTCTGTACACTCCCGATGTTTCTGCGTGTCGATGGCGGTCGAGCCCCCCACGGTCCGTCGCTCCGAAGCCACGAACACGCCGGCCATCGCTGGGAGGGAGCTTTGCGTGGAGCAGCCTGATGTCCGCCTCGAGCGGGTGACGAAGCAGTTCGGTGACGTGAAGGCGGTCGACGAGCTGTCGCTGTCCTTCGACCGTGGCGGCTTCGTGGCCCTGCTCGGCCCCTCCGGCTGCGGTAAGACGACCACGCTGCGGATGATCGGCGGCTTCGAGGAGCCGACCGCCGGCACCGTCTACCTGGGAGAGCAGGACGTCACCGGCCTGCCCCCGTACAAGCGCGAGGTGAACACCGTCTTTCAGAACTACGCGCTGTTCCCGCACATGAGCATCTTCGACAACGTCGCATTCGGCATCCGACAGCGCGGCGGCGGCTCGAAGCACCAGATCGCACAGCAGGTGGGCGAGATGCTGGAGCTGGTGCAGCTGGCCGGCTTCGAGCGGCGTAAGCCGACGCAGCTGTCCGGCGGTCAGGCGCAACGCGTGGCGCTGGCCAGGGCGCTCATCAACAAGCCGCGGGTGCTGCTGCTCGACGAGCCGCTGGGCGCGCTCGACCTGAAGCTCCGCAAGCAGATGCAGATCGAGCTGAAGCGGATCCAGACCGAGGTCAACATCACCTTCATCCACGTCACACACGACCAGGAAGAGGCCATGACGATGGCCGACCGGATCGCCGTCATGAACCAGGGCCAGGTCGAGCAGATCGGCCCTCCAGGCGAGCTCTACGAGCAGCCGCGCACGGCATTCGTGGCCGGGTTCCTGGGTGTCTCCAACATGGTCTGGGCGACCGTCACCGGGCCCGGCACCGTGCAGCTGCACGAGGGCACCGTCGCCCGCGTGCCACAGGAGAGCCTGGAGGGCGGGCACAAGGAGCTGCGGATCGGCGTGCGGCCCGAGAAGATGCGGATCGTGGCCAACGGCAGCGGAGACGGAGCCGGCGACGCCAACCGGCTCGAGGGCACCGTCAAGGATGTCAGCTACATCGGCGTCAGCACCCAGTAC
Source organism: Gaiellales bacterium (assembly GCA_035553035.1). Taxonomy (GTDB): domain Bacteria; phylum Actinomycetota; class Thermoleophilia; order Gaiellales; family JAICJC01; genus JAICYJ01. Next base: position 4,379 of record DATNEO010000101.1, on the reverse strand, counting down.
ATCATCGAGACCGCGGCCGGCGACGAGCTGACCGTGTTCGCGCAGAACGTGGGCCGGGGCGCAGAGCGTGTCGCGCCCGGCCAGAAGGTGGGTGTGCTGTGGGATCCCGAGCACACCTTCGTCATCACCGACACCCGAGAAGTGCCTACCCTGGAGGAGCAACTATGACCAACGAGCCCCGAGGCTCCCGCGCCGACATCGAGGCCCTCGCCTTTGCGCGTGGCGCCCTCACCCGGCGAGACTTCATGCGCCGTGTCGGCCTTGCCGGAGGCTCGCTTGCCGCGGCCAACCTGCTGGCCGCCTGCGGCGGTTCGGTGGGCGGCGCCAGCACCCAGAACCCAGGCTCTTCCGCCGCTGCGGTCAAGTACCCGCACACCGTCTCCCCCGACTGGAACTGGTCGAACTGGACGCTCTACATCGACGAGAAGAACCACCGCCACCCCTCGATCGACATGTTCGACGCCAAGTACAAGACCCACACCAACTACATCGAGGACATCAACGACAACGAGGAGTTTTTCGGGAAGTTTCAGGCGACGCTGCAGGCCGGCCAGGACATCGGCCGCGACATGGTCACGCTGACCGACTGGATGGCCGGCAAGTGGGTGCAGTTCGGCTACGTCGAGCCGCTCGAGTGGGACATCCTGCCCAACGTCAAGTCGAACCTGCTGCCCACCTACCACGGCCGCTCGATCGACCCCAACGACGAGTTCCTCGTGCCCTGGCAGTCCGGACTGACCGGCATCGGCTACAACAGCGAGCTGACCGGCCGTGACCTGACCACCGTCAGCGACCTCTGGGATCCCAAGTTCAAGGGCAAGGTCAGCCTGCTGACCGAGATGCGCGACACGTTCGGCCTGGTGATGCTGAACCTGGGGATCGATCCGTCCAAGTGCACGACCGCCGACGCGCAGAAGGCCCACGACGCGATCAAGCCCTACGTCGACAACGGCCAGATCCGCGCCTTCTACGGCAACGACTACTCGAACCACCTGGCCAACGGCGACCTCACGGCTGCGATGGTGTGGTCCGGCGACATGGTGCAGCTGCTGCCCGACAACCCGCACCTCAAGTTCGTGGTGCCGGACGAGGGCTGCATGCTCTGGACCGACAACATGATGATCCCCAAGCACGCGAAGAACCCCTACAACGCGCACCTGTGGATGAACTACTACTACCAGCCCAACATCGCGGCGCTGGTGGAGGACTGGGTCAACTACATCTGCCCGGTCAACGGCGCGGCCGACGTGCTGAAGAAGGGCGATCCCTCGATCGGCCTCGCGGGCGACCCCAAGGTGGCGAACAACCCGCTGATCTTCCCGCCCAAGTCGACCCTGGACAAGGCGCACGTGTTCAAGTCGCTGTCCGCGAGTGAAGAGACCCAGTTCAACACCCTGTTCGCCGACCTGACGGGCACCGCCTAAGCGATGTCCAGGGTCACCCGGCTGTTCCGTTCCGCGCCCGCCTATCCACTGCTTTTGCCTGGCATGGTGTGGCTGGCGATCTTCTTCTTTGTGCCCATGTACTACCTGCTGGACATGTCCCTGCGCACGGGGAACCTGCTGGACGGCTTCAACCAGGTGTACCGGTTCGCCAACTACGGCGACGCGATCCGTCAGAACAAGGAGCAGTTCATCCGCTCGATCATCTACGCCGCCTCGGCCACCGCCCTGGCGTTCTGCATCAGCTACCCGCTGGCCTACGTGATCGCGTTCCGCGGCGGCCGGTACAAGAACTTCTTGCTGATGCTGGTGATCGCGCCGTTCTTCACCAACTACCTGATCCGCACGCTGGCCTGGGAGACGATCCTGGCCGACCACGGCATCGTCACCAGCACCTTTCGGTCGCTCGGCATCCTGACGGCCACCGACAAGCTCGGGTTCACATCCGGCCAGCGGCTGCTGGCAACGCCGCTGGCGGTGGTCACCGGCATCACGTACAACTACCTGCCGTTCATGACGCTGCCGCTCTACGTCAGCCTCGAGAAGATCGACAAACGGCTGCTCGAGGCCGCGCTCGACCTGTACGCCAACCGTCCGCGCGCGTTCATGAAGGTGACGCTGCCGCTGTCGCTGCCGGGCATCTTCGCCGGCACGCTGCTGACGTTCATCCCGGCCATCGGTGACTACATCAACGCCTACCTGCTGGGCTCGACCCAGACCACCATGATCGGCAACGTGATCCAGAGCAAGTTCCTGACGTTCAACGACTACCCATCGGCCGCGGCGCTCTCGTTCACGCTGATGGCCGGGATCATGGTGTTCGTGATCATCTACGCCCGCATCCTGGGCACGGAGGACCTGGCCTGATGGCAGCCGGCACCGAGGTCACCCCGGCCACGGGGGCGCAGCAGGAGACGGCGCAGTCCCGCAAGGCGCCCAGCCGTTTCTGGGCCAAGGTCCGCTACCAGCTGCTGAACGTGTTCGCGGGACTGGCATTCCTGTACCTGCTGGTGCCGATCGCGGTCGTGATCCTGTTCAGCTTCAACGACCCGCCGGGCCGGTTCAACTTCACCTGGCACAAGTTCTCGACCGCCGCCTGGCAGCATCCGTTCGCGACGCCGGGCATCCAGGACGCGGTCGTGCTGTCGCTGAAGATCGCGTTCCTGTCGACCATCATCGCCACCATCCTGGGCACCCTGATGGCGCTGGCGCTGGCCCGCTACAGCTTCCGCGGGCGCAGCGTCACCAACTTCGTGATCTTCCTGCCGATGGCCACGCCCGAGATCGTGATGGGCTCGTCGCTCTTGACGCTGTTCATCTCGATCAGCTTCAACCGCGGACTCACCACCATCCTGATCGCGCACATCATGTTCAACATCAGCTACGTGGTGGTGACGGTGAAGGCGCGCATCTACGGGTTCGACCGCCGCATGGAGGAAGCGGCCATGGACCTCTACGCCAACGAGTTCACGACGTTCCGCAAGATCACGCTGCCGCTGATCATGCCGGGGGTGCTTGCCGCCGCCATGCTGGCGTTCGCGCTGTCGATCGACGACTTCGTGATCACCCAGTTCAACGCCGGTCCCGACATCACGTTCCCGCTGTTCATCTACGGCGCCGCCCGCACCGGCGTGCCGGTGCAGGTGAACGTGATCGGCTCGATGATCTTCCTGATCGCGATCGGGCTGATGGCCGTGAACATCCTCTACCAGAACTACCGGGGCAAGCGCGACGCGATCGCGATCAGCGGGGCCGTACGCAAGGCGCAGCTGGCAGAGGCCACCTGAGCCCCGGTCACACCTGCACGCGAGCGGTGCGGCCGCCGGCCACCACCAGGTAGCTGCCCGGCTCGAGCGCGCCCAGCGAGACGCGCACCGCCTTTCGCATGGCCAGCTCGATGCAGGCCGTCCCGGGATGGGCGATCGACCCCTCGCGCAGGTCGACCGTGATGGTGGTGCCGTGGCGGGCGACACGCACCGGCGCCAGCGCGTAGCAGGCCGGCACGCCACCCCACCAGACCGCCCGCGCGTACGCGCGGCCACCGCTCACTCCAGCCCGCAGCGCGACGGCGTGCACTGCGCGTGCGTGCGTGACATGCCGCGCAGCTGCCGGCGGCCGCGTCGCGGCCGCGGGAGCCGATCCGCACCCAGCGGCGAGCACCGCCAGCGTGATCGCGATCACCGTCCTCATGCCCGCTTGGACCGAGGACCGACCGCAACGGTTCCCGGGGTGGCGGCGATTCGGTAGCGTAGGCGCCCGCATGAGCGACCAGATCATCGATTACGACGTCGAGTTCCGGGCCATCACCAAGCGCTTCGGCACCCTGGTGGCGGTCAACGGCGTCTCGCTGAAGGTGCGCAAGGGCGAGTTCCTCTCGCTGCTGGGGCCGTCCGGCTGCGGCAAGACCACCTCGCTGCGCATGATCGCCGGCTTCGAGCAGCCCGACGAGGGAGAGCTCCTGATCGGCGGCTCCGATGCGGTCGGGATCCCGCCCTACCGCCGCGACGTGAACACCGTGTTCCAGCAGTACGCCCTGTTCCCGCACATGTCGATCCTGGACAACGTCTGCTACGGGCTGAAGCAGCGCAAGGTGTCCCGGCGCGAGCGCCGCGCCAAGGCCGGCGAGGCGCTGGAGCTGGTACAGCTGACCGGCCGCGACTCGCACCGGCCGGCGATGCTTTCGGGAGGGCAGCAGCAGCGGGTGGCGCTGGCGCGGGCGCTGGTCATGAACCCCCGGGTGCTGCTGCTTGACGAGCCGCTGGGCGCCCTCGACCTGAAGCTCCGCAAGGAGATGCAGATCGAGCTGAAGCGGATCCAGGATCAGGTCGGCATCACGTTCATCTACGTCACCCACGACCAGGAGGAAGCGCTGTCGATGTCCGACCGCGTTGCCGTGATGAGCAACGGGGTGATCGAGCAGCTGGACACGCCGCGCGC
>DATNEO010000100.1:0-2918 GCA_035553035.1 Gaiellales bacterium | reverse complement strand
GGCGTAGCCCGAGATCAGCTCGTCGACGTGTTCCACTCATGCTCCGGGTTCAGGCCCGACTGGGCCAACAGCTCGCGTAGTGCGGTCATGGCGGCGAAGGTGCGGCTCTTGACCGTGCCGATCGGCAGCGCCAGCCGCTCGGCCAGCTCGGACTGGGAGTATCCGGCGAAGTAGGCCAGCTCGAGCACCTCGCGGTGAGGATCGGGCAGCTTCGCCATCGCCGACCGCACCTGGTCGCGGGCAACGCTCTGCCAGGCCTGCTGCTCCACGGCGGGAGCGGGGTCGACGCTCTCGCGCGCCTCGTCGAGCGCCTCGGCGCGGCGCCGCTGCTCGCGGCGCACGGTGTCGACGGCCTTGTGGTGGGTCAATGTCAGTATCCAGCTCGATGGTTGGCCACGCGCGGGGTCGAACGTCGATGCCTGCCTCCAGACGCTCAGGAAGGCATCCTGCACCACGTCCGCCGACAGCTCGCGGTCACGCACGATGCGCAAGGCGAGCGCGTAGGCCGCGCCGCCGTACATGTCGTACAGACGGGCGAACGCGTCCCGATCGCCTCGCGCCGTGAGCGCGAGCAGTCCGTGATCGGACAGATGTTCCGTGCTGGGATCCCTTCCTGGCCTGCGATCGGTCATTCGTCGATTGTGCACCGGTGGTTCACCGAACGCCAGCCGGGGTCGCCGGCACCACGGCCAGACGGCTCCGCAGCCGAGCCAGGCGGCTCTCATCCGGAGCCCGCTCGATGGCGCGCAGATCCAGCCGCTCCAGCGAGACGCGCCCGGCGCCGCGCTGCGGGTGGAAGCCGAGGTCGCGTAGGAAGTCAGCGGGGAAGATCGTGCGGTGGCCGAGGAACCGGGCGGCGAACCCCTCGTCCGGCGGGAACCGGTAGCCGAACGCCTCCAGGGCCGGCAGCCCGCGGTCGCGGCACTCCCCGATCGCGGCCAGGAACAGGCTCTGCAGCACCCACGGGCTGTGGGCGTCGGTCAGGTAGGCACACGTCACCAGCACCGCGTCGCGGCCGGGTGGCCCGGCCGGGAGATGGCGGGCGCGGGCGAACCGGTCGCTGGGGCCGTACTGGATCAGCCCGATCACGCGGTCGTCCTCGACGTACAGCTTGCCCCATGGCCCGAAGTCGTCCTCGAGCTCCCGCTTCCACCGCCGTCGGTCGCCCGGCTTGCCGGCGGGCCGCGTCTGCCACCACATGCAGTCGCGGCACGGCAGCGGCGCGACGCCGACGGTGGCACCGTTGAGATGCTCGACGCCGGTCATGATGCGGGCGGCGCGACGTCGTCGATCACGACCGCCACCGAGGAGGGCTCGAGCTCGATCATCGACACCAGGTAGTCGCGCACGTGGCTGCTGACCTCGCCGGCCACGGCCGGGATGCTGGCCCCCCACTCGGTGACGAGGTGCAGCTCCAGCCCGACGGCGTCGCCGTCGGAGCTGATGCGAACACCCTTGGGGACGCGGTCAGGGTCGACGCCGCCCGGCTGACCACCGGCGATCGCATGCACGCCCGCGACTTCGATCGCCGCCGCCGCCGCGTAGGTGGCGATCACGGCGTGGCTGATGTGCGCACTGGCGGCGGCCGAGTGAATCGACTCGACCGGAGCGTCGCCGGGTCCGTCGTGCATGGGCGAATTCTACACCGGCGTCACCTTGACACTTGACAGACGCCATAATGATGTCATAATGACGTCATGAATATTGCCGGACACATCGAAGCGCTCCGCGCCGACCTGATCGCGACAGCCGGCATCGGAGACGAGGGCACCCTGCGCGTGGCTGAGCAGCTCAGCAGGGCGCTCGACCCCGCCATGCGCCTGCGGCTTCTGGACATCCTGTCCGAGGCGGCGCTGGAGGTGAACGGCCAGCTCACCAGCGGTCAGATCGAGGTGCGGCTGGCGGGAGGCGACGTCGGGTTCACGTACTTGGAGTCGTCGCACGAAGCGGAGCCGGCCGGCGACGACGCCCAGGCCGCCCGCATCACGCTGCGCATTCCCGAGCAGCTGAAGACCCGCGCCGAAGCCGCCGCGGCGGCGGAGGGCGTGTCGCTGAACACCTGGCTGGTGCGCGCGACCTCCCGCGCCCTCGACCGCGGCCGCAGCAGCGGCGGGCCTGGCCGGCGCATCACCGGCTACGCAACGAGCTGAACGGAGGAGCCATGACCGACCCACGCGATTCCATCACCCCCCGTCTGCCGGCAGCGGCAGCCGCCATGTACACGCCCTGGACGCAGCCGGTGCGGACGCCCACCGCGACCTCCACACCGCAGTCCGCGATCCGTTCGCAGCAGACGCTGCGGCTGACCGGCTTCGCCCGTTCGTAAGAGAGGAGCATCCATGACCACCTACCAGACACCCAATCCCGTGCGCCTGCGCCTGAAGCTCGAGGCCGGACGCATCGACATCATCACCTGGGACGAGCCGCGCGCCGAGGTCGAGGTGACGCCGCTTGGTGACGACCAGGCATCGATCGAGGCGGCCCAGAACGTCCAGCAGGAGCTGCGCGGCAGCGGCGAGAACCAGGAGCTGTCGGTCGAGGCGCCCAGCGGCCGCTCGCTGTTCGGGCTGCGCCGCGGGCCCGAGCTGCGGTTCGCCATTTCGGTGCCACACGGCAGCTCGATCGACTCCAGCACCGTGTCCGCCGACGTCGCCGGCCGCGGCCGCTTCGGCACGGCCAAGGTGCACACCACCTCCGGCGACGTCTCGCTGGGGGCGGTGGCGGGCGACGCCATCGTGAAGACCGTCAGCGGCGACCTCGACGTCGAACGCGTCGACGGGAAGGCCAGCCTCAACAGCGTCTCCGGCGACCTCGAGCTGGGACCGGTGGCGGGCGAGATCTCGGCCAGCACGGTCTCCGGCGACCTGCACGTGACGTCGGCCGGATCCTCGGTGAACGCCAAGGGCGTCTCCGGCGAC